>JABEVG010000004.1 GCA_013044075.1 Gallionella sp.
GACTCCTTCCTGGCCACCATGAGCCACGAGATCCGCACCCCGCTGGGCGGGTTGCTGGGCATGATGGAACTGCTCGGCCTGTCGCAACTGCAACCGCACCAGAGCGAACTGCTCGCGGCCGCGCAGACATCCGGCAACAGCCTGCTGCGCATCGTCAACGACATCCTCGACTGGTCCAAGATCGAAGCCGGCAAACTCGAACTCGCCCCGCGCCCGGCCACCCTCACCGACATGCTGCGCAGCGTCGTCAACACCTACGCCCAGATCGCCACAGCAAAAGACATCCGGCTCAGCTACAGCATCGACCCCGAACTGCGGGGTGCCCACCTGTTCGACCCGCTGCGCCTGTCGCAGATCCTCAACAACTTCACCAGCAACGCCCTCAAGTTCACCGCATCCGGCACCATCCACCTCCGCGCGCAACGCCTGACCCATCACCCCGATTACGACACCGTGCGCTTCAGCGTCACCGACAGCGGCATCGGCATCGACCCGGAACACCAGGCACGCCTGTTCCAGCACTACGAACAAGCCAGTGCCGACACCGCCCGCATGTACGGCGGCACCGGACTCGGACTGTCGATCTGCCGCAGACTGGCGGAACTGATGGACGGCGAGCTCAGTGTGGACAGCACCCCGGGCGTCGGCTCCACCTTCAGCCTTACCCTCCAGCTGCCCATCGCCAATGTCGCGCTGGCGGCCGACCCGCAGCAGCCCGCCGCACCCGACCCCGAACCGGACACCAGCCCGCTGGTCGCCCCCGGCCAGACCCTCGCGGTCCTGATGGTCGACGACCACCCGCTCAACCGCATGCTGCTCAAACAACAACTCGGCCTGCTGGGCCTGCACCCCGACGCGGCGGCGGACGGAGTCGAAGCCCTCGCCTTATGGCAGAGCCACCACTACGACCTCATCATCACCGACTGCCACATGCCGGAGATGGACGGCTACGAACTCACCCGCACCATCCGCGACATCGAACAGCATACCGGCGCACGGCGCATCCCCATCATCGCCTGGACCGCCAACGTCCTGGCCGAAGAACAGCACCGCTGCCAGGCCGCCGGCATGGACGACCTGCTGACCAAACCCACCGAACTCGCCGAACTCCGCGCCAAGCTGGCGCACTGGCTGGCCAAGGCCCGGCTGCTGCCCGCCACCGGCCCGTCAACGCCGTCCGCCGAACCCCCTCGGACTTCTCCTGCTGCGGCGGTGCTGGACCTCGGCGTGCTGAACAAGATCAGCACCCGTCGTGACGCACAGATCGAAATGCTGCAGGAATTCAAGCTGCACAACCGCAGTGACATCGCCAGCTTGCAGGCGGCACTGAAGGCGGGCGACCCGGTCGCCGTGGTGCAGGCGGCGCATCGCGGCAAGGGGGCGTGCCGCATGGTGGGTGCACTGGAGCTGGCGGGACTGTGCGCGGACATCGAGCAAACCGCGCGCCAGGGTGCGATGCCCGAAGCCGGCGTGGCGGACCGGCTGGAGGCGGCGGTGGGGCGGGTCGAGGCGGAGATCGGGAAGTTCGTCGGCTAATGCAACACGCAGGTCGCCGTCGGTTTGTCGCTGCGATAGGGAGAGAAGGTTTGCAGCTTCCACGAGCCTGCAAGCCGGGCGGTGAGTGGCGATAATTTCTCCGCAATATGAGCACAGGCATTCCTCGCCACTTCCTCGTCGAAGCTGTCGACCACGACCCCGACCGATCCCTCACCGGTGTTGACCTCGCAGTGTTTGGTCAGGCCGGTCGCCGCGATAGCCGGACATAGTTTAGTCGTATCATCCGCCGCATTGCCAGGTGTCTGCTGGGTTTCGGAAGGGCTGCATCCGGCGAGTGTAAGGGCAAGTGCCGCAAGCAGGAATAAGGGTTTCGTCATGGTGTTCATCGCAGATAAGTCTCCGTGTCCTACATCAGGATCACGTCGTATTGCTCCTGGTTATAGATGGTCTCGACCTGCAATGAAATAGGTTTGGCGATGAAATCGGAAAGCTGCGCGAGGGCTTGCGATTCCTCGTCCAGGAACAAATCGATCACCTGTTGCGCGGCCAGGATGCGGTATTCGCGGGCGTTGAACTGGCGGGCTTCGCGGAGGATCTCGCGGAGGATCTCGTAGCACACCGTTTGCGCGGTCTTGACTTCGCCGCGCCCTTGGCAGGTCGGGCAGGGTTCGCACAACAGATGCGCCAGACTGTCGCGGGTGCGCTTGCGCGTCATCTCCACCAGCCCCAGTGCCGAGAAGCCGTTCACGGTGATGCGGGTATGGTCGCGTGCCAGGGCTTTTTTGAATTCTTCCAGCACCGCTTCGCGGTGTTCCTGATTGTCCATGTCGATGAAATCGCAAATGATGATGCCGCCCAGATTGCGCAAGCGCAGCTGGCGCGCGATGACCTGCGTGGCTTCCAGATTGGTCTTGAATATGGTGTCGTCAAAATTGCGCAAGCCCACATAGCCGCCGGTGTTCACATCCACCGTGGTCAGAGCCTCGGTCTGATCGATGATCAGATACCCGCCCGATTTGAGATCGACGCGCTTGGACAGGGCGCGCTCGATCTCTTCTTCCACGCCGTACAAATCGAACAGCGGACGCACGCCCGGATAATGTTCCAGCTGGCCCGTCACACCGGGCGTGTAGGCTTGCGCGAACTCGACCATCTTTTGATAGGTGGCGCGCGAATCGACCTGGATGCGCGTGGTGGTGTGGGTGACGAAATCGCGCAGCACGCGCAGGCTGATGTCCAGCTCCTGATACAACAGCTGCGGTGCGCCGGCGGTCTTCGCGGCGGTTTGCAGCGCGAGCCACAGCTTGTCCAGATAGGCTACATCGGCGACGAAATCCGGTTCGGCCTCGGCTTCGGCGACGGTGCGTATGATGTATCCGCCTTTGTGTTCGGCAGGCAGGATGGCGTTCAATCGGGCGCGCAACGCCTCGCGGTGCGCCTCGCTCTCGATGCGCTGCGACACGCCGATATGGGTTTCCTGGGGCAGATAGACCAGCACTCTGCCGGCGATACTCAGTTGCGTCGACAAACGCGCCCCTTTGCTGCCGATGGGTTCCTTCATCACCTGCACCAACAGGTTCTGGCCTTCATGCAACACGCGCTCTATGGGTTTGGGGTCGGCGGCGTTTTCCCAGATGTCCGCCACATGCAGGAACGCCGAACGCTCCAGACCGATGTCGATGAAAGCCGACTGCATGCCGGGCAGCACCCGTTTCACTTTGCCCAGATAGACATTGCTGACGATGCCGCGACTGCTGCCGCGCTCGATGTGCAGGTCCTGCACCACGCCGAGCTGCATGACGGCGACGCGCGTTTCCTGGGGGGTGACGTTGATCAGAATCTCTTCGCTCATGGTGTCGGGATATTGAATCGTTTGAGCAGTTCGACGGTCTCGCACAGGGGCAGCCCGACCACGCCGGAATAGCTGCCGGAGAGGTTGGCGACGAACGCGCCGGCCAGTCCCTGGATGGCATAGCCCCCCGCTTTGTCTTTGCCTTCGCCGGTGAACAGATAGCGGCGGATGCGATCTTTGTCGAGCTCGACGAAGCGCACGGTGGAGACGGACATCTCGACTTCGAGCCGTTCTCCCATCGCCAGCGCAACGCCGGTCAGCACCTGATGCTCGCGCCCGGACAACAGCCGCAGCAGCTCTGTCGCATGGGCTGCATCATCCGGTTTGCCCAGTATTTTGCCGTCCAGGATCACGGCGGTATCGGCAGCCAGCACCGGCGCGGGGGGCAGACCGCGATAGCGCAGCGCGGCGTATCCGGCGGTGGCTTTGTCGCGGCAGATGCGTTGCACATAGTCTTCCGGCAGCTCGCCGGCGTGTGGGGTTTCATCCACATCCATGCGCCGTCCCGCATCGCTGCGCAACAGCAACACTTCAAAATTAACGCCGATCTGTTTGAGCAACTCGCGGCGGCGCGGGCTTTGCGAGGCCAGATAGATACGCGGTTGGATGGCACTCATCGGTGTGTTCCTACTCTCTGTGATAGGGATGATTGTGCATCAGGCTGTGCGCGCGATACAACTGCTCGGCGAGCAGCACGCGCACAAAAGCGTGCGGCAGGGTGAGTGCGGAAAGTGCCAGCAACTGCCGCGCCGATTGTTTGACCGTGTCGTGCAGTCCATCCGCGCCGCCGACGATGAACGCGACATCGCAACCTTCGCGCATCCAGTCCTGCATCTGTGCGGCGAGCTGTTTGGTGGTGGGCATCGCACCGCGTTCGTCCAGCGCGATGCGCAGGCAGTTCGCGGGCAAGGCATGCAGGATGCGCTGCGCCTCGGCCTGCATGATCTGTTCGGTGGTCTTGCCGGTGGTGCGCGGTTCGGGTCTGATCTCCAGCAGCTCGATTTTCGCCTCGCGCGGCATACGCTTGGCGTACTCGTTGAACCCCTGTGTGATCCAGTCCGGCATCTTGTGGCCGACCGATACAATCAAGAGCTTCATGTGGAGGTGTGCTGGCGCGAAGGTTTACTTGGGGCCGGCCAGCTTGGGACGCGCGGCCTGCGCCTTGCTCCACAGCTCTTCGAGGTTGTAGTACTCGCGCACGGCGGGCTGCATGATATGCACCAGCACTTCGCCCAGATCCACCAGTATCCATTCGCCGCTTTCCTCGCCCTCGCGGCCGATGACTTCCTCGCCCTGTTCCTTGAGCTTGACCACCACGTTGTCGGCGAGAGCCTTGGTTTGCCGGCGTGAGTTCGCGCTGGCGATGATCATGCGCTCGAACAGCGAACTCAGTTTGCTGGTGTCGATGACGGTGATGTTGACGGCCTTGATTTCTTCCAGCGCGGCAACGACGGCGAGGGTTTTTTCTTCAGTATTTAGCATGATGCGTACAGGTGATGTTGATGAATGTATTCCGCCACCGTATTCGGTAACAGATAGCGGATGCTGCGTTGTTCGGCTACGCGCGAGCGTATCACGGTGGCCGAAATTTCAAGTTTGGGGATGCCCAGTACGGCGACTCCGCCGTGCGCCTCGGCGCGCAATGTGGTCGAGGCGCACAGCCGCTTGTGGTAATGCTCGCGCAACGGCAACGGCGCGGTCACGATGCGTTCTTCGATGGTGAAGCCGGGGCGGTAACCCACCACGATGTGCGCCAGATCGAACAACGTCTCCCATTCGTGCCAGGTGTGCAGTTGCAGGAACGCATCTCCGCCCATCAGCAGGCACAGCGGTTGTTGCTCGCCCAATTCGGCGCGCAACTCGCGCAGCGTATCCACCGTGTAGCAATTGCTGGCGCGTTTGACTTCGCGCTCATCCAGAATAAAAGCGGGTTGATCGGCGATGGCCAGCCTCACCATCTCACTGCGCTGCTCCGCCGGGACTTGCGGCGCATCGCGATGCGCCGGCGTGCCGGTGGGAATAAAACGGATCTGCCGCAATCCGGCCAGTTCCAGCATCTCTTCGGCGAGACGCAGATGCCCGTAATGTATCGGGTCGAACGTCCCGCCGAGTATGCCTATGGGTTGCAGCACGTGCGGCCTAAACCGCCAGCAAGCGTATATCCGACAGCACTTTCGCCAGATACGCGGTGAAGCGTGCCGCCGCCGCCCCGTCGATGACGCGATGGTCGTAGGACAGCGACAGCGGCAACATCAGGCGCGGCACGAATTCGCCGTCTTTGTAGATGGGTTTCATGCTGGACTTGGATACACCCAGGATCGCCACTTCCGGCGCGTTGATGATGGGCGTGAACGCCGTGCCGCCGATGCCGCCCAGACTGGAGATGGAGAAACATCCGCCCTGCATGTCGGCAGCGGTGATCTTCAATTCGCGTGCCCGTGCACTGATCTCGCCCAGTTCTTTCGCCAGCTGCACGACGCCTTTCTTGTCCACATCACGCAGCACCGGCACCATCAGACCATTGGGCGTATCGACGGCCACGCCGATATGGATGTACTGCTTGTACACCAGATTTTCGCCGCTCGCGTCCAGCGATGCGTTGAAGTCGGGATATTTCTGCAACGCCGCAGCAGCGGCCTTGAGCATGAACGCCAGCGGCGTGATCTTGATGTTCTGCTTGGTGTATTCCGCGCCCAACTCTTTGCGGAAAGCCTCCATCTCGGAGATGTCGGCCTCGTCAAATTGCGTGACGTGCGGGATGGTCACCCAGTTGCGGTGCAGATTCGCGCCGGAGATCTTCTTGATGCGCGACAGCGGTTTGACCTCTACCGCCCCGAACTTGGCGAAGTCCACCACCGGCATCGCCAACACCTGCAAGCCGTTGCCGCCCGCAGTTCCGCGCGGCGCGTTGATCGCGGCCTTCACGAAATTCTGCACGTCGTCTTTGGTCACGCGGCTCTTTTCGCCACTGCCTTTGACGAGCGACACATCCACGCCCAGCTCGCGCGCGAAGCGTCGTATCGCCGGGCTGGCGTGTGCCGAAATCCCCCCTAGCCCCCCTTTTTCAAGGGGGGGGATTGTGGGTGCAGCAGGGGCAAGCGATTGGACTTTCGGAGCAGTGGGCGGTGTTGTCGGAGCAGTAACCGTCCCCCCCTTCGACGAAGGGGGGCTGGGGGGGATTTGTGTGTCTGCCGCGGTTTCCAGCGTCAAGATCAGCGAGCCTTGCGAGACTTTGTCGCCGACTTTGATGTTCAATTCCTTGATGACACCCGCGTAAGGCGACGGCACATCCATCGCCGCCTTGTCAGTCTCCAGCGTCAACAGCGTGTCTTCCGCTTTGAGGGTGTCGCCCGCTTTCACCATCACTTCGATGACGCTGACATCTTTGTAAGCACCGATGTCCGGCACGAATACTTGTTTGATTTCTGCCACGATAAATCTCCTGAGGTAGCTTCGTTAGCCCGTTCGTGGTGAGCTTGTCGAACCCATGAACGGACTAAAACCATTCATTCAATTGCTAAAGTCCACCCTTCGACAGGCTCAGGGCGAACGAAATGTTAATCAGAGTTCCTCTAAAACTTAAACCGTCGTCGGGTTGGGTTTGTCGGGATTGATGCCATACAACTTGATCGCGCGCGTCACTTCCGATGCGGCTATCGTGCCCTCGTCCGCCAACGCCTTCAACGCTGCCACCGCGACGTAGTAGCGGTTCACCTCGAAGAACTCGCGCAGATGTTTGCGCGTGTCGGAACGTCCGAAGCCATCCGTGCCCAACACCGTGAAACGCTGCGGCAAAAAGCCGCGTATCTGGTCGGCGAAGGAGCGCATGTAATCGGTCGCGGCGATCACCGGGCCGCTGCGTTTCGCCATGCATTGCTCGACGTGGCTGACGCGCGGCTTGGCTTCGGGATGCAGCATATTCCAACGCTCGCAATCCAATCCCTCGCGGCGCAGTTCGGTGAAGCTGGTGACGCTCCACACGTCCGCCGCCACGCCGAAGTCTTTGGCCAGCAATTCCGCCGCCGCCATCGATTCGCGCAAGATCGTGCCGCTCCCCATCAGTTGCACATGCGGCTGTTTGGCCTTTGCCTTGGTCTCGCTCAACAGATACATCCCCTTGATGATGCCTTCCTCCGCGCCTTTGGGCATGGCGGGATGCGTGTAGTTCTCGTTCATCACGGTGAGGTAGTAATAGACATCTTCCTGCTCGACATACATGCGGCGCATGCCGTCATGGATGATGACCGCGAGTTCGTAGGCGAAGGTCGGATCGTAGGACACGCAGTTCGGAATGGTCGCCGACAGCAGATGGCTGTGGCCGTCCTCGTGCTGCAAGCCTTCGCCGTTGAGCGTGGTGCGACCCGCCGTGCCGCCCAGCAGGAAGCCGCGCGCGCGCATGTCGCCCGCCGCCCAGGCCAGGTCGCCGACACGCTGGAAGCCGAACATCGAGTAGTAGATGTAGAACGGCAGCATCGCTTTGCCGTGGTTGGCATAAGAAGTCGCGGCGGCGATCCATGACGACATCGCGCCCGCTTCGTTGATGCCTTCCTGCAAGATCTGCCCGGTCTGGTCTTCTTTGTAGAACATCAGCTGGTCGGCATCCTGCGGCGTGTAGAGCTGGCCGACCTGCGAGAAGATGCCCAGCTGGCGGAACATGCCTTCCATGCCGAAGGTGCGCGACTCATCCGGCACGATGGGCACGACTTGTTTGCCGATGTTCTTGTCCTTCAACAGGATGCCAAGCATGCGCACGAACGCCATGGTGGTGGAGATCTCGCGGTCTTCGGTGCTTTTCAGCAGGACCTCGAAGGCTTCCAGACCGGGGATCTGCAACGGTTCGGCGACCGGTTTGCGCTCCGGCACCACGCCCATCACGTTGCCGCGTTCCTTGAGGTATTTCGCCTCCAGGCTGTCTGCGGGTGGGCGGTAGAAATTCAGGCTGGCGACCTGTTCGTCGTTCAGCGGGATGTTGAAACGGTCGCGGAACTTCAGCAGCACTTCGCCCGCCATCTTCTTTTGCTGGTGGGTGATGTTCTGGCCTTCGCCCGCTTCGCCCATGCCGTAACCTTTGACGGTCTTGGCCAGGATCACGGTCGGCTGTCCGGTATGCTTGGTTGCCGCCGCATAAGCCGCGAAGACCTTGTGCGGGTCGTGGCCGCCGCGATTCAGATGCCAGATCTCGTCATCCGACATATCCGCGACCATGTCCAGCAGCTCGGGATATTTTCCGAAGAAATGCTCGCGCACATACGCGCCGTTCTTGGATTTGTAAGTCTGATACTCGCCGTCCACGACTTCCTGCATGCGCTTTTGCAGCAGGCCTTTCTTGTCCTTGGCGAACAGGCGATCCCACTGGCCGCCCCACACCACCTTGATGACGTTCCAACCCGCACCACGGAACACGCCTTCCAGTTCCTGGATGATCTTGCCGTTGCCGCGTACCGGTCCGTCCAGACGTTGCAAGTTGCAGTTGATGACGAAGATCAGATTGTCGAGTTTCTCGCGACCCGCCATCGACACCGCACCCAGCGATTCCGGCTCGTCGGTCTCGCCGTCGCCCAGATACGCCCACACCTTGCGGCCCGCCGTGGCAGCCATGCCGCGCAGCTCCAGATAGCGCATGAAGCGCGCCTGATAGATCGCCATCAGAGGACCCAGGCCCATCGACACGGTGGGGAACTGCCAGAAGTCCGGCATCAACCAGGGGTGCGGATAGGAAGGCAGTCCGTCTCCCTTGGCTTCCTGGCGGAATTTATACATTTGTTCTTCGGAGATGCGTCCTTCGAGGAAGGCGCGCGCATACACGCCGGGTGACGAGTGTCCCTGGAAATACACCAGGTCGCCGCCGTGCGTGTCGGTTTTGCCGTGGAAGAAATGATTGAACGCCACGTCGTACAAGGTCGCGGCGGACGCGAAGCTGGCGATATGGCCGCCGAGCTCGGAAGAATCCTTGTTCGCGTTCAACACCAGAGCCATCGCGTTCCAGCGCATCAGCGCGCGGATGCGATGTTCCAGATCATGGTTGCCGGTGGAGCGTTGTTCGTCGCCGACCGGGATGGTGTTGCAATACGGCGTGGTCGCGGAAAACGGCACGCCCGCGCCGGAGCTGCGTGCTTTGTCGATCAGTTGTCCGAGCAGAAAATGGACGCGGTCCGCGCCTTCGTTTTTCAGCACGGACTCCAGCGCGTCCAACCATTCTTGGGTTTCTTGCGGATCGTAATCAGGTAATGTTCCCATCTCTATACTCTCTCTCACTTAAAGTTTTCAGCTTGGCATGACCATCCGGATATTTGGCAAGCACTGGATGAACCGGCTTTCAGCCAGGCTGTCATCAGCTGTTTGTATCATCTGGATGCCGGATCAGGTCCGGCATGACGAACCGCCAAGCTCCTTCAACGTGCCGAGCATCTTATGGTTTCCCGCTCGGTCACTAGCCATTCGACTTCGACATCGGTCGTTTCTTGCGGAACGTTTTGCACCACTTGCAATGCGAACGCGGCGGCGACCCGTACCGGATGCGGATTGATACGCGCCAGCAATTTATCGTAATAGCCGCCGCCATAGCCCAGTCTCGCGCCGTTCCGGGCAAACGCCACCCCCGGCAAGAGGGCGAATTCTACCTCATTTAGGTTGATCAGCCGCTCGCAGCGTTCCACAACCGGCTCGGCGATGCCCCATGAACCCGCTGCCAACTGGCTTGCAAGGTCATCGACGCGATACAGATCGAGCTCGTTGGTGTGGCGGTTCACCCTGGGCAGCACCAGACGCTTGCCGTCCGCCAGCACCCGCGCCACCCACAACGCGCTGGCGAACTCGCTGCCGAAATTCATATAGCCCAACACCGTAGTGGCTTGTTGGTACTCGGGCATCGTCACGATACGCGCGGCGATGGCAAGACTCGCGGCCATACGTTGGTCGGCAGACCAACCCTCACGCGCGGCGAGGATGGCTTTGCGTATTGTTTGTTTTTGGGCAGCTTTATTCATGGCTTATATCTTTTCACTCTGGCTTACGCCGCTTGATAGCCTTCGCGCCACCCACCTGCCGCACCTCACCCAAGGCTAAATGATTGGCTTTGCTCACCACGCGCTTGCCACTTTTGGCTTCCAAGGCTTTACGCGCATCGCCTGCAATTGTGCCGCCCTGTTTCGCAGCCAAGGCGTTTTCGGCAAAACCTTGCGCATCTTTTTCACGTGCAATTTCGGTGGTGCTGGCTTCGCCTAGCATCGAAAAGATCAGCTCCAAATCGGTCATGTGGTCGCGTAAATTATTGCCCGTTTTGAGCTTATCTAACGCTTTGAGCTTGCCGTGTTCAGCAGGCGTTACACCAAACGTAGCGCGGGCGATTTCGGCGGTGAGAATGGCGTACTCTTTGCCTTCTTGCACGCCGCGCTGATGCCATTCTTCGGTCAATTCGCCGCGTATCGCAATCGAACGCAGCCGCTTCTCTATCCACGCTTGCGGATAGCCTTTCGCCTGATACAAATCGCGCGCCCGCGCACTCGCCAACTCAGGATTTTCAATCTCTTTCACCCGCTCATACCCCACCTGCGCCAACCAGCGTTTGAACGGCTCGGCTTTGGGGGAAGGGATGGATTGAATCAGGCGGAATAGCCCTTCGGTGTTGGCGCAATTAGTTGCGCGCAACTTGCCATCGGGAGCCTCTAATCGAAGGGGGGTACAAGTTGTACCCCAGTTGGCATCCAGCATCGGGTCGCGGCTGCGCATCTTCTTGATGTATTGCTTGGCATCAGTTGAGTCGGTCAATGCCTCGACCACATCCACCACCGAAAACCACCACTCATCGTTATGCCAAGTGCGGCGTATCGTGCTTTCTTGGAACACCGCGAGGTGGTTTGCCGATTCAGTTGCTTGAATTTTTTCGCTCATATACCCCCCGCAAATACCGATTGCGCTTATGCCCCAGCCTTTTTAACCTCGGCATCAATCGCTGCCCAATCTTTATTTTTCAGCATCACGAAATGGCAACGACCACCTGACAACTCCGCCCACAGCCCGCCTATCATTCGGTCGTCCGCAGCATCGCTCCAAGCATTACCGCCTTTATATTCGACCACTAAAATCTTGCCGTTTTTAAGTTGGCAAATGAAGTCAGGATAAAAACGTCCATCGGCCTTTTGCAGGAAAAAAGAGCAGCTTTCTTTACGTACCAAGTTGCGCACCCAAAATTCAATTTCGCCCTTTTGCGCAAGAATATCCAGATGCACAGCGCACTCAAATTCCTCTTTGCTATCGAAGTCACCGATGCGTCCGTAATAGTGGTTGCGAAAATCGAAACTGCCATACGTTGAAGTGCGCTTGTCGTAATCGTTGCTGGGCGCATACGCCTGCGGGTGAAACACAAACTGATAGTTATCGTTAACTTGCACACGAGCCGCATAGCCGTCGCCAAACAAGGTGTCTTGATACGACTGTCGCACCGCGCTCAAACGCAATTCTTTAATGCGCTGCCCCAAGATATTACGGATTAAGAATTTCTGGCGATTAGCTTTCGCTAAATCGTAGCGACCACCCGCGAAAAGCTCGTGCAACCACTTCGCCACAAACGCTTGTTTGCTGGCGTGCGTAATGGACGTTTCCGGTATATTTTTGCACAGCCATGCGCCCAACTTCACATCGTTCCAATGCTCAGGCACATACGCCAGCCCTAAGTCGCGCTGCAAGTTTTCTAGGAAGCGCGTCGTCACCTTGCCGGACTCAGCATCAATGTCGATTTCGCCGCCCTCTGAAACCTTTAAGGCAGCGTCTAGCAAGCGCAAATGTTCAAGTGTGGGCGCGGCATCGTAGATAGATAAATCCCACGGATAGTCCAACACTTCGGGGTCATCAAACAACTGCAAATCGCCTTGTCGATTGAGTGCCATTTGCGGTACGGCAAAGCGCACGCCTAACTCTGCGGGCGTTTGGAAAAATGCTAATGCCACGGTGCGGCTGGCTTCCGCCGCTTGTGCAATCGCCTGTTTTGCACCCTCCGATTTCACGGCTTCTTTTACGGCAACCTCTTCATCCGCATTCAGCGGTTTGGCGATGGTCAGACTTTTTTCCTGTTCGTTCCAAGTGACTTTTTCTTTCAACGCCTTGGGCAACGATTTCATATCGGGCTTTTCAGTCAGCTCGATCACCACAGGTTTAATCACGATACGATCAGGATGCGCGGTGTAGTCCATGCGACCTTGCTCTGGGTTCGCTGCCGAGACAAACTCCGATGCTGCTTTGCGATCAAAGCCCGCACCGGAAACCAAACTGTCGCGCAACGCCGCAGCCGTATCGGCAAAATCACGCGAAGCCACGAAGGCATAGGATTGATTCAAGGCAGGATGTTCGCGGTGTTTCGCTTCCGGCTGACGCAAGATGCGCCCCAGCAACTGCTCCACCGCTGTCGAAGAATGCAGCGTTGCCATGCTCACCAAAATATAAGCCGACGGGCAATCCCAACCTTCTGCCAACGCCTTTTGCGTGATGACATATTTGATCGGGCAGGCATCATCGGCAATGCCTTTGGCGTACTTAGCATCCACTTCTTCCAAGCCTTTTTCTTCGCCAGTCGCCACCACGATTTCTTCAGGTGGAATATTGTGATTGCTGATGAGTTCCTCGCGCACCTTGTCCACATCGCGCGTTTCAACACCTGCCTTGCGCGGCTCACCTTGAATCAAAATCACCGGACGCAAATAGCTCGCACCCTTGCGTCTGTCCAAGTCCGCCAGTGCTTGCAATTCGTCACGGCGCGCAATCGCATCGGCTAAACATTGCTGCCAGTTTGGCTCGGTTTCTAACACGATAGGCAGCTTAATCATCTCCTCGCCTTTTAGCTCGGCGGCGGAAACACTATGCAGCACATTGCTCGGTGTAACCGTAGTGTCGGGCGTAGCGGTCAACTCCATGATGCCGCTGGGATTGAACTTCGCCAGCGTATCGAACGACAACGGTGTGCGGTTGTTGTGCGCTTCATCCACCACAATAAACGGGCGGCGCAAGCGCAACACATTCGCCAGCGAATACGGCGTAGTACCCGCTTCGTCTTGCAATAAATTTTCGCGTTGCTGCGAGGTGAGATTATCGAAATGCTGCATCAGCGCGCCGTTCGATTCATACACTTTTAAGCCCTCGGTATCCTCGCGGCGGAACGCTTGCACGGTAGAAACAATCACCACTGTTGACGTTTCCAGCGTGGCGCGCGTCAGCGATCTTGCCTCACTCAAATCCAGCACCGTCATCGCCCCCGCGTCTTTCAACGCCGAGTAGTAAGGATGTGCGCGATTTTTCAGCGCACGCAAAGTTTGCTCGCGTATCGCTTTGGAAGGCACCAGCCACAGAATCACGCTGTACTCACTGCGCAGCAGCAAAGTATTTACCAGCGCGACGCTCTTCGCCGCCAGCCAAGTCTTGCCACCGCCCGTCGGCACACGCAAACAAAAATACGGCATCTCGGCGGGAAAGCCCGCAATCGGCGAATACGCCACGCCCTTGTTCCATAAGGCTTGCGTAGTTTTATAAAACGCCGTGTTGGCATTTTGATTTTCAGAATGTATTGCCTCGAAGTAAGCGGCAACGCTATCCAGCACACTTTGCTGGTAGGTTTTAGGAATAAAGGTCGCCATGCTTAAACCCCCAGCGCGTAAGGCGTTTGTTTGAACACAATTTGCTCACGCGCCAAGCGTGTCGCACCCAAACGGCAAGCCGTAGCGTAGATGACTTTCACGCCATCATAAGGCGGCAAAATATCCAACACCGGCGCGGTCAACACATTGCCGCCGCCGACAGATTTATCTTTCAGAATGCCGTTGTAGAGCAGGTAAATGGCGCGACCTTCATGGATGCCGAGCAACGGCGATAAGGGTACAGTCCCCGCCCTATCGGACGAGCGCATCGTCCCCTCCCCTTCAAGGGGAGGGCTAGGGAGGGGATGGGTTGATAAATGTTCAGCCACCTCACCCATCCCCATCCCAACCTTCCCCTTGAAGGGGAAGGAGTGGTTCATCTGCAGTCCCGTTCCTGTCTCCACAAACCAGACAAATTCCGCCAGTTGCGCATACGTCACATCCTCACGAATCTGCCCTTCAGCGGTGAACAGCGGCTCTTTCGATAAGGTGCAAAACTGGAAGTCACCGCCTAACCCAGTAATTTTAGTTCCTTTGCTATCGGTATATCCTTTGCTAACTAGTCTTACTCTTTTAGCTGTCACGTTAGTTGATATGTCTTCGTTCATTTCAACCAAAATAAAGCTGCGATTACCCTCGTCCTCTCGATTCTGTTTAAGAACAGCATGGCCAGTGGTGCCTGAGCCAGCAAAAGAATCAAGAATTAATGAGTTTTTACTTGTCGCGCCGATTTTTAGCAGATATGAAATTAGATCAACTGGTTTAGGATAGTCAAAGTTAACACCCATCCTTCGCAACTCGCCGCGCATACGCTCTGTAGTACCAAAGCCGCGTAACACTGACAGGATATTCCTTGGCGTGTCCACAATTTTTCTATAGCGGATCGCTGCATTTGCGTTGATATAAAACTCTATTGGTCCATCTTCACTATCAACAGGCTTGAATTGATTTGCGACGAACTGCTCAAGTTTTTTTCGATTTGCAAATCCTCCATAAACTCGGCATGGCTTAACAATTTTATTGTCTTTAATAAGTAAGTCATCAAGCTTGACTGGCAAACCAGATAGCTTTTCTATGCCGTAAGTTGATTTGATTTCATCCGATACAAATCCTTCTCGTTTAGTAATTTCAAAAAAATCAGAATCAACTTTCTTACCTGCATAGAAAAGATCCTTTTCTTTCGAGGGAAAACCAATAGGGATAGTAAATATAGCGGGCGGATTCGCTGGATTATTTTTATTTATATTGTTGTCAGCAAATCCCTTCCAAAGATTACTGTCTTCTCTGGTGTTGGGATCAACAACTCGACCAATAGCATCGGATTTGTTTTTGACTTCTCGCACATACATCAAAATATATTCGTGGTTTACTTTGACTTCAAACTGATTGTCCGTGTTGCCCTCGGTATTCCAAATCAGGGTTGTTATGAAGTTTTTTGCACCAAATATTTCATCGCATAGTTGTTTTAATAAGCTATTGGCGACATCGTCGATAGAAATAAAAATAACGCCGTCCTCGCGTAAAAATTGTTTAAGTAACAACAAGCGCGGATACATCATGCACAGCCAGCGGTCATGCCGGTCCAGCGTTTCGCCTTCCTTGCCTACTACTTCACCCAGCCACTTTTTAATCTCCGCGCTGTTCACGTTGTCGTTGTAAACCCAGCCCTCGTTGCCCGTGTTATACGGCGGGTCGATGTAGATGCACTTCACCTGCCCCGCATAGCGCGGCAACAAGGCTTTGAGCGCGTGTAGATTGTCGCCTTGCACGATGAGGTTGCCACTAGCACATTCCGTTCGTGGTGAGCTTGTCGAACCATGAGCGGCATCCGCTGCATTATTTTGTCCTTCGACTGGCTCAGGACGAACGGTGGTGCAGGACAATTCCGCCACGGGTTCGAGCAGGCGAAACGGTACGTCTTTGTGGTGTTTAACAACGGCTTCTTTGCCGATCCAGTTGAGTGTGGGCATGGGTTATTCGTGGTTAGTTTTATTTTTATCGCCAAGCAGTTTGCACGCATCTTTCTCGTCCAACTCTATTCTCGGCGTAGCCTTTTTTCCACCCACGATCATTTTGTTGGCGTTGGAAAAATGTTCGCTTGGATTGGTCGATATAATCATGCAGAGTTAATACGATCCACCCAATAATCCGGCTGGCGATGTTGGTGCATGATGGCAAGCACGACTATTTGCTCGGCTCGAACCACGTAGACCATTTTGTAGGGGAACTGATTTAGCAAGAATCTTCTGGCCGGTTCAATCTCAACTTGCCATGCCAGTGGGCGTTCCAGAATGAGCTTGGCTGCGGCCTCGGCTTCCCGTTTAAAGGCACCGCCCAATCCTTGTTGTTGCCGATTGTAGAATCGTTTAACTTCGGCTAACTCGTCGCGGGCAATGGTTAAGAAAATCAGCCGCACTATAGATTCCTGAAAGTCTCTTCCATTGAGACAGTTTCAAGCCTGCCTTCGTCGAAGGCTTTTATCCGGCGCAAGATTTCCTCGTGCCATACTTGGTCGATTTCAGGATCGGGCTTGTCCAGACTGGAATGCAACATTTCCAGCAGCAAATAACGGTCGGCAGATTTCAATTTCAATGCCTGTTTTATCACCTCGGTTGTGCTCATGGTTGCTCCTTTTTACTTTCGCCAGACCATTTTGCCGGTGCCGGCAAAATGGCCACGTGGATTTTACCCAAGAAACAATCGGTATGCCGGATTGTCGCTCTCGTCCCAATACGGATAGCCGAGCGTATCGAGGAAGGTCTTGAGGGCTTTTTTGTCCTGATGCGGGACTTGCATGCCGACCAGCACGCGGCCATAGTCCGCGCCGTGGTTGCGGTAGTGGAACAGGCTGATGTTCCAGTTGTGGCTCATGCTGTTCAAGAAATTCATCAGCGCGCCGGGGCGTTCAGGGAACTCGAAGCGGAACATGATCTCGTCACGGGCTTCCGGTGCATGACCGCCGACCAGGTGGCGCAGATGCAGCTTGGCCATCTCGTTATCGCTCAAATCCAGCGTGGGCAATTTGTTTTTTTGCAATCGTTCCACCAAATCGGTGGCCTCGCTTTGGTCTTTGACTTGTATGCCGACGAACACCTGTGCCGCTTTGGGATCGGCGTAGCGATAGTTGAATTCGGTGATGTTGCGTTTGCCCAGCAGCGCGCAGAACTTGCGGAAACTGCCTGGCGTTTCGGGGATGGTCACGGCAAGGATGGACTCGCGTTTTTCGCCTATTTCGGCGCGCTCGGCGACAAAACGCAAGCGGTCGAAATTCATGTTCGCGCCACTGCACACCGTGACCAAAGTCTCGCCTTTGAGTCGTTCTCGCTTGGCGTAAAGTTTCGCCCCCGCGATGGCCAGCGCGCCCGCCGGTTCCAGGATGGAGCGCGTGTCTTGGAACACGTCCTTGATCGCCGCGCACACTGCGTCGGTATCGACCAGCACCACTTCATCGACTAATTTGCGGCATAACCGCAGCGTTTCTTCGCCCGCCAGCTTCACCGCTGTGCCGTCGGAAAACAAGCCGACATCGTTCAGCGTGACGCGTTTCTTGGCTTTCATCGAACGCGCCATCGCATCGGAATCGGTGGTTTGCACACCGATGACTTTGATGTCGGGACGCACTTGTTTGACATATGCCGCCACGCCCGCAATCAAGCCGCCACCGCCGATCGCGCAAAAAATCGCGTGTATCGGAGCGTGGTGCTGGCGCAGGATTTCCATGCCCACCGTGCCTTGTCCCGCGATGACATCGGGGTCGTCGAAAGGATGGACGAAGGTGAGTTGCTGTTCTTTTTCCAGCAGCAGCGCGTGGTTATACGCATCGTTGTAACTGTCGCCGTGCAGCACAATCTCCACCGCGCGCTGACCGAAATGTTTGACCGCATCGATTTTCACCTGCGGCGTGGTGGTCGGCATCACGATGGTGGCTTTACAGCCCATTTTGTTCGCGGACAGCGCGACACCTTGCGCGTGATTGCCTGCCGAGGCGGTGATCACACCGCGCCTGAGTTGTGCCGGCGTGAGCTGTGCCATCTTGTTGTAAGCCCCGCGCAGCTTGAACGAGAACACCGGCTGCATGTCTTCGCGCTTGAGCAACACGGTATTTCCGATGCGCGCCGTCAGATTGGGCGCGACTTCCAGCGGGGTTTCGATCGCCACGTCATAGACGCGGGCGTTCAGGATGCGTTTGAGGTAACCGTTCATGTTCATCAGCCTAAAAATCGAGCGCGAAGATTAGCATAAAAGCGCGCCTGACCCTTGCGAGACCAAGTGAAATAGGTTCAAATGCCACGCATGGAAAATATCGATCAACATGGCATCGTGGTGCAGACCAAGGTGACTTATCTCCCCGACCAATCGGACGAATCCGCCAACCGTTTTGTGTTTTCCTACACCATCACCATCAGCAATCTCGGTACCCACACGGCCAAGCTCATCAGTCGTCACTGGATCATCACCGACGCTTACAACCATGTTCAGGAAGTGCGCGGGCAGGGCGTGGTGGGCGAACAACCGGTGCTCAAGCCCAGGCAAAGTTTCGAGTACACCAGCGGCACGGTGCTCGCCACGCAAGTGGGTACGATGCGCGGCAGCTACCAGTTTCAGAATGAGGACGGCTCCGAATTCACCGCCGAGATCGCGCAGTTCATTTTAAGTGTGCCGCGTGTTTTGCATTAGATTTGTAAAAAAATATGCGGGTGCATTGCTGCTGATTTTTTTGGCGGCTTGTACCACCACACGACCCACGCCACCTGTTGCCATTCCGCCTGGTGCCGTGCCGTCCGTCACACACGCGCCCTTTTCTGCAAGCACTTGGGAGCAGTTGCCGGATTGGCAAAACACCGATCTGACTTCAAGTTACGCGGCGTTATTGCAAAGCTGCCGCGCCTTGAAAAATAAGGCGAGTTGGCAAACGGTATGCGTGCAAGCCGAGACACTGGCACAAGGCGACAACGCCGCGTTGCACACATTTTTCGAGGCGAATTTTTTACCCTTCCAAGTGTTCAATCCCGATGGTACGACGCAAGGGCTGATTACCGGTTATTACGAGCCCAAGCTCATGGGCAGCCGCGTCCAGACCGCGCGCTTCCGCTATCCGCTGTACGGCGTGCCGGATGATTTGCTCACCATAGATTTGGGCGAGGTGTATCCGCAACTCAAGGACATGCGGCTGCGCGGACGGCTACAGGGCAAGCGCGTCGTGCCTTACTACAATCGCGCCGACATTGAGCAGGGCAAGGCGGCGGTGCAGGGACGCGAATTGTTTTGGGTGGACGATGCGGTGGAATTATTCTTTCTCCAGATCCAGGGTTCGGGACGCATCGAATTACCGGATGGGACGAGCGTGAAAGTCGGTTACGCGGATCAGAACGGACAGCCTTACGCGTCCATCGGCAGGAAGCTGGTCGAGATGGGCGAACTCAAACTCGAACAGGCTTCGATGCAGGGCATCAAGCAGTGGGGCGAACAACATCCCGACAAACTTCCGGCACTGCTGGCTCTGAATCCCAGCTACGTGTTCTTTCGCGAACTGCCCAATCAAAATGCCGCGCCGCTGGGTGCCTTGGGCGTGCCGCTGACCGATGGATACAGCATCGCGGTGGATGCGCGCACCATCCCGCTGGGCGCGCCGGTGTTCCTCTCCACCACCTACCCGGACAGTGCGCAACCCTTGACACGCTTGATGCTGGCGCAGGATACCGGCGGCGCGATCAAAGGCGCGGTGCGCGCGGATTTTTTCTGGGGTTATGGCGACCAGGCGGGCGTACAGGCTGGACGGATGAAACAAAACGGGCAGATGTGGGTGTTGTTCCCCAAAGGCGGTGAGCCCCTTGCTAACGGCGATAAACCTTAAACTGCGCGTAAAGCAAATTTACGGCTGAGTCTGTCGCGCGACACCGTAATCAAGTTGCGTGGCAGGTTAACTGATAACCACCCGGTTGCGGCCTTGTTGCTTGGCTTCATACAAAGCGGTGTCGGCCAGCTTCAACAATGACGCAGCACTCGTGTCGCGTTTTGGAATGCGTGCCACGCCGCCCACGCTGACCGTGACCACGCCGTAAGACGAATCCAGATGGGCGATATTCAGCGCGCGCACCTTGTCGCACAGCTGCTGCGCATGTTGCCGCAAATCTTCCGCGCTCATTCCTATCGAGAGCACCGCGAACTCCTCGCCGCCGTAGCGCGCCGCGCAATCGCCCGGGCGTTGGAAAGCCTCCGCGATGCAGAGCCCCACCCGGCGCAGGCAATCGTCCCCGGTCTGATGTCCGTACAGATCGTTATAGCGTTTGAAATGATCCAGATCGACCATCAGCGCCGCCAGCGAGACCTTGCCTCGCTGCGCCATGGAAAGCAAAGCCTGGAACTGCTCATCGAAGTGCCGCCGGTTGCCGATGCCGGTCAGGCCGTCGGTGAGTGCCAGAACGCTGAGCTGTTGATTGGCGTTTTGCAGAGCCAGTTTGGACTGGCGCAGGTGTGTGAGCATCTCGACGCGCGCCGTCACATCTTTGAGCACGCCGATGAAATGGGTTACCACACCCGCCGTATCTTTCACCGGCGACATATTGAATTCGTTCCAGAACATCGTGCCGTCACGGCGAAAATTGCGCAACATCACGACGCAGCTCTCGCCATGTTTAATCGCTTCGCGCATCACTTCGATCGAGGGTTGATTGTGATCTTCACCCTGCAAGAAGCGGCAGTTCCTCCCCAGCACTTCGCGCGCGCTGTAGCCGGTCATCTTCTCGAACCCGGCATTCACATAGACCAGCGGCATATCGGGTTGGCGGGCATCGACAATCACGATCCCGTCAACCGACTGGTCGACCGCTTTGGCAAGCAAACTGGCGGAGATGTCGGAGGGGAACGTCATGGCCTGGGCTACTTTATGGATGCGGCATCCAGGCTCTTTTGCAACTCGTCAGCGGGCAAGTAGCCGGGGCTCTGTATTCCGTTGGCAAAGATCAAGTTTGGCGTGCCGTTGACATGCAACCTCTTGCCCAGGGCCAGCACTTTTTCGGCGGAGGATTTGCAGGTCGCGGCAGGCGGGGTCACGCTGTTCAGCATCCAGGCATCCCAGGTCTTGAGCGGATCTTTGGCGCAATGAATGTTGCGCACCATCACATCCGAGCCCTGAAAGATCGGGTACAGGAAAACGTACAGTGTCACATCGCTCACCTTGGCCAGTTCCTTCTCCAGCTTCTTGCAATAGCCGCAATTCGGATCGCTGAAATATGCCAGCTTGCGCTTGCCGTTGCCCTTTACTCTTTTCATCGCCAGGTCGAAAGGCAGCTTGTCAAAATCGATCGCGAACAATTCCTGGCTGCGTTTTTCGGTCAGGTTGGTGCGCGTTGCCATGTCGATCACACTGCCGTCGAACAGGTACGTTCCCAGCTCGTCGGTGTACATGATCTGGCCGCCGATGACGATCTCGTAGAGTCCGGAATACGGGGTCTTCACGATGTGCTCGATCTTTTCCATGGTGGGGAATTTACTCCCGAACGACGCGCGTATCTCCGCTTCCCCGGCGTGGGCCAAGGTCGCGATAGCGCATAACAACAGGGCGAATATTTTCTTCATGGCAGGGCTTTTCGAAATCATAAGTCGCGCACTATAACCCAAACGAAACCCAAAGATTTGGCCTCCGGCAGACCCATCAGTGCGCCTCGTCCCAATTCCTGCCCACGCCCAGCTCGACCAACAGCGGTACTTGCAATGTGGCGACATTGCACATCAGTCGTGGCAAATTCTCTTTGACCAACGCCAGTTCCGCGTCCGGGACTTCCAGCACCAATTCGTCGTGGACTTGCATGATGAGACGGGTGGCTAATCCTTCCTGCTCTAACCACGCCTGCACGGCGATCATGGCGAGTTTGATGAGATCCGCCGCCGTGCCTTGCATGGGCGCGTTGATTGCGGCGCGTTCCGCACCCTGACGCTGCATGCCGTTGCTAGACCTGATATTCGGCAACCACAGGCGGCGGCCGAACACGGTCTCGACATAGCCCTGTTGTTTGGCCTGTTCGCGGGTGCTGTCCATGTAGTTTTTCACGCCGGGATAGCGCGCGAAATAGCGGTCGATGTAGGCGGTGGCGGCACTGCGTTCCACGCCCAGCTGCTTGGCCAGACCGAACGCGGACATGCCGTAGATCAGGCCGAAGTTGATGACCTTGGCGTAGCGGCGTTGCTCGCTTGTCACCGCCTCGCGGGTGGTCATAAAGATCTCGGCGGCGGTGGCTCTGTGGATGTCTTCATTGTTGGCAAAAGCATTGAGCAAGCCCGCGTCGCCGGACAGATGCGCCATGATGCGCAGCTCGATCTGCGAATAGTCGGCGGACACGATGTGGCTGCCCGACGGCGCGATGAAGGCTTCGCGGATGCGCCGTCCTTCCGCGGTGCGCACCGGGATGTTTTGCAGATTCGGATCGTTCGAGGCCAGGCGTCCGGTGACCGCCACGGCTTGCGAATAACTGGTATGCACCCGCCCGGTGGCGCGATCCACCGACAGCGGCAGCTTGTCGGTGTAAGTCGATTTGAGTTTCGCCATGCCGCGATAGTCGAGCAAGATCTTGGGCAGCGGATAATCCAGCGCGAGTTCCTGCAGCACTTCCTCATCGGTGGACGGATCGCCGCCCGGCGTTTTTTTCTTCACCGGCAAACCCAGTTTGTCGAACAGAATCTCGCGCAGTTGCTTGGGCGAATTGAGATTGAACGGTTGACCGGCTGCCTCGTAGGCGCGGGCTTCCAAGGCCAACAACTTTTCACCCAGTTCGCGGCTCTGGATCTGCAACAGCGCGCTGTCCAGCAGCACGCCGTTGCGCTCCATCACATACAGCACCTGCATGGCCGGCAGCTCGATGTCGCGATAGATGTGGCGCAGGCCGTCCTGTGCTTCGATTTGCGGGGCGAGCGCGCGGTGCAGTTGTAGCGTGATGTCGGCATCCTCGGCGGCGTAGCGCGTGGCGGTGTCCAAATCGACCTGATCGAAGCACAGTTGCTTCGCGCCCTTGCCGACCACTTCCGCGTAGCTGATGGTCTTGACGTGAAGATGCCGCAGCGCGAGGTTGTCCATGTCGTGCGGCTGGTGCGATTCCAGCACATAGGATTGCAGCAGTGTGTCCTCGCTGATGCCAGCCAACGTGATGCCGTGATTGGCGAAAATGTGCTGATCGTATTTGAGGTTCTGCCCGAGCTTCTTGTGCCGCGCGCTCTCCAGCCAACCTTGCAGCTTTTGCAAAGCCGCATCGCGTTTGGGTTGTGCCGGTGCGCCGGGGTAGACATGCGCGAGCGGCAGATATGCCGCCTCGTGCGGCGTGATGGCGAACGACATGCCCACCAGTTGCGCGCTCATGGTGTCGAGTCCGGTGGTCTCCGTATCGACACACACCAGGTCGGCGGCGAGCAGTTTTTCCAGCCATGCGTCGAGTTGTGTGTCGGTGAGAATGGTCTCGTAATGCGCAGTGGGGGTGCTGGCTGGTGATACGCCGGGCGAATCCTGCGCAGATTCCCTCTCCTGCGGGGAGACGGCTAGGGAGGAATCTGTGAGTGGCTTGCTCTCTGTTTGAAAAAGTGAGGCTTGCTGAACGTTTGCTCCCTCACCCTCTGCCCCTCTGATGGAACTGCTAGCCAATCGACCAAGCCCGCAAGCGGGCAAGTCGCTGGTTATCCCGGAGGGCGAGGGGAGTGATTCTGCAGTGCCGACTTCGCGCAACCAGGTTCTGAATCCGTAACGTTGATATAACTCGCGCAGCGCGGGCACATCCAAAGGCGGCGCGGTGAGCTGGTCGTAACGCTTTTCCAGCACCACATCGCATTTCACTGTGATCAATCGGCGCGCCTGCGGCAGCCAGTCCAGGGCACTACGCAGATTCTCGCCGACCACCCCGCCGACCTCATGCGCATGCGCGATGATTTCATCGAGTGAACCGTATTGGGCGAGCCATTTCACCGCCGTTTTCGGCCCGACTTTTGCCACACCCGGCACGTTGTCCACGGTGTCGCCGGTCAGGGTCAGCAGATCGATGATACGGTCCGGCGGCACGCCGAACTTGGCGATCACGCCCGCGACATCCAGCGTCTCGTTGCTCATGGTGTTGATCAGGGACACCTGCCCGTTGACCAGTTGAGCGAGGTCTTTGTCGCCGGTGGCGATGATGCACTGCACGCCATCCTGTCCGGCCTGTTGCGCCAGCGTGCCGATCACATCATCGGCTTCCACGCCGTCTATCATCGCGATGTTCCAGCCGTTCGCCGCGATGAGTTGATGCAGCGGTGCGATTTGCAACGCCAGATCGTCCGGCATGCGCGCGCGCGTCGCCTTGTATTCGGGATACCAATCGTCGCGGAAGGTTTTACCTTTTGCGTCAAATACGCACAGGCTATAATCCGCCGGGTAATCGGCGCGCAGCTTGCGCAGCATGTTCAGCACACCGTAGATCGCCCCGGTGGGAAACCCCTCGGCATTGCGCATATCCGGCATGGCATGGAACGCCCGGTACAGGAATGACGAGCCATCGACCAACAATAATTTCTTCATTTTTTGACTAAGAGGTAAACAGATGAACACCCCGCCTAAGCTGCCCGTTCCGGCGATGCCCGATTCCTGGAATTCCAAGGAGGCCTGGCGTGTGTTCGGCATTATGTCAGAGTTTGTTTCCGCCACCGAACGCCTCAACCGCATCCATCCCGCCGTGAGTATTTTCGGCAGCGCGCGCACCAAACCCGACAACGTCTACTACAAACTCTCCGAGGAGATCGCCCGCCTGCTCTCCGATGCGGGCTTTTCGGTCATCTCCGGCGGCGGCCCCGGCATCATGGAGGCGGTCAACAAGGGCGCGTTCTACGGCAAGTCGCCCAGCGTGGGGCTGAACATCCAGTTGCCGCACGAGCAAACCGGCAATGCCTACCAGAACATCAGCCAGACTTTCCAGCACTTCTTTTCGCGCAAGGTGATGTTCGTGAAATTCGCCAGTGCGTACGTGGTGATGCCCGGCGGCTTCGGCACGCTGGACGAGCTGATGGAAGCCCTGACGCTGGTGCAGACCGGCAAGACGCGCCGCATCCCCATCATCCTGGTTGGCAGCGAATTCTGGGCGGGCATGCTGGCGTGGTTCCGCACCACCCTGATAACCGAAAAAGTCATCAGCCCTGAGGATATGGATCTGATCCAGTTGATAGACGAACCGGCAGCGGTGGTGCGCGCAATCTTCAAGCATTACGAGACACGCGGTTTCGAGCCCTCGGAGGCTGAACGCGAGAAACAGCTGTATCTGTAATTGGGTTAAAATGCCCGCGTGCCCGTTTTCCCCTTGCCATCCACCAGAGAGAGCCATGCGCCTGATCACATTTTTACTACTGAGTGTCTTTTCTCTGAGCGCGTGGGCGGATAAACCGCTGCCGCCCAATCTGCAACCGCTGCCCGAGCCGCCCGCCTTGGACGCAACCGACAGTGTTGATGAACCCGAAGTTAATATCACCAAGCAGACCGAGCAAACAGTGGAAGAATTCCGCGCTGGCGGCAAGCTGTATATGATTAAAGTCACGCCCAAGAATGGCCCGCCATACTATCTGGTGGATGACCAGGGCGACGGAAAATTCGCCCGCCAGAACACGCTCGACTCTGGCTTCCGCCCACCCCGCTGGGTCTTGTTCCGCTTCTAAACCATGGCTGTTTTTACCAACGTATCCGAGGCGGAGCTGTCCGCTTGGCTGGGTGATTACTCGCTGGGTCAGTTGCAGCAATTGCAGGGCATCGCGTCCGGTATCGAGAATACCAATTATTTCGTCACCACCGGCAATGGCCGCTTCGTGCTCACGCTGTTCGAAAAACTTACCGCCTCCGAACTGCCGTTCTATCTCAACCTGATGGCGCATCTCGCGCGGCACGGCATTCCTTGCCCCGCGCCGGTGGCGAACCGGCACAACCAATTCCTGGGCGAACTCAAAGGCAAGCCGGCTTGCATCGTCAGCCGTCTTAGCGGCGCATCGACCGCCACACCGAGTGACGCACAATGCGCGGCGATGGGCGCGATGCTGGGACAGATGCATCTGGCGGGTCTGAGCTTCGCGCACAACATGCCCAATCCGCGGGGTGCGGCATGGCGCGCCGCAAGTGCGCCGCAAGTGCGCCCCTTTCTGGACGCTGAACAGGCCGCGCTGCTGGATAGCGAGATCGAACTTCAGGCGCGCCAGAACTTTGCCGCGTTGCCGCAAGGCGTGATTCATGCCGATCTGTTCCGCGACAACGTGCTGCTGGAAAACGAGCGTGTCGGCGGCCTGATCGATTTTTATTTCGCCTGTACCGATGCGCTGCTGCTGGATGTGGCGATCACGGTCGATGACTGGTGCATGAATCATGACGGCACGCTGGACACCGCGCGCGCGCGGATCTTCCTGCGCGCCTACCACGCGGTGCGCCCGCTGCAAAGCAATGAACAAGCGGCCTGGCCGCAGATGCTGCGACTCGCCGCGTTGCGTTTCTGGCTGTCGCGCCTGTTCGACAAATATCTGCCACGCGACGGCGAACTGGTACATGCGCACGACCCGCGCCACTTTGAACGCATACTCAGGCATCACCTTGCAACACCTCACCGGATGGAGTTATAGAAAACATGCAGCCAAAACAATTACCCGCAGCAAACGGTTGGGCGTGGATCAAGCAGGGCTACGCGCTGTTCATGAAAGCCCCGCTGCTGTGGGTCGTGTTGCTCGTCATCGCCTTTGTCTCGGCCATCGCCCTTTCCAATGTGCCGGTGGTGGGCGAGCCGCTGGTGAGCCTGTTGATGCCCGTGGTGTTGGCGGGGCTGATGGCGGGCGCGCGCGACTTGCAGCAGGGCGAAGAACTCGAACTGGCGCATCTGTTCAGCGGTTTTCAAAAACACACCACCCAGCTGGTGACGCTGGGTGGCATCGCATTGGTCGGGCAATTCATCATCTTCGGCGTGATGCTGATGGTGGGCGGCGGCACGCTGGTGACCATCCTGATGAGTCAGGAGCCCATCACCGACCCCAACGTCATGAGTCAGGCACTGGCCGGTGCGGGCTTCGCCGCGATACTGGGCGCGCTGTTGTTCAGCGTGCTGATGATGGCGATGCAGTTCGCACCGATGCTGGTGTACTTCAACGACATTGCGCCGTTGCAGGCGATGAAACTCAGCCTGCGCGCATTCCTCAACAACATGGCCGCGATGCTGGCGTACAGCGCGACCATCATCTCGCTCGCGATATTCGCCAGCCTGCCCATGATGCTCGGTTGGCTGGTGCTGATGCCCATCGTGTTCACGTCTTTGTATGCCAGCTACTGCGACATTTTTCCGCTGGTCACTGAAGCACCGAAAGCCGTCACCAACGAGTTTTCGCCGCGCGACGATCAGTCGCAGTTCTAGCAGGACGGATACTTACAACGCCTCCAACTTGGCGTATTCCAGTGACAACCACTTGCTGCCCGCGCGTTTGAAGTTGATCTGCACGCGGCCTTCGTTGCCGCTGCCTTCGGAGTCCGTCACCACGCCCTCGCCAAACTTCTGATGGAACACGCGCTGGCCGATCTGCCATAGCGCACCCGAGTCGCGCGGGGCACTGCTGGGCATGATGAACGCCGCCGGAGCCGCTTTTCCATAGGTCGCCCCGCCATATGCGGGACTGGAAAATGCCGGGCTAGAAAATGAAGGTGCGCGCTGCGTGAATCTCGGTGACAGCCACTGCAACAGATTCTCCGGCAGCTCGCGCAAGAAGCTGGACGCCATGCCGTAGTTGGTCTTGCCGTGCAGCATGCGGCTCTGCGCGAAGGTCAGATACAGGCGGCGGCGCGCGCGGGTAATCGCCACGTACATCAAGCGGCGTTCCTCGTCGAGGCCGCCGTCCACGTTGTCGCTGTTCTGGTGCGGGAACAATCCTTCTTCCAGTCCGGTGATGAACACGGTATGGAACTCCAGCCCCTTCGCCGCGTGTACCGTCATCAGGTGCAGCGCGTCATCGCTGTCGCCCGCCTGATGCTCGCCCGATTCCAGCGTGGCGTGGGTGAGAAATGCGGTGAGGCTGTCGTCTTCGTTCTCATGCACGAACAGTGTCGCCGCGTTGATAAGCTCGTTCAGATTCTCCAGCCGTTCTTCCGCCTCGCGTCTTTTTGCGGGCGATGCTTTTTCCGCTTCGTAATTGGCGATCAGACCGCTGTGTTGCAAAACGTGCTCCATGATCTCGGGCAGCGGCAGATCCTTGGTCGCGCTGCGCAGCGACTCGATGAGCCCGACAAACGCCGACACCTTGCCGCCCGCGCGCGCCGCCGCATCCCACAAGGTTGTGTTATTTAATTTTGCCGATTCCTGCAACTGCTCGATGCCGCGCGCGCCGATGCCGCGCGCCGGAAAGTTGATGATGCGCAGCAGCGCGTTGTCGTCGTCGGTGTTCTCCATCAGCCGCAGATAGGCCAGTGCGTGCTTGATTTCCTGCCGCTCGAAGAAACGCAGGCCGCCGTACACGCGATACGACAGCGAGGCTGATACTAATGCGTGTTCCAGCACCCGCGACTGCGCGTTGGAGCGATACAGCAAGGCCATCTCGGTGAGGTTGATGCCCTCGCGTTTGAGTTGTTGTATTTCCTCGACGATGAAATGCGCCTCGTCCACATCTGTGCCTGACTCATACACGCGCAACGGTTCGCCGCCGTTCTCCGAAGTCCACAGATTCTTGCCGAGGCGATTGCGGTTGTTGCTGATGAGCGCGTTCGCCGCTTCCAAAATGTTGCCGTGCGAGCGGTAGTTCTGCTCCAGCTTGATGACGCTCTCGACGTGGAAATCGCGCAGCAATTCCTGCATGTTGCCCACGTTCGCGCCGCGAAACGCATAAATGGATTGGTCGTCGTCACCCACCGCAAAGATTGAAGATTGCCCTTCACGTTTGCTTCCTCTCCCTTCGGGATAACCAGCGACTTGCCCGCTTGCGGGCTTAGTCGATTGGCTAGTAGTTTCACCAGAGGGTTGGGGTGAGGGAGCGCACCCCGCCAGCAACTTCAGCCAGCGATATTGCAAGGGGTTGGTGTCCTGGAACTCGTCCACCAGGATATGTTTGAACCGTTCCTGATAATGCTCGCGCAAGGACTGGTTACGCGATAACAAGTCATAACAGCGCAGCAATAATTCCGGGAAATCCACCACGCCTTCGCGCTGGCACTGCGCGTCGTATTCGGCGAAGATTTCCACCTTGCGCCTGGTGTACGGGTCGTAGGCCTCCACCTCGTGTGCCCGCAGTCCCTGCTCTTTACTGCCGCTGATAAAATTCTGCACATCGCGCGGAATATATTTTTCGGGGTCCACATTCTGCGCTTTCATCACCCGTTTGATTGCCGAAAGCTGATCGCCGCTGTCCAGAATCTGAAACGTCTGCGGCAGACCCGCCTCGCGGTGATGCGCGCGCAGCATGCGGTTGCACAGTCCGTGGAAGGTGCCTATCCACATGCCGCGCGTGTTGATGGGCAGCATCGCCGACAGTCGCGTCACCATCTCTTTCGCCGCCTTGTTGGTGAAGGTTACCGCCAGCAGACCGTGTGGGCTAACCTGCCCGGTGCTGATGAGATAAGCGATGCGCGTGGTCAGTACGCGCGTCTTTCCGCTGCCCGCCCCCGCCAATATCAGCGCGGATTGGGCGGGGAGGACGACGGCGGCGCGTTGTTCGGGATTGAGACCGGAGAGCAGGGAAGAATTCATGGGCGAATTATCCCACAGCAACGGCTCGTATCGGGCTACGACAGGTAAGAAGCTGCTGCGCCCTGATACAAATAGCACTGGAAGCCGGAAAACAGATTGCGTATCTCCGCGATGTCGCCGCCGAGATCGGCGACCGCATCGGGTATGGAATCGTGGTAGCGCAGCCGCAGCAGCTTGGTGAGTTTTTCCTGCTCCAGTTCTTCCACGCCTTCCTGCACGTAATGCGCCAGCACGAAATCAAGGAACTGTTCCTGCTTGTCACTGAAGTGTTCGTGTATTTCTTTGTGAGCCACGTTCGCCCGTTCTTCGCGGCTGACCGGCTGCATCGCGAAGGCCACATGCGCCAGCACATCGAACAGGTCGCTGTTCTCGGCGTCGATAATCTTCTGCATCTCGGTCAACTGCCCCTTGCCAAAACCTTTCTCCGCCAGACCTGACAGCAATTTCTTGCGCGTGTCCGGCTGACTCCAGAGCGCGCGCAACTCGTCCTCGTCCCTGAAGAACTCCGGCAACTGTCCGAATAGCAGCGTCAGAAATTCCGCCGCCGAGATAGGCTTGCCGTCCGGCCCCCAGAAGGTCGTCACCGAAATATGCCGGATGGTACGTTCTTTTCCGTCGCGCAGTTTCACGCGCACCTTTTTCTTCGCCTCATACTCGGGGCGCGGCTGCTTTGCTTCGAGCGGCGTCCTCGGCTCAATGGGCGCAAACACTTTATCGCCACCGTCATCCACTTCCGCCTCGCCATCCCATTCAGGGTCATTGAACAGCTTATGCGCTTTCACAAAATCGTAAATCGTGAAGTAGTCCTTGCCGTCGTACAGCCGCGTGCCTCGTCCGATGATCTGCTTGAACTCGATCATCGAATTGATAGTACGCATCAGCACGATGTTGCGCACATTGCGCGCATCCACGCCGGTGGAAAGTTTTTGCGAGGTGGTGAGGATGGTCGGGATGCTCTTCTCATTATCTTGAAACTCGCGCAGATATTGCTCGCCGCGTTCGCCGTCGTTCGCTGTCACCCGCACGCAATAGTTAGGATCGCTGCTGTCTGTTTTGGCTTGATTGATCAAATCGCGCACCAACGCCGCATGCGCCTGATTGGCGCAGAACACCAGCGTCTTCTCGCGCTGATTAATCGACTCCATGCACAACTTCACGCGATAACGTTCGCGCGCTTCGATCTCAATCGTTCGATTGAAATCCTTCTCCTCGTACAACTTGCCCGCCTCGATCTCGCCCTCGATCAAATTATCGTCCGAGGTGTAGCGATACTCGTCCAGCGTGGTCGCGTATTGCTTCACGCGGAACGGCGTGAGGAAACCGTCGTTGATACCCTCCTTCAGCGAATACACATACACCGGCTCGCCGAAGTAGGCATAGGTGTCGGCATTGTCTTTGCGCTTGGGCGTAGCGGTCAGGCCAAGCTGTACCGCAGGTGCGAAATATTCGAGGATGCCGCGCCAAGTGCCTTCATCGTTCGCCCCGCCGCGATGACACTCGTCGATGATGATGAAATCGAAGAAGTCGGGCGGGTACTCGCCAAAATAGAAAACCCGCTCCTCCGTTCGTGGTGAGCTTGTCGAACCATGAGTGGAGGAACTCTGCCCGTCGGCCTGTGCGCCGTCCGTTCCTTCGACAAGCTCAGGACGAACGGAATCTGATGACTCAGACCGAACCGGCCCGCTCATAAACGTCTGGAAAATCGTAAAGAACACGTTGCCGTTCTTTGGCACGCGCCCCTTCTTGCGAATATCCTCTGGCGCAATGCGCACCAACGCATCTTCTGGGAATGCAGAGAACGAGTTGTATGCCTGATCGGCCAGAATGTTGCGGTCGGCAAGAAAGAGAATGCGCGGCCTGCGATTCACCACAAGCCGTTCGGGCTGAGCTTGTCGAAGCCTTGCATTATCTTGCCCTTCGACAGGCTCAGGGCGAACGGAAGGAGAGTTGCGGTATGTTTGATTCCATCTCGCATGAAACAACTTCCACGCCAACTGAAACGCGATGAACGTCTTGCCCGTACCTGTGGCCAGCGTCAGCAGAATGCGCTGCTGATTTTCTGAAACGGCTTCCAGCACATTATTGATCGCGCTGTCCTGGTAGTAACGCGAACCCCACATTCCGCCTTTGTCCTCGAACGGCACGGCAGCAAAACGCTCGCGCCAATCGTTCGCCTCGGCAAAGGTTTGATTCCACAATTCTTGCGGCGAAGGATAGGCATTGATCTCGCCTTCCACTCCGCTCTGCATATCCACACCATAGATACGCTGCCCATTGGTGGCATAGGTGAAACGCGATCCGATCTTGCCTGCGTATTGCTTCGCCTGCGCCAATCCCTCGGTGTAAGGCAAGTCGCAACGCTTCGCCTCCACCACGGCCAGCTTGTGGTTGCGATACACCAGTACATAGTCGGCAATCTCCGGTTTGCTGCGCTGCCCCGCCCCCTGCAAACGCCCCTCAGTGATGCGATATTCGCGCATCACTTTGCTGCCCTCCACCACGCCCCAGCCTGCGGCACGCAGGGCGGGGTCGATGTGTTCGGCGCGGGTTTCGGCTTCGTTCATAGACTGGCAATATACCTCATGGTCACAAGCCTTAGCATTCCTGCATTATCCCAATCTAGCAATCGCTGCTCTCGCAGCAACGAGATGATTTTCAAGTGCGGTAATACACACGCCAAAACGAGGACTGAGGCCGTTTGAAGCACGCACTCGAACGAGGAATTCACCCGCCATCACTTCTGCGCGTCTCCAAATGTCGTTGGGCACATCGGCCTGAAGGGTGGGCGCGGCGATGCTCTCCGGCAGGCCGCCGCCGCTACGTGGCGCAAAAGCCATCGTCGTCATGTCATACGCCGGCGCAATTGCGTAGGGTCGTCCATGCTCGGCAATGAACGACACATTGCCGTTGTGCATGTCGGTATTGCCGATCAGCGTACCAAACGCCCACAACACCGCAGCACCCTCTGCCGCCTGCGGCTCTATCTGCCCCGCATCGGCAAGACGGCGGGCAATCAGCGGCCAGCCACCTGTGCCCGCCCCCACAAACTCTGCATCCAGCGCGCTGAGCGAATGCAATGCACGCCGTCCCAGACTGCCCACACGATCAAATCGCTCTACTTCGAGAAAGCACTGTCCGCCGTGGTCGAACACATAGGTTTGTGCGGCGGGGATGCCCGCAGCACGCAAGGTTTCCAGTGCCAGATGCTCGACCAACAGCAAATCGCGCCACCGTTCACTCACCGGGCTATCCTCCGCCTCGCTGAACTTAACCAGCAAATGACGCGGCCCGGTTGGCGTTGCGGCATACACCGCAAACTTCGGCTGCTCACCACCGGCAGAAGACCCCGCCACCTCGCCACTCGCCGCATCCAGTGCGAGTTGTCGATACACCTCGGCTTTTTGCACCTCTGCGACGGGTTCGGGAAGGGGAGTGGAAAGAAAGTGATCGCGTGCCAGATCGCCCAGCAGCAAATTACCCACCACATCATGACCATGCGCCAACAATGCGCGCAACACATGGTCATCACGCCAATCGCTAAGTCGTGTGGGCAGCCCCAGAGCCGCAGCATGGCGCGCGGCATAAGCCCGTCCCAGAAAACCCTGCGGGCGCATATCAAACAACCACCATGGCAGCCCCTCGCTGTGCAGGGTTACGCCATCTGCCTGACGCATCACAAACCCCTGCGGACGCACCGCAATCAGTGTGCCCAAGCCGCGTATCTGCCCCCCGGCATTCACCCGATACACAGGAATATCCGCCACACCACGCGCCGTATCCCGCAGGGTGTATTGAATAGATCGCGCCGCCCCCAAACGCACCACCTCATCGCCAAGGCGACTGAGCACCCGCGACAGGGTGGGCTGGCTAATCCCCATTTTTCCAATCAGTTGCTGTGCTGATTGGGGGCCCGATGCCAGCAATATACGGAGCGCATCAAGATGCAATGACATGGCCGTGAATTGAAAAATGAATAGTTAAATGAATAGATATTATGAGTGCGCTTGGCGACAAGCGCAAGCGGTGGGGCTACAGCAAGCCCCAGCCTGCGGCATACAGGGCGGGGTCGATGTGTTCGGCGCGGATTTTGGCTTCATTCATCGTTCAGGCTGATCTGCGTCAAAAGGTTAAACAACGGTCGGTTGATATAAAAATTCGTGCGCCCGATTTTCTTCTTTTCCACAAAGCAGCTTACCACCAGCGCATCCAGATGCTTGGCCGCCGTGATCCGTGAAACGCTTAAGTCCTTTTCCACGAACTCGATCTTGGTATAGGGATAACGGAACAAATTGTTCAGCAACTCCTGGCTGTAGATTCTGGGTAGTCCCCCGCGCAGCCTATGCTTGGTGGTCTGCATCAGCTCACGCAGATTCTTGATCAGCCTGATCTCGCTCTTGGCGGTGATCGCCACACCTTTCACGATATAGACGCACCAGTCCGTCCAGTTATGCGTTTCGCGCGTCGATTGCAGCAAGCGGTAATACTGATCCTTGGTCGCCGTGATGTACCGGCTTAAATACAACACAGGCAAATCCATCAAGCCATCGCGTTGCAGCATCAACAAATTCAAGATGCGCCCGGTGCGGCCATTGCCATCGTAAAACGGGTGGATGCTCTCGAACTGATGGTGCGCGATTGCCATCTTCAGCAAGGGGTCGAGCTCGTCATCCGCGTGAATGAAGTCCACCAGTTGCGTCATCAGCTTTTCGATCAGCACGGCATCTTGCGGCGGCTCATACACAACCGCACCCGTCGTCTGATGCTTCAGCACTGTCCCCGGCACTTTCCTGAACCCGGCATTGTTCTGCTCGACCTCTTCCTGCATCCGCAAAATCGTACTCATGCGGATCAGGCCGGAATTCACCACATCGGTAAATCCAACTTTCAAGGCGGCGATGTAGTTTTGCACCTCCTTGGCGGCAGGCGTAGCCGAGCCGCTTCGGTCGTAGGCGTACAGCTCGTCATGCGTGGTGATGATGTTCTCGATCTCGGAACTGTCTTTCGCCTCCTGAATGGCCAGCGTGTCCAGCAAAATGGCGCGGTTGGGCAACGACTCGCACAAACCCTTCAGCTCCGCCAAATGGCGGTGCGCCTCGGCCAGGCTCTGCCATACCGCCTTGACCTCAAGGCTGGCGGGGCTGGGAATATCCAGTTCAGTCATGTTTCCCCCTGCAGGAACGTGATAAAAAATCGCAAATAGCTTATCACGTCATCCATGATATGTATAAAATTTCTCGTTTTATTATCACATCACAGGGAATATGTTCAAAAAAGGCCGATTGTTAGACATGTCGACCCAACAGACCATCACTTCTGCTTATCCAGCTTCTTCTTCGCGCTCTCAATCTGCTTCACGCTTTGCTTTGGCACAGGCAAATTCTCCGGCATAGTGCCGCCCAACTCTTGGATGGTCTGGCGCACTTTCTGCCCCACTTCGAAATGCGCCTGATTGGCGCGCTGCTTGCCGCTGATATTGTCCCGCTTCAACTTTTCTTCCGCTTGTGTGGCGCGGAACAGATTGGCCGCCAGCTCGGTGCTGCCCATGTGATCGAGTATCTTCTCGCTCTTCTTCAGCCCCTTGCGGGCGTGAATGTCCTTCGCCCCCATGCCGCCATACAGCCCCTTGTAACCGTGATCCTGAAAGATCGCATAGTCAAGCGGCGTATCTACTCCGGCATCCTTGGCCGCAGCAGCGAGTTGTTTATTGTGCTCGGCCAGTTCGTTGCGGATCGCCAGACGTTTCTCGTCTTCCGACAGGCGTGCGAACTTCTCGTCGTCGTTCAGCTCCTGCCGCCGTGCCTGCATTGCAAAATAGGTTTGCCCATTCGCAATCACTGGCTTGGAAGGATCGCCGTTCTGCACGATCAGGTAGCAGGCATAGCGCGACAGACGCACATCGGCGACTTCGCGCTGCGCGCCGGAACCGATATCAACCATTTTGCTGATATCAGCAAAATGGTCGGCAACCGCGCGACCAGACTTTTCACAAGCCTGCCGAGCCTTGTCGATCACCTGCATGAAGTTGCGCCACTGCTGGTAATCCAGCAAGGGCGCGAGATCGCGAGCAAACCAAAATTCGTTGCCGTCCTCATCAACTTGGCGCGCCCCCTCAAAAGTGGCGTGATATTGATTGGCGATGCGTTTTGCGTTCATAACGGCTCTCCGGCTAGATAAGCATCGCAGAATTGTACGGGGAACAGTTCATTAAAGCATCCCGCTGAACGCCTGATGCAGCAGCGACTTCTTCAGCTCGTCGAGGGTGGCGAGCTTGCGCTGGTAGAGGGATTCGAGGCGTTGGGTTTCTTCGCTGACCTCCTCAATCTGACGAACTATTTTGGCTTGCTGCTTGAACGGCGGAACTGGAATGACCAAATGCGAAAGCGTGCCCTGATTCAAGCTCTTTATGTTTGCGCCGTTACCGCCTTCGATCATCTGTCTGCGCACGACACTGGACTTCAAGAAGTGGCAAAGGTAGATCGGCGAAACGTCTGCAGCATGAATGCGTGCTCTGATCGTAAAGCCGGAATACGTTACGCGCTCGCTTACTTCGCCGATGAGGAGGCAGCGACCGATTAACTCAGGGTTGCCGTTCGACCGCACAAACACCAGATCACCTTTCTGCAACGTGTCCGAATCAGGTAGTGCACCATCGGGGATAACTGAATCCAGATCGTCCAGTGGCGCCCAGAAACTATTCTGAAAATCTTTCACGCCGAGTATCTTGATTGATTTGCCCTTGCTCGATTTTGTGAAGTTGATCCCGTTTCTGAATGCCGCAAATTCGCCGAGTTGCTTCTCCACCCACCCCTCGCCGCGCTGAGTGAAGACGGATTGCAGGTGGCTTTCGAACAGGGCGCGGGCGTTTTGCAGGTTCTGTTCGGCGTTGGCTTTGGCGGTGGCGATGCCGTCAAACGCTTCGTCGAGAATGCCGACGATGCGCTGCTGTTCGGAGATAGAAGTCGGGTAACTAACCGTGAAGCGCTCAGCTAAAACAGAGCGGGCAAGTTCAGTTTGGCCTCCACATCCTTCACCTGCCTCTTTGATTTGCTCTTCAATCATGACGAGCATGTAACCGAAGAAATCTAGGTGAAATAAATCTGATATTGGACGAACGATAGTTACATGCGAGTCAACCGTGGTTAGTTCGTCTGGCACTTCGCGCACTTGAGCGACTCGACCTAGTGTTCCAGTTCCTGTGGAATTTACTAGCACATCACCAAGCCGAACAAAGCGCTCAGCACTAACGGCCTTGGCTTTTCCATCGTGCCGCCGAGAGGGTTCATAGCTAACAGCGTGATCGCGAACGCATTTCTGATTTAGTACGCAAACACCGCCATCTTCGAGATACTTTGGCGAAATGCCGCGATTGAGAAATGAGCATACCTCGCCCAGCTTCTTCGTTTGCCACCCAGCCCCCAAAGCACCGTCATTCCCGCGCAGGCGGGAATCCAGTGGGTTTATACAAAAGGCATTTTTTAATTGCTGGATTCCCGCCTGCGCGGGAATGACGGAAAGGGCGGGAATGACGAGCGGAGAGATTTGCGTTGTTCTCATAGCAGTGCGCGTATGCCTTTCAGCACTTCAGCACTCTCCGCATCCAGAGCAGCGATCTCGTCCATGATGTCCTGCGGGCTGCGGTGCACCACGGCTACACCACCATCGGGATTCTTCACCGACAAGTCATAGGAGTCGGGGGCTATGCTCGCCGCATCCACACTCCAGCTTTTGGGCGAGTCGGCAAAGGTTTTTTGCAATGCGATGAATTCGGCGAGGTCGGCGTCGTTGAGCGGGTTGGTCTTGCCCATGTTGCGGCCGGGATCGAGCTGGTAGTACCAGACCTTGCGTGTGGGCGCACCCTTTTCAAAAAACAGCACGACGGTTTTCACGCCCGCACCTTGAAACGTGCCGCTTGGACAATCGAGCACGGTGTGCAGGTTGCAGCTTTCGAGCAGGTGTTTGCGCAGGCTCACCGAGGCGTTGTCGGTGTTGCTGAGGAAGGTGTTTTTGATGACGATCGCGCCGCGTCCGCCCGCTTTTAAGAACTTGATGAAGTGCTGCAAAAACAGGAAGGCGGTTTCGCCGGTCTTGATGGGGAAGTTTTGCTGCACTTCCTTGCGTTCTTTGCCGCCGAAGGGCGGGTTGGCGAGGACGATGTCGAAGCGGTCTTTATCCTGCACGTCGGCGAGGTTGAGCGCCAAGGTGTTGGCGTGGGCGATGTTGGGCGCTTCGATGCCATGCAAGATCATGTTCATGATCGCGATGACGTAGGCGAGGCTTTTCTTTTCGATGCCGTAGAAGGTGGTCTCTTGCAGGGTTTTGAGGTCGCGCGTGTTTAAGCTGGGGCGGGTGCGCAAGTAGTCGAACGCTTCGCACAGGAAACCGGCACTGCCGCATGCGCCGTCGTAAATGGTTTCGCCAATTTTAGGATTGACCACTTGCACCATGGCGCGAATGAGCGGGCGCGGGGTGTAATACTCGCCGCCGTTGCGCCCGGCGTTGCCCATGTTTTTGATCTTGGCTTCGTACAGGTGCGAGAGTTCGTGCTTTTCCACTTGCGAGCCGAAGCGCAGTTCGTCGATGTGGTCGATGATGTCGCGCAGGTTGTAGCCGCTCTGGATTCTGTTTTTGATCTCGCCGAAGATTTCGCCGATTTTGTATTCCAGCGTTTTGGAATTGGCGGCTTTTTCTTTGAAGCGGTGCAGGTAGGGGAACAGCGTCTGGTTAACAAAGTCGCGCAGGTCATCGCCTGTCATGGCGGCGTTGTGGTCGATCTTGCCATCCTTGCCCTTGGGTGCGGCCCAGGTTTCCCAGCGGTAGGGCGCGTCAAGCAGCCAAGTGTATTTCTTGCCTTCCAGCTCGGCTTCCATGGCTTTGCTGTGTTCGAGTGAGTCGAGATATTTGAGGAACAGCAGCCAAGAGGATTGCTCGGTGTAGTCCAACTCGCTGGCGCAGCCCGCTTCTTTGCGCAGGATGTCGTCGATGTTTCTGAAGGTTTGTTCAAACATGGTGTGATGGTGCGGTGCAAAACGAAGCGCGGATTATCACACAGGCACACCGCCAGCCGGAATGTATCACCACGGGCTCACACGTCCACCGCTGACCCTATCAATGCGGCTTGTCCATGGAACTCGCCGTCGGGTGTGACCAGATTCCAGATGGTGGTGTCGCGTATCCAGAAACGTCGTCCCGAGCTGGCGATGCGGATGCCGGAATAATGCTGCACATAGCCTTGCTGACTGACTTCATGCAGAGCCTTGCCGCGCTTCTCCTGATTGACGCTCTCGGCAGATAAACACGAGGGCAGTCGGATAAAGCTATCACGATCCATCTCGAACAATTCGAGTGCGCGACGATAGGTGTAATTGAAGATGGGGTCGGCCTCTGTACCATGTGACACCACACCGAACGGCGCGGACAGCAAGGCCTCGACCGCCTCGTTATCATCGAGGTTGGCGGCGATCAGGACAATAAAAAACGGGAGCTTTCGCCCCCGTTCTTGCCTTGCCGAAAAACCTCAACGCGATTAAGCGCGCACAGCCAGTTTTTAGTTTCGGCATAACGCCCGCATGCGCAGGCATGAGCCGCCACTGAAACTTACCTGGCGGTAAGTTTTTCTTTGATACGTGCCGATTTGCCCGAACGCTCGCGCAAGTAGTACAGCTTGGCGCGACGAACCGAACCGCGACGCTTTACTTCGATGCTGGCGATGATAGGGGAGTAAGTCTGGAAGGTACGCTCCACGCCTTCACCCGAGGAAATCTTACGCACGATGAAGCCGGAGTTCAGGCCGCGATTACGCTTGGCGATCACGATGCCTTCAAAAGCCTGCACGCGCTTGCGTTCACCTTCGACCACGTTCACGTTCACGATCACGGTGTCGCCGGGTGCGAATGCCGGAATGGTCTTGCCCAAACGGGCAATTTCTTCTTGTTCCAATTGTTCGATCAAATTCACTTTACTGCTCCTTTTTTATTTGAATCTTGTTCCTTCTGCAGGACGCCTCTACCAATCCAAACTCCGTCGCGATGCTGCATTGTTTAGGATTTTGAATTTCCAGAGGCTTCCTGAAATGCTGCCAGAAGCCGAGATTCCTCTTTAGTCAGATCACGCCCGGCTAATAGATCCGGCCTGCGCAACCACGTTCTGCCCAACGACTGCTGAAGCCGCCAGCGTTTGATGTCCGCATGATTGCCAGACAACAACACCGGGGGCACGGCTTCACCATTAAACACTTCGGGGCGTGTGTAGTGCGGGCAGTCCAGCAAGCCGTCCGCAAAAGAATCCTGCTCGGCCGATTCGGCATCGCCCAACACACCGGGTAACTGCCGCACCAAACTATCCACCAACACCATTGCCGCCAATTCGCCACCGGACAATACATAGTCGCCGATGGAAATCTCTTCATCCACATATTGGCGGATCAGGCGTTCATCCACGCCTTCGTAACGACCCGCCAATAAGATCAAACCTTCGTCCGATCTTGCCACCCATTCTTTGACCACACTTTGACTGAGCGGTCTGCCTTGCGGTGATAAGTACACCACGCGACTTTTTGCGACCCCTGTTGCCGCTTGTCGCTGTTTGGCGGCGTTGATCGCGCCAGCCAACGGCTCGCCCAGCATCACCATTCCGGGCCCGCCACCATATGGGCGGTCGTCTATGGTGCGGTAATTGTCGGTCGTGAAATCACGCGGATTCCACGTCTTCAATTCATAGCGGCCTTGTTCCGCCGCCCGGCGCGTGATGCCATACTGCGTCAAGGCATCGAACATTTCCGGAAACAAGGTGATGACATCGAATTTCACTTCAAGTAATCCGCTGCCCAGTCCACCCTGATGCACTTGCCCTTTACATCCACACACTGGATCGCACTCGCAACGAACGGTATCAAAATCTGACCGCTTTCGCCCTTCACCAGCAACACCTGATTTGCGCCGGTTTCCAGCAATTGCTCGACGCACCCTAAATGCACACCGGTTGTGTTGACGACAGGCAAGCCTATCAAGTCCGACCAGTAATATTCATCCTCGGGCTGTTCCGGCAAGCTGTCGCGCGGCACGGCGATCAGCAAGCCTTTCAGCTTTTCGGCAGCGGTGCGATCCGGGCAGTCCGGCAGCAAAGCCGCCAGTGTCTTGTGGTGTGACTCACACTGCAACACTTTGGCCTCGCGCCACGGACCGCGCTCCTGACCTATCCACCAAACCGGGTACTCCAGCAGGCTATCCACATATTCGGTATAGGGCTGGACTTTTATCCAGCCGCGTATGCCGTGCGCGGATGCCACGCGCCCCATGATGACCATGGGGGGCGCGTCGTCAGGCTGCGACAGCGGCTGCACCAGCGCGTTTTACCAGCTTGGCAACGGTGTCGCTCAATTGCGCGCCTTTGCTCTGCCAGTGGGCGACACGTGCCAGATCCAGACGCAGTGCTTCCTGTTTCTCGGTGGCGATCGAGTTGTAGAAACCCACGCGCTCGATGAAGCGTCCATCGCGACGATTGCGCGAATCGGCAACCACGACGTTGTAGAAAGGACGGTTCTTGGAACCGCCACGGGAAAGACGAATGATGACCATATAAAAAACCTATCTAAAAATAAGCCGAGCGAAAATCGCATGGATCTTCCCTGAAAACGACGGACACAGGCCCATGGTTTCGAGTGAAAGGGCGCGGATTCTACGCTAGTTCTTGCCGGAAAGGCAAGCAACAGCGAGTTCGGGACTTAATCAGTGTTTTCTTAGCGGTGTAGCAGCACTTCAATGACGAATTCGCTGCCCAGGTAGGCGAGTAACAGGAAGACGAAGCCGCTGACGGTCCAGCGCACCGCGATGCGGCCGCGCCAGCCGTAGAATGCGTGACCCAGCAGCAGGATCGCGAACACCAGCCACGAGATGAAGCCGAATATGACTTTGTGGTTGAACTGCCAGGCTTTGCCGAATATCTCTTGCGAGAAGATCATGCCCGAAGCCAGGGTAAGCGAGAGCAGCGCAAAACCGACCGCGATGATGCGGAACAACAGGCTTTCCATCGTCATGAGTGGCGGCAAGTTGCGCAGCACTCGCGGTAACGAACCCTGATGCAGCCGTTTCTCGACCTGTGAGATCAGCACCGCGTGCAGCACCGCGATGGTGAACAGGCTATAAGCCAGCATTGCCGCGCTGATGTGCGCCGAGAAGGCGGGCAAGTCGGTGTGGGTGAGCTGATGATCGGCGGGGAACAGGGCGGGTAACAGGGCGACGATAGCGGCCAGGGGCAACACCAGAACCAGGAATTCTCCTATCGGATAAAAGAAGCGCGCGACCCAGTACACCAGCAGGGTCAGCCAGATGATGAGCGAGAGCGCGTTGAGCAAGCCAAAGTCGAAACTGCCGCCCGCAAAAATATCGCCCAGCAGAAAATAACCGTGCAGTGTCCAGGGGATCAGGATCAGATGTCCTACCGTGCCGCGACTGAGCGCGTCGGTGTCGCCCCTGCTCTGGCCGCGCCAGAACGAGACGGACAAACCCGCGTAGGCAAAAAAAGTCAGGATGGCGATAAGAAGGCTAGGCATTTTTTAGCGGGATGTTTTAGACTCCGCGAATTCTACACTATCTCTCACGGGCCACTCATGCTGGACAATCTGACGCAACGCCTTTCCGGTGTCATTAAAAATCTGCGCGGCCAGGCGCGGCTTTCCGAAAGCAATATCCAGGACGCCTTGCGCGAAGTGCGCATGGCATTGCTGGAAGCCGATGTGGCTTTGCCGGTGGTCAAAGACTTTATCGCGCAGGTCAAAGTGGCGGCACTCGGCCACGAGGTCGTGGGTAATCTCAATCCCGGCCAGGCCTTTATCGGAGTGGTGCATCGCGAGCTGACCAAACTCATGGGCGAGCACAACGACGCGCTGAATCTGGCTGCTGTGCCGCCTGCCGTGATTTTGATGGCGGGGCTTCAGGGCGCGGGCAAGACCACCACCTGCGGCAAACTCGCCAAGCTGTTGCGTGACCAGCACAAGAAAAAAGTGCTGCTGGTCAGTTGCGATATCTATCGCCCAGCCGCGATCGAACAATTACGCACCCTGGCCGCGCAATTGCAGATCGATTTCTTCGCCTCCGACATCACGCAACAGCCGCAGGACATCGCGTTCGCCGCGCTGGATTTTGCGCGCAAGCATCATCACGAGGTGCTGATTGTCGACACCGCCGGTCGTCTGGCGATTGATGCCGCGATGATGGCGGAGATACAGCAGTTGCACGCTTTGCTCAAGCCGATCGAGACGCTGTTCGTGGTCGATGCCATGACCGGACAAGACGCGGTGAATACCGCGAAAGCGTTCGGCGAAGCATTGCCGCTGACCGGTATCGTGCTGACCAAGCTGGACGGCGATGCGCGCGGCGGCGCGGCGTTGTCGGTACGCCAAATCACCGGCAAGCCGATCAAGTTCATCGGCGTGAGCGAGAAGTCGAACGGCCTGGAAGCTTTCCATCCCGAACGCATGGCTTCGCGGGTGCTGGGCATGGGTGACGTGCTGTCGCTGATCGAAGACGCGCACCGCGAAGTCGATCATGCCGAGGCGGAGAAGCTCGCCAAGAAGATGAAGACCGGACAGGGCTTCGATCTCAACGACTTCAAAGCGCAGATGGTGCAGATGCGCAAGATGGGCGGTATGTCGGCCATGATGGACAAATTGCCCGCGCAATTGAGCCAGGCTGCCGCCGGCGCGAAAGTCGATGACAAAGCAATCAACCGACTGGAAGGCATCATCAATTCGATGACGCAGCAGGAACGCAGCAAACCGGAGCTCATCAAAGCCTCGCGCAAACGCCGCATCGCGATGGGCGCGGGCGTGCAGGTGATGCACGTCAACCAGCTGCTCAACCAGTTCGAGCAGACCCAGAAGATGATGAAGATGTTCAGCAAAGGCGGCATGGCAAAATTGATGCGCGGCATGGCCGGCAAGTTGCCAGGCATGCGTTAATCTTAGAATCCTCAATCCTCAATACTGATCTTATGACTATCAAAGCCATTATTTTTGACGTGGACGGCACACTGGCCGATACCGAAGACGGACACCGCAAGTCTTTCAACAAAGCCTTTGCAGAGAGCGGGCTGGACTGGAACTGGGATGTGGCGATGTACGACAAGCTATTGAAAGTCACCGGTGGCAAGGAGCGCATCAAATATTTCGTCAGCGATTTCTTGACGGATTTTGATAAGCCCGCCGATTACGATGGCTTCGTCAAGAATCTGCATGCGGTCAAAACCCTGCACTACACCACCATGTTGCGCGAGGGGCATATTCCTTTGCGTCCCGGCATCAAGCAGCTCATCCAGGAGGCGCGCGCGGCGGGCATCACGCTGGCCATCGCCACCACTACCACACCGGAAAATGTTTCCGCCTTGCTGGAAGTCGGGCTGGGCAAAGACTGGGAAAGCTATTTTTCCGCCAACGGTTGCGGCGACATCGTCCCGCACAAAAAGCCCGCGCCGGACATCTATTTCTGGGTGCTGGAAAAGCTGGGATTGAACGCCGGCGACTGCATCGCACTGGAAGATTCCGAGAACGGCCTGCGCTCCAGCCTCGCGGCGGGCATCAAGACTTACGTCACCCTCAATCACTACACCCGCAAGCAGAATTTCACCGGCGCGGCGGCGGTGTTCGACGACCTCGGCGATCTGGCGAGCTTTTATAAAGTGAGCGGATTGCGGTCGTAACCAGACCGGCGACTAGCCGCTGTTGCGCAATCCGGTGGCGATCCCGTTGATGGTCAGATGGATCGCGCGTTTCACCAGCACGTCGTTGTCGCCCGCACGATGGCGCAGCAGCAGCGCGACTTGCAGGTGATTGAGCGGGTCGATGTAGGGCGTGCGGGTCAGCAGGCTGCGGGCGAACGCGGGGTTGTCCTGTAGCAGGCTGGTGTTGCCGGTGACGGCGAACAGCATCTCCAGGGTGTCTTCCCATTCTTTGTTAATCGCGCCAAAAATCCGTGCGCGCAAGTCGGTATCTTTCACCAGTTCGGAATAGCTCGCGGCGATACCCATGTCGGTCTTGGACAGCACCATGTCCATGTTGGACATGAGGCCACGAAAGAACGCCCAGTTCTGGTACATGGCCTGCAATTGTTTGAGACCGGCATCGCCTTCCTTGGCGATGAACTGTTTGACCGCGCTGCCGAATCCCAGCCAGCCCGGCAACAGTGTGCGATTCAAGCCCCAGCTGAATACCCACGGGATGGCGCGCAGGTCTTCGATCTTGTCGGAGGCCTTGCGTGCCGAAGGACGGCTGCCGATGTTCAGTTCGGCGATCTCGCGTATCGGCGTGGCGGTAAAGAAGTATTCGGTAAAGCCCGGTGTCTCGTAGACCAGTTTGCGATATGCGGCGAAGGCGTTCACGCTCAGCTCTTCCATGATGCGGTGGTATTCCGGCATGGTGCTGTCCGCGCCGTGCTGATGCAGCAGCGTGGCTTCCATGGTCGCGGCGATCAGCGTCTCGAGATTGCGGCGACCGATCTCCGGGTTGGAGTATTTGCTGGAGATGACCTCGCCCTGTTCGGTGATGCGTATCTGCCCGTTCACGCTGCCCGGCGGTTGCGCGAGTATCGCGTCGTAGCTGGGGCCGCCGCCGCGACCCACCGTGCCGCCGCGCCCGTGGAACAGGCGCAGCTCGATGCCGTGTCTGGCGAACACTTTTACCAGCACCAGCTCGGCTTTATACAGCTCCCAATTCGCGGTGAGATAACCGCCGTCCTTGTTGCTGTCTGAATAACCCAGCATCACTTCCTGGGTGTTGCCGCGCGACTTCAACAGCTCGCGGTAATAGGGAATCGCGAAAAGCTCGTCCATGATAGGACCGCAGCCGCGCAAGTCTTCTATGGTCTCGAACAGCGGGATGATGTTGATATGCAAGGTCGGTGTTGCGCCGCTTTCCAGCAGCGACACTTGTTGCAGCATCAGCGCGAGTTCGAGCATGTCGCTGACTGCATCGGTCTTGGAGATGATGTGGTTGGGCAACGCGGCGCGGCCGAATCGCTGATGGATTTGCGCGGCAGTCTGCATGATGCGCAACTCGCTTTGCGCGACATCCGAGTAGTTGGCCAGATTACCCAGCAATGGTTTGCCGGCTTGCAGCGCGGCCAGCAGCACTTTGCGTTTGTCGGATTCGGCGAGCGCGGAATAGGCCGTGCCCGTGCCCAATAACTCGCTGACGGTCTGTTCCAGGATCGCGCTGTGCTGGCGCATGTCCAGCGGAGCCAGATGGAAGCCGAACACTTCCGCCGCGCGGCGCAGATTCGCCAGGCGACCGCGTGCCAGATATACCGCGCCGTGCTTGAACAGCGAGTCGATCAGCACATCAAGGTCGGCGATGAATTCCTCGGCGGCGGCATAAGGCCGCGCATTTTTATCCACGGGCGGCAGATGCGAGATCTCGTGGCCGAGTTTTTTGGCAGTGGCGGACAACCGCGAGTAGATCAGGATCAGCGCGCGGCGATAGGGTTCGTCACTGCGGTTGTTGGACGTGTCGGGAGACGCGTCCGACAGTGTGCGCAGCTCATCGCTGACTTCGACCAGACGGTCGGTCAGGCTCAGGCGGCGGCCCAACAGATGTGTCTCGCTCAGATAGTGTTCGAACACCAGTTCGGAATGCTGCTGCACCGCGTAGTCCATCACGTCGTGGGTGACGAAAGGATTGCCGTCGCGGTCGCCGCCTATCCAGCTGCCCACGTGCAGCAGCGGCGGGACTTTGATGTCGGGGGCGATGCGCGCCTCCAGTTGCTTTTCCAGCGAGGCGTAGATTTTCGGTATCTCGGTCAGGAAGGTGTAGCGATAAAATTCCAGCCCGTTCTGGATCTCGTCTGCCACGGTGAGTTTCGCGGTGCGCAACATGCGCGTCTGCCACAGGATCAGCACGAAGCGATGCAAGGCTTCCTCGTTCTCGGCCAGTTCATCCGGGGTCATCGCGATGCGGTCGCGGTCGGACAGCAAACGCGAAATAATCAGCTGGCAATCGAGGATGCTTTTGCGCTGCACTTCGGTCGGATGCGCGGTCAGCACCGGCGAGATTAACGCGCTGTCCAGGAAGGATTGCAGGGCATCTTTGCCGAGATGTTTTTCCTCGACGCGCTCGAGGGCGAGCACCAGACTGCCGTCTTTGGGCGCGGTGCCGGATTGCAGATGGGCGCGATGGCGGCGGTTGTGGTGCAGGTCTTCGGCGATGTTGGAGAGCTGCGAAAAATAGCTGAAGGCGCGCACCACCACCAAGGTGTCACTGGGCGACAAGGCATCCAGCGTCTTTTCCAGCTCGACGCGGTCACGGTCGTCCTGGGTCTTGCGGAAGCGCACGGCGGCGCGGCGCACATTCTCGATCAGTGTGTAGGATGCCTCGCCTTCCTGTTCGCGCAAGGTTTCGCCGAGGATGCGACCCAGCAGGCGCACGTCCTCGCGCAGCGGCAAGTCTTTACTGGAAATATCGGAGGTGGCAGCAATAAAATTCATCACGTTCTCGGCACAAAAGCACGCCGCACCCTATGTTAGAATGCGCCGCAAATTAACAATCACAGTTCAGGAAGTGTCATGAGTCAGGTCGTTACAACCCCACCGTCCCGTTTGGTCATCGCCTCGCGCGAAAGCGCGTTAGCCATGTGGCAAGCCCAACATATCCGGGACAGACTGCGCGCATTATATCCGCAAACCGAGGTCAGTATCCTGGGCATGACCACGCAAGGGGACCAGATCCTCGACGTGACTTTATCCAAAATCGGCGGCAAGGGATTGTTCGTCAAAGAACTGGAGACCGCGCTGGAAGACGGTCGCGCCGATCTGGCGGTGCATTCGCTCAAAGATGTGCCGATGAATCTGCCCGACGGTTTCGTGCTCGCCGCCATCGGCGAACGCGAAGACCCGCTGGACGCTTTTGTGTCCAACAATTTCGAAAATCTTGCCGCCTTGCCTGCGGGCAGCGTGGTCGGCACCTCCAGCCTGCGCCGCGAAAGCCAGTTGCGCGCGCGTTTTCCGCAGCTCGACATCCAGCCCTTGCGCGGTAACGTGCAGACCCGATTGCGCAAGCTCGACGAAGGCCAATATGCCGCCATTATCCTGGCGGCGGCAGGGTTGAAGCGCCTGGGACTGGGCGCGCGTATCCGCAACGTCATTCCGAGTTCCGACAGCTTGCCTGCCGTGGGACAGGGCGCGCTGGGCATCGAGTGCCGCGCCGACCGTGCCGGTGTGATCGCCTGTCTGCAGGCCTTGCATCACGCCGATTCTGCCGCGTGCGTGTTCGCGGAACGTGCCATGAGCCGCAGCCTGGGCGGCAGTTGCCAGGTGCCGCTGGGCGGTTTCGCCGAAGTGCGGGACGGTCAATTGTTCATGCGCGGTTTCGTCGCCAGCCCGGACGGCTCGCGCATGATCCGCGCCGAGGCGACGGGTGCACTCACTCAGCCCGAGGCATTGGGCAACCAGATCGCCGGCGCGTTACGCGCGCAAGGTGCGGGCGAGATCCTTGCCGCACTGGCACTCTGAAATCTCCCCGACACGGCACCACGCGCGCAACAAATGGATCCCACGCCGCTGTCAGGATTGAGAATCTTGGTGACACGGCCACGCGATCAGGCAGCCGCTCTGGCGCAAGCGATCGCGACGGCGGGCGGTGTGCCGGTCTTGTTCCCGCTGCTCGATATCGAGCCGGTCGCCGACACGCGAGTCCTGCGCGAACAACTCTCCCGACTGGCGCGATTCGATCTGGCAATCTTCATCAGCCCCAACGCGGTACAGCACGGCATGGCAGCGATCGCGGCGCAGCAGGCCGCATTGCCGCCGCAGGTCGCGACCATAGGGCCGGGCAGCGCGCAGGCTTTGCGCGACTGCGGTGTTGCGAATGTTCTCGTGCCGACGGCGCGCAGCGACAGCGAAGGATTGTTGTCCCTGCCGCAGCTGGCGGAGATGGCGGGTAAACGCGTGATGATTCTGCGCGGCGACGGCGGACGGGAATTGCTGGGGGATACGCTCAAAGCGCGCGGCGCGACCGTAGAGTATGCCACCTGTTATCGGCGCAGCAAGACGCGGCAGGGCGCGGCGGAGTTGTTGCGCGAGCGACCCGACGCCATCACGGTGACCAGCAGCGAGGCACTGGCGCATCTGCACGAGATGCTCGGGGCTGGCAGCACCATGCTGTCCACGCCGTTGTTCGTGCCGCACGCGCGCATCGCCGAATTGGCGGCGCGGCAGTGCTGGACAGAGATCGTATTGACGGCGGCGGGCGACGACGGCCTGCTGGCGAGTTTGATAGCATGGCGAAACACGAGAGGAACAACATGAGCGAACCCAGGATTGAAACCGCAGCACCCGCCAAACCCACCCTGACGGGTGCGTTTGCGCGCGTCACGCTCACCCAGCTCACGCTCGCCGTGCTGGTGGTGATCTTCGTGTGGCAATGGCTGGCGGCGCATCAGCAGATCAATGCGATGCAGGAGCAACTGGCGAAAAAGATCGCGGAGATGGATGGCAGCAACCAGGCGAACAGCGTGTTGCTGGCCAAGACTCAGGAAGACTCGCGCGAGCTGTCGGCCAAGCTTACCCTGCTGGAAACACGTTACGCGGAATCCCAGGGACAGCGTGCCGCGCTGGAGGCTTTGTATAACGACTTGTCCAGCAGCCGCGACGAGACGGCGTTGGCGGAAGTCGAACAGTCGTTGCTGATTGCCAACCAGCAGTTGCAGCTGTCGGCCAACGTCAAGGCCGCGCTGATCGCCATGCAGACCGCCGATGCACGGTTGCAGCGCATGGGACGGCCCGCGCTGAACGGCTTGCGCAAGACCATAGCCCAGGACATGGACAAGCTGCGCGCGTTGCCGAACGTGGATGCGGCGGGACTGAGCTTCCAGCTCGACACGCTTATCGCCGCCGCCGATGCGTTGCCGCTGATCTATCAGCAGCGCAGCCCCGGCGAGGCTGCACCGGTTGCTGTTAACGACAAGGAAAACACCTGGCAAAAGTTGTGGCGCGAGATATGGCAAGAGGTCAAACAGCTGGTGCGCATCCAGAACACCGGCAAGGCCGAACTGCCGCTGTTGCCGCCGGAGCAGGAATTCTTCCTACGCGAAAATCTCAAATTGCGTTTGTTGCTGGCGCGCATGGATCTGCTGGCGCATGACGAGGTCGCTTTCAAGCACGAGATACACACCGTGCAGGACTGGCTGGGCACTTACTTCGACGTGAAATCCGGCGGCGGCATGACCATGCTGGAAAGCCTGAAGAAACTCGGTGCGGCGAGCATCAACATCGAGTTGCCGGACATCACGGCCAGCCTGGCGCAAGTGCGCAACTACCGCATCAGCCGCGAACCCAAAGCGGATAACGGACTACGCGCAAAGGGGGCGCGATGAAATATCTGCTTTGGCTGCTGGTGCTGTTCGCCGCTGCGGTGGCGGTCACGACGGCCGCGCACAACTCGGCATATGTGCTGCTGGTCTATCCGCCCTATCGCATCGACATGTCGCTGACGTTGTTCGTGTGCCTGATCCTGTTGCTGCTGCTGGCGGGCTACAGCATGATCCGGTTGGCAATGATGGCGGTGACCTTGCCGACTTACGCGCGCCGCTTCCGCGAGCAACGCGACCACGCGAAAAGCCAGGCTTTGCTCAACGACGCGCTGAATGCCTACTTCGAGGGACGCTATGCGGCGGCAGAACGCGCCGCCGTGCATGCCATGGCGTTGGGTGACACCACCTCCCTGCATCCCATACTCGCTGCCAGTTCGGCGCACGAGTTGCGCGAGTTCGACAAACGCGACCAGTATCTGGCGATGGCTGAAGGCAGGGATGCGGGCGATGCCACCATGCGTCTGATGGCGACCACCAAGTTCATGCTGGACCAGCGCGATCCGCAAGCGGCACTGGCCGCACTGGAAAAATTGCGCGCCAGCGGGGTGAAGAGTCACTTGGGCGCGCTGTCGCTGGAACTCAAAGCACAGCAGCAGGCGGGGCATTGGGACGAAGTGCTGGACATCGTCAAAGAACTGGAAAAACGCGCGGCCATCGATGTCACCGTCGCGGCGCAGTTGCGTCAGCAAGCCTATCTGGAAAGCCTGCGCGCGCAGCAAAGCGCGGGGGACGTGGCAGCCTGTCTGAAAAAAATCCCCGCCGAATTCCGACGGCGCGGCAAGGTCGCTGCGGCGGCGGCGCGTGCCTTGATACAGTACGGTGATGGTGTGCTGGCGCAGCAAATATTGGCCGACAGTTTGAATGCGCAGTGGGACAGCGAGCTGGTCGCATTGTATGGCGATTGCCGGACCGGTGACGCGGTGGCGCAGATCGAGCAGGCCGAGAAGTGGCTCAATCAGCACCGCCAGGACGCGGGCCTGTTGCTCGCGCTGGGAAAATTATGCACGCAGCAAAAATTGTGGGGCAAGGCGCAAAACTATCTTGACGCAAGCGTCAGCGTATCGCCCAGTCATGCCGCCTATACCGCGTTGGGTCAGTTGGCGGAACGCCTGGGCAAATCCGAAGAGACCTATCGTTATTACCAGCAGGCGATGGAGTTGAAGAAGTAGGGAGTAGGGGGCGGAGCCGATATGAAAAAATTCAGCAACGGGTTCGCGCTCATCGTCGGTTTGTTCATGTCTCCCGTGTGGGCCGATGGTCTGGTGCACAAATGCAAGGACCCGCAGGGCAAGATCATCTATCAGGCATCACCGTGCGCCAGATCGGATGTGTCGGTCGCCACCTGGGCGGAGCAGGCGCAGGCGGTGGCGCAACCGGACGGCGGCGATCCGCAAAGCAACCGCACCCTGGTCCTCAAGCAGCAGGGCAACGGCCATTATTTTGTGGACGGGGTGCTCAACGGCAAGCCGCTCAACTTCGTCGTGGATACCGGCGCGTCGGTCGTCTCGATCCCGCGCGCCACGGCTTACGCGGCGAACATGTCGTGCAAGGATATGGCACTGATGCAGACCGCGAACGGCACGTCCAGCGTCTGTACAGCCATCATAGCCAGGCTGAAAGTCGGTCATTTTTTGCTCAAGGACGTGAACGCCATGATCGTGCCCAACCTGAACCAGCCCTTGCTGGGCATGAACGTGTTGCAGCAATTCCGCATCGAGCAGGACAACGGCGAGATGCGGCTCTCGCCCAAACGCTAAGATTTCGCGTTAGCCGGTGCCAGCACGTCACGATACAGGCGGCGCGTGTTCTTTCCGCTCTGCTTGGACAGGTACATCGCCTCGTCTGCCTGCTTGACCAGCGTTTCGGCACTGTCCGCATCATCCGGAAAAATCGCGATGCCGATACTGCCGCCGACCTTGCAGATGCGCCCCCCGAAATCAAAAGGCGGAGCCAGTGCCGCGATGATCTTGTCGGCGACGGCGAGGGCATTTTCTTCCGCGCCGATGTTGTTCAGGATGAAGGTGAATTCATCCCCGCCGATGCGCGCAACGGTGTCCGAAGAGCGGATGGATTTGGTCAGCCTGATGGAGACGCCACGCAGCAGCATGTCGCCGACATCGTGTCCGTGGGTGTCGTTGACCTGCTTGAACCCGTCCAGATCGAGGAACAAGGTTGCCATCATGTGGTGTCCACGTTTTGCCAGCGCGACCGAGGTTGCCAAACGATCCAGAAACAATGCGCGGTTGGGCAGATCGGTCAAGAGGTCATAGTGGGCAAGATGGGTGATCTTTTGTTCGGCCAGTTTGCGCTCGGTGATATCACGGACGATGCCCACGAAATAGCGTAGTCCGCCGAGCATCATTGCCGATGCCGATAGCTCTACCGGGAACAGCTCGCCATTCTTTCTCACCGCGACGATCTCCCGACTTCGCACCTCGGCCGTGTTGTCCGCTTCGCTGTCCAGATAGTGCTGGATGGTTGCTTCGAATGTTGTTCGGTCGCCGGGCGGAATGAACATGGTGATGTTCTGCCCCAGCACCTCGCGCTGGGTGTAGCCGAAAATCTTTTCGGCGGCGGGATTGAAACCCTGGATTTCCCCGGATGCGTCGACGGTGACGATGCCGTCCATGACGTTGCGTATGATCGCCTGTAGCTGGTTTTGGCTTTTCTCGAGTTCGATTTTGACCTGCTTGAGATGGGTGACCATCTGCCAGAATAATTTTGCCTCCGGGCCACTGGTCACATGTTTGTCGCCGAACACCTCGTTAGCCTGAGCGGGGATCGCTTCATCGTGAGTGAGGTTGTAGATGATGCAATCCTGATGGTCTTTGCATGCCCGCATCGCGGCGAGTGCGTCGGTATGGGTCGGGATCGCGTGGGCCAGGGCCAGCCGGATGCCGGGTGCGTCCGGGCTGGGATCGGCGATGCCGATGACCTCGACCAGCGGGTCGTCGAGGAACATCTCCAGCAGGGCCGATCCGCCGCGACCACCGCCCAAAATCAAAACCGGATGACCGCGAGACTTCCGTGTTTTCATGGCTACCTCATCAAAGACTACATAGCCAATCTGCATCGGCGAAATGCGGCTCGCGCCGCGTCATCAGGTCTTGGGCGCGAAGGTGAACGCATCCGAGAAAAATGCCTCGTTGGGCAAACCGCGCTGGGTGGTGTAGTCGCGGTGCGCCGCTTCCACCACCACGGGTGCGCCACAGGCGTAGACCTCGTGCTTCGATAGGTCTGCATAGTCATCCAGCACCGCCTGATGCACGAAGCCGGTGCGACCAGTCCAGCGGTCTTCCGCCATGGCATCGGACAGGACGGGGGTGAATCTGATGCCCGCGCGCTCCCATTGTTTTGCCATGTCCAGCATGTACAGGTCGGCCAGTTTGCGCGCGCCCCAGTAAAAATGCATGGGGCGTTTGATGCCGATGTAGAGCGCGTGTTCGATGATGGCCTTGATCGGCGCGAAACCCGTGCCGCTGGCGACAAAGATGATGGGTTTGTCCGACTCTTCGCGCAGGAAGAACGTGCCCAGCGGGCCTTTGAAGCGCAGGATATCGCGTTCTTTCATCACTTCAAAAACGTGATGGGTGAATTCGCCGCCCACGATGTTGCGGATGTGCAGCTCCAGAAACTCATCGGTATGCGGCGCGTTCGCCAGCGAGAAGCTGCGCGGCTTGTGGTCTTTGAGCAGGATGTCGATGTATTGTCCGGCGAGGAATTGCAGGCGTTCGTTGGCGGGCAGCTTGAGTTGCAGCATCATCACATCGTCCGCCAGCTTGCTCATTTTGTGCACGCGGCACGGCATGGTCTTGACCGGTATGTCTTTGACGGCGTTCACCTCGCGGCATTCCAGATGCAAATCCGACAGCGGTTTGGCGCAGCAGAACAATGCCAATCCGGCGGATTTCTCGGCGTCGGTCAGCGTGCTGTCCTGATGTTTGCCATGGTCCACCGTGCCTTGCAGTACCTTGCCTTTGCATGCGCCGCATACCCCGTCGCGGCAGCTGTAAGGCAGGGTGTAGCCGTGTTTGAGGGCCGCTTCCAGGAGGGTCTCGTGGGCTTCGATAGGGAACTGGTGGCCGCTGGGCGACAGGGTGGTGTGGAAGGTCATGGTCGTTTTTCTGATTGCGCAAAGGCGCGGATTTTACCGCATAATCTCGCGCTTCTTTGCATGACTCCAAAATGTTGACCAGATGAGACGCTTATTGATTATCGGCTGCGGCGATGTGGCACGGCGCGCCATCCCGTTGCTGATAGACCGTTATCGGGTATTCGCGCTGGTGCGCAATCCTGCCTATTGCGCGGGCTTGCGCGCCCTGGGGGTGATGCCGGTCATGGGTGATCTGGATGACCGGCACAGTCTTGCGCGACTGGGCGGTATCGCCGAGGTGGTGCTGCACTTCGCCCCGCCGCCGAACGCGGGCGTCAGCGACATGCGCACGCGCCATCTGCTTGCCGCGTTGTCGGGCGGTGTGCTGCCCCAACGACTCCTTTACATCAGTACCAGCGGGGTATATGGCGATTGCGCGGGAGCGTGGGTGAGCGAGACGCATCCGACCCAAGCGAAGAGCCCGCGCGCACTGCGGCGTGTGGATGCCGAGCAGCAAATCCGTGCCTGGGCAAAAGGCAATCGGGTGCGCGCCTGTATCCTGCGCGTGCCCGGCATCTATGCGCACGACAGGCTGCCGCTGGACAGGTTGCGCGCGGGAACGCCCGCCGTCGTGGCCAGTCAGGACAGCTACAGCAACCACATCCATGCCGATGATCTGGCACACATCGTCATTGACGCGCTGCGCTACGGTAAGGCCAACCGCGTGTATCACACCACCGACGACGACGAGATGAAGATGGGCGACTACTTCGATGCGGTGGCGGACGCGCATCATTTGCCACGCCCGCCACGCCTGCCGCGCGCCGAGGTGCAGTCTCTCGTGTCACCGATGCTGTGGTCGTTCATGAACGAATCGCGGCGTTTGACGAACCGCAGAATGAAACAGGAGTTGAAAGTCCGCCTGATTTATCCGACCGTGGAAGACGCGCTGCTCTGACAGAGAATTACACCAAAAATCTGTTACCACTTGGGATACCAATCGGCTGGTTGATACAACTTCAATCACTACAACTTTGACGTGCAGCAATGAATGCGTGAGTAGACACAAAACAATGATGAAGTCACTCATTCCAGGGCTCATTGGGTGTCATTGTAATTGGTTAAGCGGCGCGTAAAATGCTGGGGCGAAGATCGCTGGCTCAAATTAGTCTTGAGACAAAATATTTGCATCATTCAGCTTAGAGGAAATATGAAAATCGGTATCCCCGTGTTACATGCGATGGCATTGGCTTTAGCCATAACGGTGCTATTGGGGTGCTCATCCCCGATGATGAGGCCAGCTGGAGCTATAAACGCTAGCCAAGATTATGCGGTGATTAATTTCATGCGGCCATCCACCATTGCCTGGATGGTAGGAGGGGGCATCAAGTTCAACCTGTGGGACAGGGATGAATTCATCGGTTTTCTGGAGGCGGGTAAATGCGTACAGTATAAGGCAGCACCCGGGGATCATATATTTCTCGCACTTGCCTTTAATTCTGCCGCAGTCAAGGCCAATATCCAGTCAGGAAAGACTTACTACGTGCTGGCATCTCCACGTCTGACCCCGATGGGAGTTTCTGACGTTGCGCTGGAAGTGCTTAAGCCAAATGATAAGCGGATAGACGAAATGCTGCAGAGCTTGAAATTGTCTACCCTGAACAAGGAGCGGTGGGATGCTGACTGGAAGAAATCCATGGGCGATCCAGCTAGTCAAAAAATTTGGGAACTCCATCAATCCATGGTGCGTGCTGTACAAAATGAAAGCGTCGAGTTTTCTGTAATGAATCCTCAGGATGGCAGATGACAGCACGTTATTAGGTCACTTCCCGCCATGCTGTCGAAGTACCTCGACGACGGCGTTATTGCCCGCTTTTTTCGCATAAGTCAAAGGTGTACGGTCGTCCTTGTCCACGGCATTGACATCGGCTCCTTTGGTTATCAGCATCTCAGCCAGATCCCGGTCATCTAAAAAAGACGCAAGGAAGTGTAAAGGAGTTCTGTTGCTCCTGTTTTTGGCATTGACATCAGCCCCTTGGTTGACGAGATATATTGCTACATCCTGATGTCCCTCAGCTATCGCCGCATGCAACGGTGTTTCGTTGGCTCCGTGGATACCATTGATATTGGCCCCCTTGGCTAGTAGCGCATCGACCAGGCTTTTGTCACCCACGGTGGCTGCATCATACAGCGGGCTGTCAGTATCGTCTGATCCGGGAAAGAAGGCATTAATATCAGCTCCGTGATTGATTAGCAGCATTGCAACATCGTGCCACTGCCCCTTCACCCGATGAAGCATTTCCACTTCGTGCTCCAATCTTTTCCCGGACAAGGCCGTTGATTTCCGCAATTGTAGTGACGCCGGGGATAATGAAGTGAGCATATAAGCATATTTAAGTGATTTAAAATCCCAAGCAAGAGGAGTGTTGCCATCTTCATCCCTGGCATTGACATCCGCATGATGATCAATGAGAACCTTCGTTACAGCCGGGTTGCCATTTTCGGCAGCAATCTTTAACGGCGTGAAGCCACTCTTGGTTCTAGCGTTCACATCTGCCCCATGGGAAATCAGCAGACTGGCCACTTCGGCGTGCTCCTGCTTGGCTGCAAAATACAATGGGGTAATCTCGTCATCACTTTTTGCATTAATGTCAGTCTTCTTGCTGATCAACCAATCAGTAAATTCCGTTAGTCCGCCATAGGCAGCGGCATGAAGAAGCGTGGCACCGTATTTGGTTCTGATTTGGACATCGACATGCGCCCCTTTTGCAATCAGTAAATTGACGATATCTTTGTTGCCACTGAAGGCTGCAAGAAACAGCGCGGTTTCGTCATTTTTGTTCCTGGCATTAATATCCGCACCATGGTCAATCAGCAGACTGGCAACCTCGGTATGACCATACCGTGCTGCGTTCTGTAGCGGAGTAGTTCCATCATTGCTTGGCTCGTCAATTTTTGCACCCTTGGAGATCAGCAGCTCTGCAACCTCCTCGCTTCCTCCATAAGCAGCCGAATGAAGGGGGGTGCCGCCAGTGTCATCCTTGATATTGACGTCAGCCCCCTTGTCGACCAGTAATTTAACCATCTCGGCATTCCCTTTATGGGCCGCCGCATGAAGAGGTGCAGAACCAACCTTGTTTTGAGAGTTAACATTGACACCACTGGTTAGCTGTCGATTGACTTCGTGCAAATTGCCAGAATCAGCAGCCCGTAAAAAATCAGTATTGTCAGTTGCACAACCACAGAGCATCGACGCTAGTGCAAGTGATGCCACAGCACCGGATAAGTTGGGTAGCTTATGATAAATCATGATCACCCTCTCACGGATTTAGGTGTAACGCCTGATGTGAAGAATACACCTCTCAAGGGCATGCATTCAAATGGTTTGTTGGGGGTGCTGGTCGGTTCTACTTAACGCTGCATGGCTGCAAAATACCGACGGATTTTTCATCGTAACAGGCGGTGGTTTTGCGATTGAAGATGGTGGCGGAATTCAGCGGATGCGTATCTGGCTCACCCCTTCTCCATGTAGCGTTCGATATGCTCCAGGAACGCGCGGGTCTTTGCGGGAAGGTAGCGGCGCATGGGCATCACCGCCCATGCCGGTACGGCTGGGAAGCACCAATTTGGCAATACCCGTATCAGGCGTTTGTGGCGCACATCTTCCGTGACGAGGCGATCCGGTAACGCGCCTATGCCTGCCCCGTCCAGTACCAGTTGCTGGATCATGTCCGGCGAGTTCAGCGTGAGTCGTCCGGGCGGCACGCCCTCCCACACCGATTTTCCGCGTATCAACTTCCAGGATGCCGCGCTGCCACGCGCGGAAAGTAGTCGTACCGTTGCATGTTGTTGCAGGTCGTCGGGATGCCTGAGTGCCGGATGCAGGGCGAGATAGATGGGGCTGGCATAGAGCCCGAAACTTTGTTCGTCTATCTTGCGTGCCACCACGGAAGAATCGTTCGCCAACACCCCCATGCGGATGGCGAGGTCGTAACGTTCGCCGATGAGATCGACGCGCCGCGAACTCAGATCCAGATCGAGCTGTATTTCCGGGTAAGCCTCAATGAAGGTTGCGATCGCGCGCGAGAAATTCTGTTTGGCATAGTCCCCAGGCATGGAGATGCGCAGTCTGCCGCGCGGCTGTATCTCGCGGCTGCGCACGAAGTCTTGCACCGAGGCGACTTCTTCTGCCACACGACGGCTGTGGTCGAGGAACTCCTGTCCGAATTCCGTGAGCGTCAAACGCCGAGTGGTGCGTAACAACAGGCGTTGGCCCAGTGTCGTCTCCAGATTCGCCAGGCGGCGCGAGACCGTGGCTTTGGGCATGCCCAGAAAATCGGCGGCACGCACCAAGCTCTCCTGTTCGACGATGGCGGCGTACAGAATGAGGTCGTCAGCAGAGATATTCTTTTGTTCCATATATGGGATAGTCTATCCAGTATTCGTGTCTTTATCTATATATTCGAGGCGGATATGATGACCCCACTCGCGCTACAGGAGGAAAATCATGCAAACCGTCCATTCAAACAGGCTGCATCAGTCACGTACCATCGAGCAGCTCATCACCGGCATCGCCACCTCGGATGGCGCGGGGGTGAAGCTGACGCGGGTACTCACCGGCAAGTTGCAACGTCGCCTTGATCCGTTTTTGATGCTGGATGCCTTCGGTAGCGACGACCCGGATGATTACATCGCGGGCTTTCCCGACCATCCGCATCGCGGTTTCGAGACCATCACCTATATGCTGGCGGGCCGCATGCGTCACCGCGACAGTGCGGGCCACGAGGGTTTGCTGGAGAACGGCGGTGTGCAATGGATGACAGCCGGGCGCGGTGTGATCCACTCCGAGATACCCGAGCAAGAAGACGGGGTGATGGAAGGCTTTCAGTTGTGGCTCAACCTGCCCGCGCAACGCAAGATGAGTGAGCCCTGGTATCGCGACATTGCCAGCGCGCAGATTCCCGAATACGTCACGACGGACGGTGTGACGGTACGTGTCATTGCCGGGAGCAGCAACGGCGTGGCGGGCGCGGTCAGCCGCGAGATCACCGAGCCGCTGTATCTCGACATTCATCTGTCCGCCGGGACTTCGTTCTCGACCGCGTTACCGGCCACGCATAACGCTTTCATCTATGTGTATCGCGGTGCGGTGAAAGTCGGTGACACATGGGTGGAAGCCGAGCGCATGGGCATCCTGAGCAATGCGCAGGACAGCGACGGCGTGACGATGTCGACGATAGAAGACACGCGCCTGATTCTGATTGCGGGCAAGCCGCTCAACGAGGGCATCGTACAATACGGCCCTTTCGTGATGAACACCGAGCAAGAGATAGATGAAGCCATAAATGATTTCAGGGGCGGGCGATTGGCCTGACCGAGTAACGTAGTACACGATTCATTCACATAAGGAAAACGATATGACCACCGCACTTTTTACACCTGCCACACTGGGCAAATTGCAACTCAAGAACCGCATCGTCATGGCTCCGTTGACGCGCTCCCGTGCGACGGGAAACGTGCCGAACGAGTTGATGGCGAAGTACTACAGCATGCGCGCCGCAGCCGGACTGATCATCACCGAAGGCGCATCGCCCTCGCCGAATGGCTTGGGCTATGCGCGCATTCCCGGTATGTATTCGGACGCGCAAGTGCAGGGCTGGCTAGGCGTGACGGATGCGGTACACCGGGCGGGCGGCAAGATTTTCGTGCAGCTCATGCACTGCGGACGAGTCAGTCATCAGGCGAATATGCCGACGGGCAGCAGGGTGCTCGCACCTTCAGTCGTCGTCGCGCCGGGCGAGATGTGGACCGATAGCAGCGGGATGCAAGCCAACGCTACGCCCGACGCCATGACTGAAGCCGACATCGCGCAGGCTATCGCCGAATATGCGACAGCCTGCAAACGTGCCATCGAGGCGGGCTTCGACGGGGTGGAGCTACATGGGGCGAATGGCTATCTGATCGACCAGTTCCTCAACACCGCTTCCAACCAACGTAGCGACCGGTGGGGCGGTAGTGTGGAGAACCGTATCCGCTTTGCGGTCGAGGTCGCCAAGGCTGCCGCCGCTGCCATCGGTGCGGAGCATATCGGCATGCGCATCTCGCCCTACGGTGTGTTCAACGGCATGACTCCCGATGCCGAGATGGATGCCTTGTATGAACAGCTGATTGCGGAATTGAACCGCATCGGTCTGATATACATCCACATCGTCGATCACAGTGCCATGGGTGCACCGGAAGTCAGTCCAGTGCTGAAAGCCAAGCTACGCGCCACGTTCAAGGGGTCGTACATCATGTCAGGCGGCTATGACGCGGCGCGTGCGAACGCCGATCTGGATGCCAAGCGCGGCGACCTGGTGGCCTTTGGCCGTCCGTTCATCTCCAATCCCGACCTGGTGCAAAAACTGCAAAGCGGAGCAGCATTGACCGCACCGGACATGAGCACGTTCTACACGCCGGGTGAAAAGGGTTACACGGATTATTGAGCACTAATCGCCCTACGCAAAAGAGCCTGCCGATGAGAATCGGCAGGCTCTTTTGCGTATTGGGGTAGGACGCTATTTTGAGTGCAACTGGTTCAGTTGTTTCGCGATGACATCGTGATTCAGCCACAACACAGGACCGGCTGGATTGGAGGTCTCGTGGAACATCAACGGGCCGGTGCCTTCCAGCACCAGCGCGCTCAAAATGTCCGTCACCAGCGCGTCGCGGCTGGTGTGCATCCTGGTGATCTCTTCGGATGTCCCTATCATCACGTCGGCGAGTTCCGCAGAGTTTGGCATCGGCCAGGCGGAAAAATCCCTGAATTTCTTCATGACATCGCTGGCATTGTAATTGTCGATCTTGGCCAGCAAACTTTCCAGGGTGAAGCCTGCTTGCAGTACGGCACGACAGGCTTGCCACTGCGTTTCTGCCCACGCGCCGCCGCCCTCTTTGTGCAAGGCTTTCAGCAGGGGAAATAAAGAGAGTTCCACGCCGACGAAGATATCCGACGAGTTGGTGCGTATCTCAGGACAGTTGTACACGGTCGCCTTGATGCCATGCTTCCAAGCATCTTCAGCGATCTGTTCCAGCCGCATCTTGGCATGGCCTTGCGTGTAGCTGGTGTAAGTCTGCCACTGGTATTTATCGTCGATCAGGATCTCGGTGCCGTGGTAGCCGTAGGCGGTATAACGCACTTGGCCGCCGGTTTTTTCCAGACGTGCGCGTATCGCCGCACTGCCTTCGATGAGGTGCTGGAAAGTGTTGGCGGTGACTTCGTCGAAGTTCATCAGGATGAGTTTGCCCAGGTCGCTATTCAGCAGCGCGCCCGATGACAGAAAGCGTTCGCCGCGCCCCTTGTACACGCGGTTGGCGATCGCCAGAAATACCTTCACCTTGGGGATGCCGCCCGCCATGGTGTGGGCGAAGAAAGCGTTGCTGCCATCCGGGATCATGCCATCCAGCTGGCTCATCACCTGGGCCACGGAATTTTTGAAACGCTGCACACCGACTGCGCGGCATTTTTCGATATGCGACCAATCCAGCTTGTCGTCCTGCCAGCTCTTGAGGGTGAAGTCGGCGATCATGTCGGTGGGCGTGGGGGTGCCCGCCGGTGCATCGAGATCGAAGCCCGCCATCAGTGGCACGTTGATGATGCGCCCACCCAAATTCGCTTCGGCTGCGGCGAGTTCTTCTGCGGTCAGGGCGCGCAGCGCGTTGTTCTCATCGCGGCGACCCACGGTCACGCCGATGAGGGTCATGCCCGCCTTGCGCGCTTCGTTGATCAGACCGTTGGCATAGCCGCGTCCGAACAATTCGCCGAACAGCACGAAGACATCGCCTTTGCGGAAGATGTTGGTCTGCGGGACATCGCGTAGGGGAATAGGTGCTTGCATCTGAGTGGCTCCGGTCGTAAGTGCTGCAAATTTAATAGTGGGCGATTCTAGCAGGTCGCGATCATGCCCGAGTTTCGTTACTGATATGTATCAGTTGCGCCAGTTTGGTGTGCGCCGCGCCGCTGGCGATGACTTCGGCGGCGCGGCGCACACCCTCCGCCAGGGTCGCGGCGATACCGGACGCGTAGATTGCCGCACCGGCATTGAGCAGCACGATGTCGCGGGCCGGGCCGGGTTGGTTGTCGAGCACGCTGAGCAACATGGCTTTAGCCTGTTCAACATTCGTCACGCGCAGGGTGTCGAGCGAGGCGGCTTGCAGACCGAAATCGGCAGGCTGCACGGTGTACTCGCTGATATTGCCGTCTTTCAATTCGGCGACGGACGACGGTCCGCTGAGGGTGATCTCATCGAGACCATCGCAGCCGTTCACTACCAGCACATGACGGCTACCCAGGCGTTGCAGTACGCGCGCCTGGATGCCGACCAGATCGGGATGGAACACCCCCATCACCTGATTGTCCGCCCCGGCGGGATTGGTCAGCGGCCCCAGTACGTTGAAGAGGGTGCGCACACCCAGTTCGCGGCGCACCGGTGCGGCGTGTTTCATCGCGCCGTGAAAATTGGGCGCGAACATGAACCCGATGCCGATCCGGTCGATGCTGTGTCCCACTTGTGCGGGCGTGAGATTGAGGTTCACCCCCAACGCTTCCAGCACGTCAGCCGAGCCGCAGGTGGACGACACCGAACGTCCGCCGTGCTTGGCGACCCGTGCGCCTGCCGCCGCCGCGACGAACGCGCTGGCGGTCGAGATGTTGAAGGTGTGCGCCGCGTCGCCGCCCGTGCCGCACGTGTCCACCAGATGGTCGCGCTGGGTGACCGGCACCTTGGTGGAGAACTCGCGCATCACGAACGCGGCGGCGGAGATCTCGCCTATGGTCTCCTTCTTGACGCGCAGACCCACCAGTATCGCGGCGATCATGGTGGGCGAGACTTCGCCGCCCATGATCTGGCGCATCAGCGACAGCATCTCGTCGTAAAAGATCTCGCGCTGCTCGATGAGACGCACCAGTGCCTGTTGCGGCGTGATCATGGCTTACCCTCCAGAAAATTCTTCAGCATGTCGTGACCGTGTTCGGTGAGGATGGATTCGGGATGGAACTGTACACCATGCACTGCCAGCGTCTTGTGGCGCACGCCCATGATCTCGCCGTCGTCCGTCCATGCTGTGATTTCGAGACAATCGGGCAGCGTCTCGCGCTCGATGACCAGCGAGTGATAGCGCGTCGCGGTGAACGGATTGGGTAAGCCGGTGAACACGCTGTTACTGCGGTGATGGATGAGCGAAGTCTTGCCGTGCATCAGCGTTTTGGCGTGGATGATCTTGCCGCCGAATGCCTGGCCGATGCTTTGATGGCCGAGACACACGCCCAGCAGCGGAATTTTTCCAGCGAAATGTTGGATGGCCGCGACCGACACGCCCGCCTCGTTGGGTGTGCAAGGGCCGGGCGAGATCACCAGATGCTGCGGATTTAATTTTTCAATCTGCCCGACGGTGATTTCGTCGTTGCGTTTCACCACGACCTCCGCGCCGAGTTCGGCGAAGTACTGCACCAGGTTGTAGGTGAAGGAGTCGTAGTTGTCTATCATTAGTAACATGATTTATTCCGATCTTAGTTTTTCCGCATGATACTCAAAGCAACCGCCTCGGCGACCTCTATACCATCCACGGCGGCGGACAATATCCCGCCCGCATAACCCGCGCCTTCGCCGGTCGGATACAAGCCACGCGTGTTGATGCTTTGCATGTCATCCGCATTGCGCTTGATGCGTATCGGCGACGAGGTGCGCGTCTCCACACCGGTCAGCACGGCATCCGGCAGGTCAAAGTTTTTGATCTGTTTTGCGAACGCGGGCAGGGCTTCGCGTATCGCCGCGATAGCATAATCGGGCAGCGCGGTGGACAGGTCGGTGAGATGCACGCCTGGGGTGTAACTCGGCACGACATTGCCGAATTTTGTCGAGGCGCGTCCGGCTAGAAAATCGCCGACCAACTGTCCCGGGGCTTGATACGTTGCGCCGCCCAATTCATAGGCTCGCGACTCCCAATGGCGTTGAAATGCCACGCCCGCCAGCGGGTCGCCGGGATAGTCTATTTCAGGCGTGATGCCCACCACGATGCCAGCGTTGGCGTTGCGTTCGTTGCGCGAATACTGGCTCATGCCATTGGTCACCACGCGTCCGACCTCGGAAGTCGCCGCCACCACTGTGCCGCCGGGACACATGCAAAAACTGTACACCGAGCGGCCGTTGCTGGCGTGATACACCAGCTTGTAGTCCGCCGCACCGAGCTGCGGGTTGCCCGCGTTCGTACCCAGGCGCGCGCGGTCGATCAGCGTCTGCGGATGCTCGATGCGAAAGCCGATGGAGAAGGGCTTGGCCTCGATGTAGATGCCGCGCTGGTGGATCATCGCGAAGGTGTCGCGCGCGCTGTGACCGATGGCCAAAACCAGATGATTCGTGGCGATGTGCTCGCCGTTTGCCAGCATCACGCCTTGCACCTCACCGTCGTTAATCACGATGTCATCCACGCGACTTTGGAAACGGATTTCGCCGCCCAAAGATTCGATGGTGGCGCGCATTTTTTCTACCATACCGACCAGTTTGAACGTCCCGATATGCGGATGACTCTCATACAAAATTTCCGCTGGCGCCCCCGCTTTGAAAAACTCGTCCAGCACCTTGCGGCTCAAAAAACGAGGGTCTTTGATCTGGCTATACAGTTTTCCGTCGGAGAATGTGCCCGCGCCGCCTTCGCCGAATTGCACGTTAGATTCGGGATTCAACACCCCTTTGCGCCACAGTCCCCAAGTATCTTGAGTGCGCTCGCGCACTGCCTTGCCGCGCTCCAGGATCAGCGGACGAAAACCCATCTGCGCGAGCAGCAATCCGGCGAACAGGCCAGCAGGACCCATGCCGATCACAACAGGACGCGCGGCTAAATTTTGCGGCGCGTGAGTGACGAAATGGTAGCTCGTGTCGGGTGCAAGTTTGATATGCGGGTTCGTGCCAACACGCTGCAGGATCGCTGCTTCGTCGCGCACCGCTACATCCAGCGTGTAGCTATACAGAATGCAGTTCTTCTTGCGCGCATCCACGCCGCGCTTGTACACGATGTGACTGATGAAGTCGTCCGCAGCGATCCCCAGCTTTTTCAGAATCTCGGTTTGGAGTTCGTTCTTGCTATGCGCAAGCGGCAGTTTGATTTCGGTCAGACGCAGCATATTTTAACTTTGGTTTTGGCGCATTCAAAATGACTACGCCGTACGTCTTGCAGGTAATTTCATATCCACGACGATCTCGTTGCAGGGCGAGTAGACCAAACCGTTTTCGTCTTTTTAAATTGCGGTACATTCGATTCGTTTCGTTTTTCGCAATCGCTATACACATTCTTGTAGTCGCGCTTGAGTTGGCGCGCGAGTTCGGCGATGGGACATTGCGCCGCCTTCTCGTAGCGAGCCTATCAACTCCCAACGCCTGGGCGTGAACACGGAAAACAGTGTGCCGACATCTTCAAATCCCACACCAAAATAAGGCGTGAGGGGCTTGCCCTGTTTTGCTGCTTTCATCGCGGCGGCGCGCGCAAGGCTGGCTGCCATAGACTCACCGACAGTCAGGTGCAGTACGGAGGTATCGATTTTCATGTGAGATAGTTATGTGCTAATCAAAGGATTGATGATGGTTAGTTGCCCTTCGATGATTTGACCGTGCTGCATATCTTCGCTGTACATGGTTGCGCATCCGGCTTCCAACGCTGCCGCGATAATCAGGCTGTCCCAATAACTGAACGCATGCTGTTGGCGCAATTTGGATGCGCGTAGAAAAACGCCGACGCTCTCAGCAGCAACGTGACAATCACGATACAAGGAGCTGGACAGCTCCTGAATTGTGGTTTCATCGTATGTCGATTTTCTAAGCAGGTTGACGCACAGTTCGCGGATAACCTGGCTATTGATGACAGGATGATCGAGCGAATCTAGCAGGCGATTAGCCGCAATCCTTTTTGCACCGTCGCCCGAACTTAAGGCATAAAACCAGATGTTGGTATCAACCCAAGCTTGCTGATTAACGAGTGCCGGTGCGGTCATACAATTCTTCCCGTTTCATCGGCAGGCCATCTTCTCTGGCTTGTGCGGGGTTTGCGCGCAGGTGTGCCAGAACCCCTGATGTTGGAACATCAGCGTCCTCTTTTTCGAACATCACGATGATTTTTGCCATGCGTGATTGCGAGGGAAGCTGGTCGCTCATCACGTTAATTCTGTGGTCAATAATGGGTGCTTCGATTTCGATGGCAATCATGTTGTGAACCTCCTGTCGCGTTCAAAAAGTCAATGTGTGACCTGCCGTGCAAGGTGCAATCATAACGAGTACTAGGTGCTCGTGTGTAAAAACAGTCGCTAGGAGTCTACATGGCTAGCGATGCGCCTGCGCATCCAGACCTTCCAGCACCATCTCCGCCGCGCGCAGAACGGCGCGCGCTTTGTTTTGCGTCTCCATCCATTCGCTGTCCGCCACCGAGTCGGCGACGATACCGGCACCCGCTTGCACATACAGCGTCTGGTCTTTCACCACGGCGGTGCGCAGGGCGATGGCGACATCCATGTCGCCGTTGAAACCGAGGTAGCCGACCGCACCCGCGTAGATGCCGCGCTTGCTGGGTTCCAATTCGTCGATGATTTCCATGGCGCGTACCTTGGCCGCGCCGCTGACCGTACCGGCGGGAAAGGTGGCTTTGAGCACATCCATCGCGCTCAGGCCTGCTTTCAATTTTGCTTCGACGTTGGAGACGATGTGCATGACGTGCGAGTAACGCTCGATGACCATCTTGTCGGTGAGTTTCACCGTGCCGTTCTGCGCCACGCGACCGATATCGTTACGGCCCAGATCGATCAGCATCAGATGTTCCGCGAGCTCTTTTGGATCGGCTAATAATTCTTCGGCAAGTGCGGCATCGCGTTGCGGCGTGTTGCCGCGCGGACGGGTCCCCGCGATGGGGCGCACGGTGACGGTGTCGCCTTCCAATCGCGCCAAAATCTCCGGCGACGAGCCGACCACGTGATGGTCGCCCATGTCGTAATAGAACATATAGGGCGAGGGATTGATGCTGCGCAACGCGCGGTACAGCGACAAGGGTTGCGCGGGGAAGGGCTGCGACATGCGCTGCGACAACACCACCTGCATGATGTCGCCGTCAAAGATGTAGTGCTTGGATTTCTCCACAGCCGCCTTGAACGCGGCTTCGCCGAACTCTGATTGCGCTGCGATGCGCGGTGCGGCGGGTGCATAAGGGATATCGACGGGCAAGCGCAACATGGCTATCAATTCGCGCAGGCGTGCGCGCGCCAGTGCGTAGGCATCGTCGCGCGCCGGGTCGGCATACACGATGAAGGTGAGCTTGCCGGACAGGTTGTCCACCACCGCGAGTTGTTCGGTGAGCATGAGCAGGATGTCGGGCGTGCCGATGACATCCTTTTTCTCGGTCCTGGCGAGACGCGGCTCGATGTAACGCACCGTGTCGTAGCCGAAGTAGCCCGCCAGTCCGCCCGTGAAACGCGGCAGACCGGACAGTGGCGCGACCTTGAAACGCCCCTGATATTCTTCGATGAAATCCAGTGGGTTGTCGACTTGCTGGGCGGCCTCGCCCGCAGGTGTCGTCAGCGTGACTTGCTTGCCGCGCACCGTGATGCGGGTGTCGGCGGGCAGGCCGATGAAAGAATAACGTCCGAAGCGTTCTCCGCCTTGCACCGACTCCAGCAAATAGGAAAACGGTTTGTTGGCAAGTTTGAGATAGAGCGACAACGGGGTGTCGAGATCGGCAAACGTCTCCGCGACCAGCGGGATGCGGTTATAGCCTTGCTTTGCGAGTGCGTGGAATTCTGCTTCGGTGATAGGGTGCAACATAAAAACCTCCTGTGTCTGTTGGGGTGGGTATGAGCCACGCGGATGCTTTGCAAACATGGCGGGCAATGATTTGCCCGCCTACAAAATCACCATCGCCAATAAATTGAGCTATACAGGAGGTCGTTCATTTTCACATACGTTTCAGCAGGGGCATCGCAGCCGCCAAATTGGCGATCACAGCATCCAGATCCAGCGTCTCCACCGGTTCGCCGTGGTTGTAGCCGTAAGGAACGCAGAACACCGGGCAGCCGGCGGCGCGCGCGGCGAGGGTGTCGTTGAGCGAATCGCCGATCAACAACATCTTCTCGATCGGCACACCGAAAAATTTGGCCGCATGCAGCAATGGCATCGGGTGCGGCTTTTTTTCCGGCAAGGAATCGCCCGCCAGAACGATGTTGAAGTACTTGGTCAGCCCCAGGCCTTTCAACAGCGGCGTGGTGTAACGCTCGACCTTGTTGGTGATGCAGCCCAGCGGGTAACCGGCCAGTTTCATGGCTTCCAGGCCTTCGATCACGCCGTCGAACGGTTTGCTATCGAGCAACAGTTCGGTGTAGTGCTGCTCGAAAATCGGCAGCGCGTGGTCGTACAAAGCGGCATCGGGTGTGGCATGCATGTCGCCGGTCAGGGCGCGCTTTACCAGCCAGCTGATGCCGTTGCCGATATAACTGGACAACAGTTTTTGCGAAACGGGTGCGTAATCCATGTCGCGCAACATGCGGTTGGCGGCCTCGGAGAGTTGCGGAGCGGTGTGCAGCAGTGTGCCGTCCAGGTCGATGACGATGGCTGAGACAGGCAGGGGGCGTTGGGTGAACGGCATTATTTTTTTACCTTGGCGAGTTCGGCGCGCAATTCCGCGATGATGGTGTTGTAACGGTTCTTGTCGCTGGTGTTGCGTTTGCCAAATACCGCAGAGCCTGCGACGAACGTGTCCACGCCGGCTTCGGCGACTTCGCGAATATTGGCCGGACCCACGCCGCCGTCGATCTCCAGACGGCAAGTATGTCCGCCCGCGTCTATCATCCTGCGCACTGTACGTGCCTTGTCCAGTACGTGCGGGATGAACTTCTGTCCGCCGAAACCGGGGTTCACCGACATCAGCAGCACCATGTCCAGCTTGGGCAGCGTGTACTCGAGAATCTCCAACGGGGTGGAAGGATTGAACACCAGGCCAGCCTTGCAACCGCTTTCCTTGATCAAGCCGATGGTGCGGTCGATATGCTCGGACGCTTCGGGATGAAAGGTGATGTAGGTCGCGCCCGCTTTGGCGAAGTCGGGGATGATGCGATCCACCGGCTTGACCATCAGATGCACATCGATCGCGGCAGTCACGCCGTGCTTGCGCAGGGCTTCGCAGACCAGAGGACCGATGGTCAGATTGGGCACGTAATGGTTGTCCATCACGTCGAAATGCACGATGTCCGCGCCGGAGGCGAGCACGTCATCGACTTCCTCGCCGAGCTTGGCGAAATTGGCGGAAAGGATAGAAGGAGCGATCTGGTACATGGCGTATTCCTCGTGGGTATATTTCAATCGGGTAAAAAATTTTGAACGCGCATTCTAACCGAAGAATGAAGCCGCCCTAAAGCACGCCCGCAAAAATCCCCACTGGACATCGCCAATTTCGCTTGGCCGGTGGCCGATGTTTGGGCGGGGATGCTTCATCGCCTATAATCGCGGCTCTTTGATTTCAACGACTGCCGCATGGCGGAGAACAAGATGATACTAGTGACAGGCAGTGCGGGTTTTATCGGGGCGAATTTCGTGTTGGACTGGTGTGCGCAGCACGACGAGAGTGTGGTGAGTCTGGACAAGCTGACCTATGCGGGCAATTTGGAGAATCTCGCCTCGCTGCAAAACGATCCGCGCCATACCTTCGTGCACGGTGACATCGGTGATGCGCAACTCGTTGCCGAGCTGCTGGCTGAACATCAACCGCGCGCCGTTATCAATTTCGCTGCCGAGAGCCACGTCGATCGCTCCATCCACGGTCCGGAAGATTTCATCCAGACCAACATCGTCGGGACTTTCCATTTGCTCGAAGCGGTGCGCGCCTACTGGAACGGTCTGGCGGCAAACGACAAGACCGGCTTTCGTTTTTTACACGTCTCCACCGATGAGGTGTACGGCTCGCTGGTCAAGGATGAACCTGCGTTCAGCGAGACACATCGCTATGAACCGAACAGCCCGTATTCCGCGAGCAAGGCCGCCAGCGATCATCTGGTGCGCGCCTATCACCACACTTACGGGCTGCCGGTGTTGACCACCAATTGCTCGAACAACTACGGCCCGTACCATTTTCCGGAGAAGCTCATCCCGCTGATGATCGTCAACGCGCTGGCAGGGAAAACCCTGCCGGTATACGGCGACGGCCAGCAGATCCGCGACTGGCTGTATGTCAAAGATCATTGCAGCGCGATCCGTCGCGTGTTGGAAAAAGGTCGACTGGGCGAGGTATATAACGTGGGTGGCTGGAACGAGAAGGCCAATCTCGACATCGTGCATACCGTATGTGGACTGCTTGATGAGCTGTGCCCCAGGGCCGATGGCAAATCCTATCGCGAGCAGATCAGTTTCGTCACCGACCGGCCAGGACACGACCGACGTTACGCCATCGACGCGCGCAAGCTGGAACGCGAGCTGGGCTGGAAGCCGGCCGAGACTTTTGAGACCGGCATCCGCAAGACCGTGCAGTGGTATCTGGACAATCAGGATTGGGTGAACAACGTCCTGTCCGGCAGTTATCGCCAGTGGGTCGAAACGAATTACGCCGGACGTGCCTGATGAAAATCCTGTTGCTGGGTAAAGGCGGGCAGGTCGGCTGGGAGTTGCAGCGCAGTCTCGCGCCCTTGGGCGAGCTGATCGCCCTGGATGCCGATAGCAACACCCTGTGCGGTGACTTCACTGATCCGACGGGGTTGGCAGAGACGGTGCGCCGCGTCGCACCCGACATCATCGTCAATGCCGCCGCGCACACTGCGGTGGACAAGGCCGAGAGCGAACCGGAACTGGCGCGTACCATCAATGCCACCGCACCCGGCGTCTTGGCTCAGGAAGCGCAACGCCGCGATGCCTGGCTGATCCATTACTCCACCGACTATGTGTTCGACGGTAGCGGCGAGCAGTCGTGGCGCGAACAGGATGCGACCGCGCCGTTGAACGTGTATGGCGCGACCAAGCTGGAGGGCGAGCGGCTGATACAACAGTCCGGTTGCAAGCATCTCATCTTCCGCACCAGCTGGGTATATGGCGCACGCGGCGGCAACTTCGCCAAGACCATGCTGCGTCTGGCTCAGGAGCGCGACAGCATGAAAGTCATCAACGATCAGTACGGCGCGCCCACCGGGGCAGACCTGCTGGCCGATGTCACCGCCCATGCGATACGTACCGCCGTTGCCCGCCCGGAGGTGGCGGGTTTGTATCATCTGGTGGCAGGCGGGGTGACCTCATGGCATGAGTATGCAGGCATGGTCATCGCCTATGCACGTGATCAGGGTGTGGCGATCAAAGTGGCACAACAGGCCATCCACGCCGTGCCGACCAGCGTGTTTCCCACCCCCGCCAAACGCCCGCACAATTCGCGGTTGAATACCGACAAACTCAAACACACGTTCGACCTGACCTTGCCCGACTGGCAGTCGGGCGTGACGCGCATGCTGGCTGAAATCCTGGAGAAATAATCTATGTCAAAACGTAAAGGCATTATCCTCGCCGGCGGCTCCGGTACCCGCTTACACCCGGTCACGCTGGCGGTGTCCAAACAGTTGTTGCCGGTGTACGACAAACCGATGATCTACTACCCGCTTAGCACCCTGATGCTGGCCGGCATACAGGACATTCTGATCATCTCCACCCCGCAGGACACGCCGCGTTTCCAGCAGTTGCTGGGCGACGGCAGCGCGTGGGGGTTGAATCTGCAATACGCGGTGCAGCCCTCGCCGGACGGTCTTGCGCAGGCCTTCATCATCGGCAAGGACTTTGTCGGCAACGATCCTTCTGCCCTGGTGCTGGGCGACAACATCTTCTACGGTCACGACTTCCAGCACCAGTTGCGCAATGCCGCGCAACGCACACAAGGGGCCTCGGTGTTCGCTTATCGTGTGCGCGACCCGGAACGTTATGGCGTGGTCGAGTTCGACAAGGCGGGCCGGGCGATCTCGCTGGAAGAAAAACCTTTGCAACCCAAATCCAACTACGCGGTGACCGGTTTGTATTTTTACGACAACCAGGTCATCGACATCGCCCGCGACCTCAAACCTTCGCCGCGCGGCGAATTGGAGATCACCGACGTGAACCGTATCTATCTGGAGCGCGCACAGTTGTCGGTCGAGATGATGGGGCGCGGATTTGCCTGGCTGGATACCGGCACACACGAGTCGTTGCTGGAAGCGGGCATGTTCATCCAAACCATAGAACATCGTCAGGGCCTCAAGATCGCCTGCCCGGAGGAGATCGCCTATCACAATGGCTTTATCGATGCGGCGCAGTTGGAAAAACTCGCAAAACCATTGATCAAGAGCGGTTACGGTGCATATCTGATGCAGGTGTTGAAAGAGCAGGGACGATAGCCATGCAAGCCATTCCGACCAAGATCCATGATGTACTGCTCATCGAGCCTAAAGTGTTCGGTGATGAGCGGGGGTTTTTTTACGAGAGTTTTAATCAGAAAAAATTCAACACACTGACAGGCCATGAAGTAGCGTTCGTGCAAGACAACCATTCGCGTTCGGTCAAAAATGTTCTGCGCGGTTTGCATTACCAGATACAGCATCCGCAAGGCAAGCTGGTGCGTGCGGTGCAAGGCACGGTCCTGGATGTGGTGGTGGACATACGCCGCAGCTCGGCGACTTTCGGTCAGCATGTGGCCGTGGAATTGTCGGCTGACAACAAACGCATGTTGTGGATACCGCCGGGCATGGCTCACGGTTTTGTGGCCCTGTCAGATACCGCCGAGTTCCTCTACAAGACCACGGATTACTGGTATCCAGAATACGAGCGCAGCCTGTTGTGGAACGACCCCGCACTGGCGATAGACTGGAAATTGCAGGTCGCGCCCACGGTGTCCGGCAAAGATGCGCAGGGTAAGCGTTTGGCGGAAGCGGAATTGTTTCCCTAGCGCAGCACGGTAAATGGTGAGCGGGATGCAGGAGATCGCGTCCCGCTTACCAACTTAATCCTTGCCGAACAGATCCCGGCTGTAGATTTTGTCCGCCACATCGCGGATATCGTCGGTGATGCGGTTGGCCACGATCACGTCGGCGCGCTGTTTGAATTCAGCCAGATCGTTGATTACCTTGGAGTGGTAGAACTCAGCCTCCTTCAGTTCCGGTTCGTAGACGATGACCTCGATACCCTTGGCCTTGATGCGCTTCATGATGCCCTGGATGCTGCTGGCCCTGAAGTTGTCGGAGCCGGCCTTCATGATCAGGCGATGGATGCCCACGACATTCGGATTGCGCCTGAGGATATCGGCAGCGATGAAATCCTTGCGCGTGGTGTTAGCTTCGACGATGGCGTGGATGAGGTTCTGCGGCACGTCCTGATAGTTGGCGAGCAGTTGTTTGGTGTCCTTGGGCAGACAGTAGCCGCCGTAGCCGAACGAAGGATTGTTGTAGTGGTCGCCGATGCGCGGATCCAGGCTGACTCCCTGGATGATCTGTTTGGTATCCAGCCCGTGCGTGGCCGCGTAAGTGTCCAGTTCGTTGAAATAGGCGACGCGCATGGCGAGGAAGGTGTTGGCGAACAGCTTGACTGCCTCGGCTTCGGTGGAGTCGGTGAACAGCGTGGGGATGTCCTGTTTCACCGCACCTTGTTTGAGCAGATCGGCAAAAACCTCGGCGCGTTTGGAACGTTCGCCAACCACGATGCGCGAGGGGTGCAGGTTGTCGTACAGCGCACGTCCTTCGCGCAGGAACTCCGGCGAGAAGATCAGGTTGGGACAATTGAACTGTTCGCGCGCCTTGACGGTGTAGCCCACCGGAATGGTGGATTTGATGATCATCACCGCCTGCGGATTGATGCTCAGCACATCGCGTATCACCGACTCGATCGATCGGGTGTTGAAGTAGTTGGTCTCGGGATCGTAGTCGGTGGGGGTGGCGATGATGACGTAATCCGCACCGGTATAGGCCTCGTGTTTATCCAGCGTGGCCTTGAAGTTGAGCTGCTTGTGCTGCAGGTAATCCTTGATCTCGGCATCTTCAATAGGCGATTGTTTGCGGTTCAGCATCGCCACCTTCTCGGGGACGATGTCGAGCGCGACCACTTCGTTGTGTTGCGCGAGCAGGATGGCATTGGAGATGCCGACATAACCGGTACCGGCGATAGCGATTTTCATAGGCGTGTGGGCAATATTGCGGATCAAATGAGGGCGGATTGTACAGGCTGGCGGGAAGGGGTTCAAAAAATCGGTGCGCCAGATCGCGCAAAGCAACGTCTCCGATTCAACGGGTCGCTGCGGTGCGGAGCGTGTATTCCGGTCGTGTTTGAAAAATACCCTGTCCTGTCGAGAGGGGGATTCCCCAAGCCAGTCAATTCCTGCAATAATCCGTACAACAATTCTTTATGAAAGTGAGTTCTCAGATGTTGAGTCAGGATGATTTGAAGCGCGCGGTGGCCAAGGCGGCGGTTGAATATGTGCCGATTGATTGCATCGTGGGAGTGGGCACGGGTTCGACCGCCAATTTTTTTATCGATGAGCTGGCCAGGATCAAGCACAAGATACGCGGTGCGGTGGCGAGCTCCGAGGCTTCCGCCAAAAGATTGCAGGGTCACGGCATTGAGGTGTTGTCTTTGAATGATGCGGGAGATCTTCCCGTGTACGTGGACGGCGCGGACGAGATCACGCGTCATCTGCATATGGTCAAAGGTGGTGGTGGCGCGTTGACCCGCGAGAAGATCGTGGCAGCCGCGAGTAAAAAATTCATCTGTCTGTGTGATGCCAGCAAACTGGTGGATGTGTTGGGTAAATTTCCGTTGCCCATCGAGGTGATTCCGATGGCGCGCAGCTACATCGCGCGCGAAGTGGTCAGGCTGGGCGGGCAACCGAAATTGCGCGAAGGGTTTACCACAGACAACGGTAACATCATCTTGGATGTGCATAATTTATCGATCATGAATCCGGTCGAGTTGGAGGCTGCATTGAATCAGCTCGCCGGTGTGGTCACCAACGGTTTGTTCGCACGTCGCGGTGCCGATGTACTGTTATTGGGTACACCGGACGGAGTCAAAACGATGACCGCCTGAACCGCGTCGTCACCGGTTTCACCACCGGGACATCGGTGTTCTTGGGCAGGGGCACGAGTAGCTGTCATCAAATTTTAATATTCGAACCGCAAGCTGTACGTTTGCCTTAAATTAAGGAATTGCCATGCCGAACAACGATCATATTTCCAAGCAATTCGACACCGAGCTGGAATCTATCCGTGCCAGTGTGTTGCAAATGGGCGGCCTGGTCGAAAGCCAGATCAAAAGTGCGATCGAGTCTTTGATCGACAGCGATGTGGCACTGATGAACCGGGTGATCGAAGAGGATCATCGCGTCAATGCAATGGAGGTCAAGATCGACGAGGCATGCAGCCAGATGATCGCGCGTCGCCAGCCGACCGCCGGAGATTTGCGCCTGGTGATGACTGTGGTGAAAACCATCACCGATCTGGAGCGCATCGGCGACGAGGCGGAGAAGATCGCGCGTATGGCTAAGATGCTGTCGCAGAAGAATGTGTTGGCCAAGCCGCGCTATCACGAGATCGAGCGCGCCTCCAACATCGCGGTGGATATGCTGCGCAAAGCCTTGGATGCCTTTGCCCGACTGGATGTGGTGATGGCGGCTCAGGTAGTGCGGCAGGACGACCAGGTGGACGAGGAATTTCGCGGCATCATGCGTTATCTCATCACGTTCATGATGGAAGACCCGCGTACCATTTCGACCGCGCTGGAGATTTTGTTCATCGCAAAAGCCATCGAGCGTATCGGCGACCATGCGCAAAACATGGCGGAGTATGTGATCTACATGGTGAGAGGACGCGATGTGCGCCATATCACCGTGGATGAGATCGAGCGCGAAGTGCAGAACTAGTGCAAGCGCAATCCCTGCTGGCCGCTGTCGATCTCGGCTCAAATAGTTTTCGTTTGCAAATCGCGCGCGCGGAAGGCGACCAGCTCTACATGCTGGACGGTCTGCGCGAATCGGTGCGTTTGGCGGCGGGATTGACCGAGGATAAGTATCTCGACGCTCCAGCCCGGGAACGCGCATTGAAAGCACTGGCCCGTTTTGCCGAGCGATTGCGCGGTTTGCCACCCGAGATGGTGCGTGCGGTCGGTACGAATTCTTTGCGCGTGGCAAGAAATTCCGCCGAATTTATTCCTCAGGCCGAGCGTGTTCTGGGTTTTCCGATCGAAGTCATTGCGGGCAAGGAAGAAGCGCGGTTGATCTATCTGGGTGTGGCGCATGGTCTGCCGCCATCATCAGAGCATCGTCTGGTGATAGATATCGGTGGTGGATCGACAGAATTCATCATCGGCAGCGGCCTCAGCCCCATCAGGCTGGAAAGTCTGTACATGGGCTGCGTCAGTTTCAGCGGACGCTTTTTCGCTGATGGCAAGATCAATAAGCATAATCTCAAGCAGGCGGAGCTGGCCGCGCGCAGCGAATTGCAGACCATCGTCGCGGATTATCGCGGCCAGTGGCGCGAGGCACTGGGCTCGTCCGGCACGGCCAGAATGCTGGTCGAGGTCCTGGAGCAGAACGGTTACAGCGAGAGCGGCATCACCCGCGATGGATTGGAGCAACTGCGCGCTTACATGCTCAGGGTGGGGGAAGTGCAGAGGCTCAATCTCCCGGGTCTGAAAGCCGATCGTCTGCATGCGTTCGCAGGTGGTTTCGCCATCATGTACGCGGCGTTCTGCGAGCTGGGGATCTTTCATATGCAACCCGCGTCTGGTGCGTTGCGCGAGGGGGTGCTGTACGATTTGTGGGGACGGTTCCACGACAATGACATGCGTGATGTCACGGTCCAGCAATTCATCCGCCGTTATCACCTGGATGCGCGGCAGGCCAAGCGGGTCGCGGGCTTGGCCGATTTGTTGGCGCGCCAATTCCTGGCGAACACGGTGGATGAAGAGGCGATGCGGTCTTTGGGTTGGGCGGCGTATCTGCATGAGATCGGCATCAGTGTCGCGCACAGCGGCTACCACAAGCATTCGGCCTATATACTCGAGAATGCCGACATGCCGGGCTTCTCAAAGAAAGAACAGCATCGTTTGAGTTTGCTTGCATTGTCGCAGCGCGGTGGTTTGGAGAAGTTACGCGGCCAATTGCACGAGACCCAAGACTTGGCGCAGATTATGGCATTGCGTCTGGCGATCTTGTTTTACCGCAACCGCAGCGATGTCACATTGCCCGGAATCTACGGGCATTTTAGCGGCAACAAATTTCATTTGCAGTTGGATGCCGGGTGGCTGGCGCAAAACCCGCTTACTGAGACGGCACTGCACGAGGAAGCCAAGCGATGGAAAGAGTTGTTCATCAATATGCAACTGGGCGAAGTGTGAACCATCGCTTATTGCAATGTGCGAAGCGCGTGATTGTTCGGAGGATCAGGCCGTGAAACAGTTGAAAGGGATACTGCTCGGTTTGCTGCTGGGTTTTCTGGCTGGGCTGGCACTGGGCGTCAATATCGGCCGCGACAAGCCGCTGCTCTCGAACCCCTTCGCTCAGGAAACCCTCGCGGATCAAGTCAAACGCCTGGGTAGCGAAACATTGCAGCAAAGCGGCAAAGCATTGGAGAAGACCGGGCAGGCTTTGCAGGGCAAGTAGCGGGTCTGAATTTCTATTCCCGTGATAGACTCCGCGCCGAAGCTGGCTAGACAGTCGCCGCGCATGTAAATGCGGGGAGGACAACCCACTCGCGTAAGCGGGTCGGTTGCGGTGTAGGCTAATTTGCGCAAGCAAGTTATGCCGAAACCAAAGTGCGGGGAAACCCGGATTTTTCTCCCCGCATGTCACGGCGGGGAGGAAAGTCCGGGCTCCGCAGAGCAGGATGCCGGTTAACGACCGGACGCCGTGAGGCGATGGAAAGTGCCACAGAAAATACACCGCCGATGGCTGTGAAAACAGATCAGGTAAGGGCGAAATGGCGAGGTAAGAGCTCACCGCACTGGTGGCAACATCAGTGGCAGGGTAAACCCCATCCGGAGCAAGACCAAATAGGCTGGCTATGACGTGGCTCGCGTCGCCAGCGGGTAGGTCGCTTGAGCGTCAGGTAACGAAACGCCTAGAGGAATGACTGTCCACGACAGAACCCGGCTTACCGGCTGGCTTCACCTTTTTCAAAAGCGGAGAGTGGGAAAAGTAAGACGGCACTGTGTGCCCTAGTGAGAAGTAGGGAAATCACTCCCCACTCCCCACTCCC
>JABEVG010000045.1 GCA_013044075.1 Gallionella sp.
GCACCGCAAGCGGGGGGCTTTATAACCACAAGGAGATGTAATGCGACATTACGAAATCGTGTTTATCGTGCATCCCGATCAAAGCGAGCAAGTGCCCGCGATGATTGAGCGTTATCGCACATTGGTTACTTCCAAGGAAGGCCAAATTCACCGTCTGGAAGACTGGGGTCGCCGCCAATTGGCTTACCCTATCCAAAAGATCCACAAGGCTCACTATGTGTTGATGAACATCCAGTGCAACCAGGAAACTTTGGATGAGCTGGAACATGCGTTCCGTTTCAATGACGCGGTATTGCGCCATCTGACCGTCAGCACCAAAGCGGCGATCACTGAACCATCGGCAATGATGAAGGAAGAAAAATCCCGTTCAGTGATGCCCGAAGGTGTGGTGGCAACGGAAGCGGCAGCAGCGTAATCATTGGCGCGCAATCAGTTAGTCATCAGCGGCGAGATCGTCGCGCTAGAGAGTAAGCGTTACACCCCGGCAGGGGTCGCCCGAGTGGCGTTGACCCTGAGTCACCGCTCCGAGCAGTCCGAAGCGAACGTGCAAAGGCAGGTGCGGTGTGAAGTTCAGGCATTGGCATTCGCCGAACTGGCCGATCAGGTCGCGCAGTTCGAGATCGGACAGCAGGTGAAGATACGCGGTTTTTTGGCGCAACAAGGATTACGCAGCAGACAACTGATCGTGCACATCAACGACATAATCTTGGAATAAGGAAATATCATGGCTCGTCCAGACAAAAAGAAAGATGACAAAAAACGCCCAGGTCGCAACAACCTGTTCAAGCGTCGCAAGTTCTGCCGCTTCACCGTCGATAAGATCGCTGAAGTCGACTACAAAGATGTGAACATCCTGAAAGAGTTCATCTCCGAGAACGGCAAACTGATTCCGGCACGTATCACCGGTACCAAGACACGCTACCAGCGTCAACTGAGCACCGCTGTAAAACGCGCGCGCTTCTTGGCCTTGCTGCCATACACCGATTTACACTAGGAGTTCAGACATGCAAATTATTCTGATGGAAAAAGTCATTAACCTGGGCCAATTCGGTGATGTGGTTAAAGTTAAGAACGGCTACGCGCGCAATTTTCTGATCCCGCAAGGCAAGGCTAAACGTGCAACCGCTTCCAGCATGGCTGAATTTGAAGTGCGCCGCGCCGAGTTGTTGAAAGCGGATCTGGCCAAGTTGGCCGATGCGCAGGCACGCGGTGAGAAGATTGCCGGTGTGGTCGTGAACATCGCGCAAAAAGCCGGTGTGGACGGCAAGCTGTTCGGTTCCGTGACTAACGCGGACATCGCGGCAGCACTGGTGGCACAAGGTCATGCAGTAGAGAAGTCGCAAGTACGCATGCCTGCCGGTCACCTCAAACAAGTGGGTGATTACCCGGTCAGCATCGCATTGCACACTGATGTGGCTGCCGAAATCACAGTTACGATCACAGGCACCAACTGACACAATGGTGCGGCTGGTCCGCATCTTGTGCAGCAGACAAAAAGGACTCGCGAGAGTCCTTTTTGCATTTTTCATTTTGCATTTGTCGGAATCAAACTGCGACTACGGGGTAAAATGCCCTCCGCAAAAAAGTTAAAAATCAATCTAACACCATGCAGACTTTTTCCAATTCAGATACACAGCTCGATCAGATCAAGCTGCCTCCCCATTCGGTTGAGGCGGAACAGTCGGTGTTGGGCGGGCTGCTGCTGGAAGCGCGCGCACTGGATAAGATCATCGATCTGGTTTCGGCGTCTGATTTTTATCGCCAGGAACATCGCCTGATCTTCCGCCATATCGTCCGCCTGAGCGAGATGGCCAAGCCGGTGGATGTCATCACCGTGGCGGAAGCACTGGAAAATTCCGGAGAGCTGGACAAGGTGGGCGGCCTGCCTTATCTGGGCAGCCTCGCGCACAACGTGCCGTCGGCGGCCAACGTGCGGCGTTACGGCGAGATCGTGCGTGAGCGTTCCATCATGCGCCAGTTGGTCGAAGTGGGTACTGAGATCACCAGCAGTGCCTATAACCCGACCGGGCGCGATGCCGCGCAATTGCTGGATGAGGCCGAAAGCAAAGTGTTCGAGATCGCCGAAGCGGGTTCAAAAGGCAAGCAGGGTTTCATGGCGATGCCGCCTCTGCTCACGCAAGTGGTCGAACGCATCGAGACCTTGTATGCGCGCGACAACACCAGTGATGTGACCGGTACGGCGACCGGTTTTACCGATCTGGACAAGATGACTTCGGGCTTGCAGGCTGGCGATCTGATCATCGTGGCGGGTCGACCCAGTATGGGCAAGACCGCGTTCTCCATCAACATCGCCGAGAACATTGCTTTGGAGCCGGGCAGCAAGCCGGTTGCGATCTTCAGTATGGAGATGGGCGGTTCGCAACTGGCCATGCGTATGCTGGGTTCGGTGGGCAAGCTGAACCAGCACGATCTGCGCACCGGACGACTGCAAGATGATGACTGGGGTCGCTTGACGCATGCCTTGGGCAAGCTCAATGACGCGCCCATCCATATCGACGAAAGTGCCGCGCTGTCGGCTCTGGAAGTCAGGGCGCGCGCGCGCCGATTGCATCGTACCTACGGCGGCTTGAGTCTGATCGTCCTCGACTATATCCAGTTGATGAGTTCCAACGCGGGCAAGGCCAGCGAGAATCGCGCCACCGAAATCTCCGAAATCTCTCGTTCGTTGAAATCGCTGGCCAAGGAATTGCAAGTACCGGTAATCGCCTTGTCGCAGCTCAACCGTAGTCTGGAACAACGCCCGAACAAGCGTCCTATCATGTCCGATTTGCGCGAGTCGGGCGCGATCGAGCAGGATGCTGATCTGATCTTGTTTATTTATCGCGACGAAGTTTACAACTCCGATTCGGCCGACAAAGGCAAGGCCGAAATCATCATCGGCAAGCAGCGTAACGGCCCGATAGGCACGGTGGCACTGGCGTTCCGGGGCGAGTACACGCGCTTCGACAATCTCGCTTCGGGCAGCTATTGAGCCAGTAGAACCTACCGTATTTTTTAGTGCATTTTCTTGTTTGAGGCGAACTGAAGTTCGGATACAATGCGCGTCCTTTTAGGCGCGTAGCTCAGTTGGTTAGAGCGCTTGGTCGACATCCAAGAGGTCAGCAGTTCGAGTCTGCTCGTGCCTACCAAATACATCAAGGAGTTAGGTTAATAGCCTGACTCCTTTTTTATTTTCCTGCGGCAAATTTATTTTCCTGCGGCAAAAATCGTATCATTTCCGAGCAAACCTTCAGCCATAACAACAGGCCGACGATCTACCCATTGCGCGAGATGTTCACTGGATAAGTGTGCATACTTCTGCACCATCTTCAAGAGTGCACAGTCGAAAAATGCTTTTGCTGGAGGTGCATTGGGTGCTGTGCTCGGGTTGGTTGGTGGACCGGTTGGAGTAATTATCTGTGCTGCTTGAGGTGCCAAGATGGGTTATTTGGATACGCGATGAAGTTGGCGACAACGAGCAGGCAAAGAAAGAAGCAAAGATTCTGGCGGGTGACGACATCTTTGCGACACCCAAGCCAGAGCGGCTCATCCAACGAGTTCTTCAAATTGCCACCAACCCCGGCGACCTCGTCCTCGACTCCTTCGCCGGTTCCGGCACCACCGGCGCGGTGGCGCACAAGATGGGTCGCCGCTGGATCATGATTGAGCTGGGCGAGCATTGCCACACGCACGTCATTCCGCGCCTGCAAAAGGTGATTGATGGCGAGGATAAGGGCGGTATTTCCGAGGCGATGAATTGGCAGGGGGGCGGCGGCTTCCGCTATTACAAACTCGCGCCCAGTTTGTTGCGGCAGGATGCGCACAATCAGTGGGTCATCAACAAGGAATACAACGCGGAGATGCTGGCGCAAGCCTTGTGCAAGCTGGAGGGTTTCACTTATGCGCCAAGCGATGCGCATTACTGGATGCATGGACATTCCACCGAGCGGGATTTTATCTACGTCACCACGGCGAACCTGAACCACGAGCAATTGCAGCAGCTTTCCGATGAGGTGGGGGCGGAGCGCAGTCTGTTGGTGTTGTGTACTGCATTCCGTGGCAAGGGCGAGTATCCGAATCTCACCGTGAAGAAAATTCCCAAGCAGGTGCTGACGCGCTGCGAGTGGGGGCATGATGATTATTCGTTGCAGATTGAGAATTTGCCGAAGGCTCTCCCCTCTCCCCCCTCTCCCCC
>JABEVG010000046.1 GCA_013044075.1 Gallionella sp.
AGAGATTGAACAACCGACCCAGAAAGAGACTTGGATACCAGACACCCAATCAGGTATTCTTCAAGTCAGGCGTTGCACTTCAAACTTGAACCCGCGATATTCTGGCAACCCGCTTTTTTAATTAAATCCTCCGCCGGTAAGAGCGGCCCAGTAACCGATAATCAACGGGGTCGCCGCAAGCATTGACAAGACGATCATCAACAACCTGCCCATCGCATCACCGGAACTGCTATTTGAATAAGTATTGCTGATACTTTTATCGCTCATTTTTTATCTCCTTGGAGGAAGAATCGTTATCCCAACGACCAGGGGGCCTGCCAAGCTGAAAGATTTAGCTTCATAACTGCCTGTTCTGAACCTATCTAATGCTAGGGTTTGCCGGTAAATAAAACCATGAAACAGACTACGATCAATGACAACATGACAAAACCAAATGGGAAATGCGTTATGAAATTCACAGTAACGACTCCCAAATAATTAAGGACAGCCAAATACGCTAAACAAGAGAAATAGACGTGTCATGGCCGACGTCGCAAAATTAAAGCAAGTAACCATGATTGTCAAGTGGTTATATGGATGCAGCCAGAGCGCTAACTTGATGTGTAGCCGGGGGGGCGACTGGGGGCATGCAAGCCGTGATAGAACCAAACGGATTGCCGCGCCAGGGGGTTGACGGTCTTTGCAGAGTCGTGAATGACACACGACGTGTCGATAGCCGCAGTTCGCGGCATCTGGAATCTCAACACGATTCCACAAGTGCTGATACAAGGGTGCCTGTTGTTCGAAGCGCTAAACTGACGGGATCCAATCCGTATCCGGCTTACTTGCTCCGACGATACGCCTCATCAAGAACGCTCTCCACTAACGACCGATTTATGAGAAGGTTTCTTCAAAGCTCACAATCGTGCCGGATCGCGAACCATCGTATCCGGCCAGCGCGTTGACCGTGCTACGGAACGCGGCACCCTGCATGATATTGAGTGCGCCTTGCAGCAACTTCTGCTCCAGCGCGCCGGTTTTACAGGCGAAGAAATAGTTCTCAAGCGCGATCGGTATGAAATCCAAGTCGAATCGTTTGGCTGCCGTTTCGACACCAAAGCCCACGTCGGCAAAATCGCTCGCCACATAGGCCGCCACAGCCGCATGCGTATATTCGACGCTGTCATAGGCGGGAATGTTCTTGGGGTCGATTTTTTCTTTGACCAACAACAACTCCAGTAATATTTTGGTGCCCGATCCGGTTTGCCTGTTAACGAAACGCAAATCTTTGCGTTGCAGGTCTTGCAGGCCCTGAATATTCTTCGGATTGCCTTTGGCGATGAATAGCCCCTGATTTCGGTACGCCAGATGGATCAGCGCGTGCTGCTGGGGATCCAGCCATTTCAGATAGTGCCGGGCGGCATGTTTGAACTCTCCGACCGGCACATGGAATCCGGCCAGGTCGCACTCGTTGTGGGATAGCGCCGAAACAGCTTCCAGGCTGCTGCGATAATTGATCTCAACGGGCACATGATCGGAGGTTAATTGTTTGATCAGCGCGTCGATTGCAAAGCCGTGTGATGCGGTGATACGTAACGCGGCGGGAACACTGGTCAGGATGGCTTCGAGTTCCGAGGCGAAACTTTCCAGAATAGGAGTAAGGCGTGCGGTGATGCGCTTGTCAGCCCATATCAACTTTTCCGCCAACGGGGTCAGTGACGTGCCTTTCCCTCTGGATTTTTTCAGTAGCGGCGCGGCAAACTCACGTTCGAAATCGCGCAACATCCCCCATGCGTGCCGGTAAGAAAGGTTGGCATGGGAAGCCGCGCTGCTGATGCTGCCCTGATCGCGTATGGCGGTAAGCAATTGCAGCAGTAATGGCAAAGAGACCGCGGCCCCCTTGCGTTTTTTCAGACTCCATTCCGGACGAATTTCGAAACTCATATATGCTAAATATAACCTATTGAGAACAGAGGGGCTTCATGATAGCTTCCATCCAAATAAAAAGTTCATGGCAATTATTAAAACATAGTTATGTTATAAACAGCATATTCAGATTGTCTACTTGGCATGACGAGGAAAAGCATTATGAGCCTGTCCCATTCCGAGCAAGTCGCGGCCATACTCGCGGCACAACGAGACCGCCCAGGCGCGTTGTTGCCGATACTGCATGACATCCAGGACGCGCTCGGACACATCCCTCCCGATGCGGTCGCACAGATCGCCAACGCGCTGAATCTTTCCCGCGCCGAAGTGCATGGCGTGATCACCTTCTACCATCATTTCCGCACCACTCCGCCCACCCGCCACACGATACAGATCTGCTGTGCCGAAGCCTGCCAGAGCATGGGTTCGGAACGTTTGGTCCAGCACGCCGAGAAAAAATTGACGCATCGCGAACAGAGTGAATATGAATTGCATCCGGTCTATTGTCTGGGACTGTGCGCGACCTCGCCGGCGATGATGATAGACGGGCAATCGCACGCTCGCGTCACACCGGAAAAATTCGATAAACTGATCCAAAAACTGGGGAGCGGAACATGAGCATCACTCTCTTCATACCCAGAGATTCCGCCGCCCTAGCACTCGGAGCCGATGACGTTGCGCAAGCCGTCCGAGCCGAGGCCGCGCGGCGCAACATCGAAGTGAAGCTGATACGCAACGGGTCGCGCGGCATGCTGTGGCTGGAGCCGCTGATCGAGGTGCAAACCGCGCGGGGGCGCGTCGCATTCGGGCCGGTGAGCGCGGAAGACGTCGGCGCATTGTTCGATGCGGATTTCCAGAGCGGCGGTAAGCACGCTTTGAATCTGGGCCTGACCGAGGAACTGGCGTATTTGAAAAAGCAGGAGCGGCTGACCTTTGCGCGCGTCGGCATCACCGATCCGCTGTCGCTGGAGGATTATCTGGCGCATGACGGCTTTCAGGGCTTGCGCAAGGCGCTGGCCATGCAGCCTGCGGCCATCGTGCAGCAGGTGACCGACTCCGGGTTGCGCGGGCGGGGCGGCGCGGCCTTTCCGACCGGCATCAAATGGAAGACGGTGCTGAACACGGCTGCCGCGCAAAAATACATCGTATGCAATGCCGACGAGGGCGACTCGGGCACGTTCGCCGATCGCATGCTGATGGAGGGCGACCCCTTGGTGCTGATCGAGGGCATGGCGATCGCCGCGCTCGCGGTGGGTGCGACACAGGGTTACGTCTATGTGCGCAGCGAATATCCGCATTCGATAACCATCCTGAACGAAGCGATCGCCGTGGCCCGCAAGGCGGGCTACCTGGGTTCGAATATATTGAATTCCGGAAAAAGTTTTGAACTGGAAGTGCGCAAAGGTGCCGGAGCTTACGTGTGCGGCGAAGAGACCGCGCTGCTGGAAAGCCTAGAGGGCAAACGCGGCATCGTGCGCGCCAAACCGCCGCTGCCCGCGATCGCCGGGCTGTTCGGCAAGCCCACCGTGATCAACAACGTCATCTCGCTGGCCAGTGTGCCTATCATCCTTGACAAGGGTGCTGCGTTTTACAAGGACTATGGCATGGGGCGTTCGCACGGTACGCTGCCATTCCAGCTGGCGGGCAATATCAAACAGGGCGGCCTGATCGAGAAGGCGTTCGGCGTGACGTTGCGCGAACTGCTGTACGATTTCGGCGGCGGCTCGGCATCGGGCCGCACGATCAAGGCGGTGCAGGTGGGTGGGCCGCTGGGCGCTTATCTGCCGGAGTCGCAATGGGACACGCCGCTGGATTACGAGGCGTACACGGCATTGTGGGCGGTGCTGGGGCACGGCGGCATCGTGGTGCATGACGACAGCGCTGACCTTGCCAGGCTGGCGCGTTATGCGATGAAGTTCTGCGCGATCGAGTCCTGCGGCAAATGCACGCCGTGCCGGATAGGCGCGACGCGCGGCGTGGAGGTGATGGACAAGATCATCGCCGGTCAGGACACAGGAGCGCAGGTCGAATTATTGCGTGATTTGTGCGACACGATGCTGAACGGCTCGATGTGCGCGATGGGCGGCATGACACCTTATCCGGTATTGTCCGCGCTGAATCATTTCCCCCAGGATTTCGGCATTGCCAACAAAGATGCAGGAGGTTCACATGCTTGAGCAACTCAATGAAAAGGATTTCGGCACGCCGCGGCGCATCGCCGAACAGGAAGTCACGCTGGAGATAGACGGGATGCAGGTGACCGTTGCGGCTGGGACTTCGATCATGCGCGCGGCCGCCGAAAGCGGCGTGAATGTTCCCAAACTGTGCGCGACGGACAGCCTGGAGCCGTTTGGCTCGTGCCGTTTGTGTCTGGTGGAAATCGAGGGACGCAAGGGTTATCCCGCGTCGTGCACCACGCCGGCGGAACAGGGCATGAAGGTGCGCACCCAGTCGCCCAAGCTGCAGGAACTGCGCAAAGGGGTGATGGAGCTCTACATCTCCGACCACCCGCTGGACTGCCTGACCTGCGCGGCCAACGGCAATTGCGAATTGCAGGACATGGCCGGCGTCACCGGATTGCGCGAGGTGCGCTACGGCTACGACGGCGAGAATCATATCCACAGCCAGAAAGATGAATCGAATCCCTATTTCACTTACGATCCTTCCAAGTGCATCGTGTGCAACCGCTGCGTGCGCGCCTGCGAGGAAACCCAGGGCACTTATGCCCTGACGATATCCGGACGCGGTTTCGAGTCGCGTGTCTCGCCGGGACAGGACCAGCCGTTCATGGATTCCGAATGCGTGTCGTGCGGCGCGTGCGTACAAGCCTGCCCGACCGCCACCCTGCAGGAAAAAACCGTGATCGCCATCGGCCAGGCCGAGCACAGCGTGGTGACGACCTGCGCCTATTGCGGCGTGGGTTGTTCGTTCAAGGCGGAGATGAAGGGCAGCGAGGTGGTGCGCATGGTTCCCGACAAGAACGGTCACGCCAACGAAGGGCACTCGTGCGTAAAAGGCCGTTTTGCGTGGGGCTACGCGACGCATCAGGACCGCATCCTCAAACCGATGATACGCAGCAAGATCACCGACCCTTGGCGCGAAGTGAGCTGGGCCGAGGCGCTGGATTACGCCGCCGCAGAATTCAAACGCATCCAAAAAAAATACGGGCGCGACTCGGTCGGCGGCATTGTCTCATCGCGCTGCACCAATGAAGAAGGCTATCTGGTGCAGAAGCTGGTGCGCACCGCATTCGGCAACAATAACGTCGACACCTGCGCGAGGGTGTGCCATTCGCCCACCGGCTACGGCTTGAAACAGACACTGGGCGAATCCGCCGGTACGCAGACGTTCAAATCCGTGGAGCACAGCGATGTGATCATGGTGATCGGTGCCAACCCCACCGATGCCCATCCGGTGTTCGCATCAAGGATGAAAAAGCGCCTGCTCAACGGGGCCAAGCTGATCGTGATCGATCCGCGCCATATTGATCTGGTGCGCTCTCCGCATGTCGAGGCGGATTTCCATCTGCCGCTCAAGCCCGGCACCAATGTTGCCATGCTTTCTTCAATAGCCCACGTGATCGTCACCGAGGGGCTGATGGCAACCGATTTCATCGCGCAGCGTTGCGAGGACAAGGCCTTCCAGCAGTGGCGGGACTTTGTCGCGCTGCCGGAGAATTCGCCCGAGGCGATGCAGGATGTCACCGGCGTGCAGGCAGAGCTGGTGCGCGGCGCGGCGCGGTTGTATGCGACAGGCGGCAATGCCGCGATCTATTACGGCCTGGGTGTCACCGAGCACGCGCAGGGCTCGACCGCCGTGATGGGGATTGCCAATCTGGCGATGGCCACCGGCAATATCGGCCGCGAAGGCGTCGGGGTGAACCCGTTGCGCGGACAGAACAACGTGCAGGGTTCCTGCGACATCGGTTCTTTCCCGCACGAGTTGCCGGGCTATCGCCACGTGTCCGACTCGACCACCCGCCATCTGTTCGAGCAGGCATGGGGCGTCGAAATCCAGCCCGAACCCGGATTGCGCATCCCGAACATGTTCGATGCCGCGCTGGACGGCAGTTTCAAAGGCGTGTATTGCCAGGGCGAGGACATCGTTCAATCCGACCCGAACACCCAGCACGTCACCGCCGCGCTGTCCGCGATGGAGTGCATCGTGGTGCAGGATATTTTCATGAACGAGACCGCGATGTATGCGCACGTGTTTTTGCCGGGTTCATCTTTTCTGGAAAAAGACGGCACGTTCACCAACGCGGAGCGGCGCATCTCGCGGATACGCAAAGTGATGCCGCCCAAGGCGGGCTATGCGGACTGGGAAGTGACGGTACAGTTGGCGCGGCGTCTGGGTTATGAGATGAACTACGCGCACCCTGCCGAGATCATGGACGAGATCGCGCGCCTGACCCCCACTTTCCACGGCGTGAGCTACGCGAAGCTCGATCAGCTGGGCAGCATACAATGGCCGTGCAACGATGATGCCCCGCTGGGCACGCCCATCATGCATGTCGACCAATTCGTGCGCGGCAAAGGCAAGTTCATCATCACCAAATATGTGGCGACCGACGAGAAAGTCACGCGCAAGTTCCCGTTGATACTCACCACCGGGCGAATACTTTCCCAATACAATGTGGGCGCGCAGACCCGGCGCACCGAGAACGTGCAGTGGCACGAACAAGACCTGCTGGAGATACATCCGCACGATGCCGAAGAACGCGGCATCAAAGATGGCGGCTGGGTCAACATCCAGAGCCGCGCGGGTGATACGGTGTTGCGCGCCAAAGTATCCGAGCGCATGCAGCCGGGCGTGGTGTACACCACGTTCCATTTCCCCGAGTCGGGCGCGAACGTCATCACCACGGAGAATTCGGACTGGGCGACCAACTGCCCGGAATACAAGGTCACCGCGGTGCAGGTGATGCCGGTATCCGAACCCTCCGGATGGCAGAAGAAATACACCCGTTTCAGCAAAGCTCAGCAAGCGTTGCTGGAACAAGCGCAGCAAGGCACGACCTAGCCCATGCGCCCCGCCGTGAAACGGCTCACGTCCGAGATCGAATGCATCAGCCGCCAGAAAGTATCGCGCTGGCGCGACGGCCATAGCACTGAAGAGCAGGATCAGTTGGCGGTGGAGTTGCCGGTCGCGCTGGAATTCAATGGTGTGTCCCACGCGGTGATGCTGGCGACACCCCACGATCTGGAAAGTTTTGCATTGGGCTTCGCGCTCAGTGAAGGCATCGTCGCCCGGCGTGAAGAATTCTACGGCGCGGAAGTGGAAGAAAGCGAGCTGGGCGTCACCGTGCATTGCGAAATCTCCAGCCATGCTTTTTTGCAGCTCAAACAACGCAGACGCAATATGACCGGTCGCACCGGCTGCGGCTTGTGCGGGGTGGAAAGCCTGGAACAGGTGATCAGAGCGTTGCCGAATGTGCCGGTTGCTACACCCGTCTCGGTATCGGCGATGGACAAAGCACTGCAAGAACTAGCGACCTTGCAACCGCTGAACCGCCTGACTGGCGGCATGCACGCGGCGGCATGGAGCACCTCGGCGGGCAATTTGCAACAGGTGTGCGAGGATGTCGGACGGCACAATGCTTTAGATAAATTGATAGGCGTGATGGTCGGCCGAGAATTAAATTTTCAGCAAGGTTTTTTACTCATCACCAGTCGCGCCAGCGTGGAGATGGTGCAGAAAGCGGCGACAGTCGGGATCGCCAGCTTGATCGCGATTTCCGCTCCTACGGCTCTGGCCGTCAAGACCGCACAAGACATCGGAATGACACTGATCGCCTTTGCGCGTGGTGCAACATTCGTCGCTTACGCGCATGGCGACAAAATTAAAAGCTAGGGGCGAGCCAAATATGGACATCAAAAATTTGATACACATGGCGAATCAGATTGGCGGATTCTTCGAGGCCATGCCGGATCGTGAGGAAGCCTTGTTGGGGATCAGCGGTCACCTGCAACATTTCTGGGAACCGCGCATGCGCAAGCAGTTGCTGGAATATGTAGATGCCGAAGACGGCAAGGAGTTGAAGCCTATCGTGGTCTCCGCGATGCGCGCCCACCGCAATCGGTTACTGCCCCAACATTAGATCATTTCATTTGAGAGTATGCATCCGTCAAGAAAGGAGATTAATCGATACCGAGCCGCCATGACGTAATCACCACATCAACCAATAAAAATCGAGGAGATCGGATCATGTCCAGTTCCAATAATTCAGGGGTCGCAACCAATTCCTATGGCTTGCTCGCAAAAGAACACAGCATCGCCAAAGCAGGTTTTAATCGCTGGCTGGTCCCGCCCGCCGCATTGGCGATACATTTGTGTATCGGTATGGCGTATGGCTTTTCCGTATTCTGGCTGCCACTATCCAAAGCGATCGGCATATCGAAAGCCGTTGCCTGTTCTGCCGATGCGGGCTTGCTCGATGCCCTGTTTACCACCACCTGCGACTGGAAGATCAGCGATTTGGGCTGGATGTTCACACTGTTCTTCTTGTTGCTGGGATCGTCTGCGGCGATTTGGGGTGGCTGGTTAGAGCGCGTCGGTCCGCGTAAAGCGGGTTTCACTGCGGCGGTATGCTGGGGAGGCGGCTTGCTGATCTCCTCATACGGGGTGTACTCGCATCAACTGTGGCTGATGTGGCTGGGCTCCGGTTTCATCGGTGGTATCGGCCTGGGTCTAGGTTATATCTCTCCCGTCTCGACGCTGATCAAATGGTTCCCGGATAGGCGCGGCATGGCAACCGGCATGGCCATCATGGGTTTCGGCGGCGGTGCCATGATAGGCGCGCCGCTGGCGAACTCGCTGATGGAATATTTCCATACCCCGACCAACGTGGGCGTATGGCAGACCTTCGCCGTGATGGGCGTGGTCTATTTTATCGCGATGACTTTGGGCGCGTTCGGTTACCGGATACCACCGGCAGGCTGGAAGCTGGAAGGCTGGTCTCTGCCGGAAAACAAACACGCGTTGATCTCGGACAACAACGTGCATCTGAAAAACGCCCACAAGACCCCGCAATTCTGGCTGATCTGGGCGGTGCTGTGCTTGAACGTGAGCGCCGGCATCGGCGTGATCGGCATGGCTTCACCGATGCTGCAGGAAATATTCGGCGGCGGCTTGCTCGGGCATCCCGAGGTCGGTTTTACCAATTTGAGCCCGGAACAAAAAACCGCCATCGCCGCGCTGGCCGCCGGGTTTGCCGGTTTGCTTTCCCTGTTCAACATCGCCGGACGATTCTTCTGGGCTTCTCTCTCCGATAAGCTCGGTCGCAAAAACACTTATTTCGTCTTCTTCGCTTTGGGCATCGCGATGTACGCCCTCTCTCCCTGGGCCGCCCACTCCGGCCATCAGGCTTTGTTCATCGCGTTCATGTGCATCATCCTGTCGATGTATGGCGGCGGCTTCGCCACCGTTCCCGCTTACCTGGCGGATATGTTCGGCACCCAGTTCGTCGGTGCGATCCATGGCCGGTTGCTGACCGCATGGGCGACCGCCGGGATCATCGGACCGGTCGTCGTGAACTATATCCGCGAGGCACAGATCGCCGCAGGTGTGCCCCGCCAGCAGGTGTATGACTTCACCCTGTACATCCTGGCCGGATTTCTGGTGCTGGGTTTTATCGCCAACTGGTTCATCAAACCCGTGGACGAGAAGTGGCACTTGACCGAACAAGAAATGCTGGCTATCGAGGAGGCGCAGCACGAGAAGACAGCCGGAGAAAAGATCGTGGTCGGTTCGTTTGGAATCGGCCATGGCGGACTGGATAAGTCTGCGGCGCTGGCATGGACAGCAGTGGGCATCCCTCTCGCGATCGGGCTATGGATCACGTTCACCAAAGCGATCGTGCTGTTCCGCTGAGAGATTCGTTCGGGCATACAAACCCGTCCGGTGCACTAGTCGCGGCGGCGGGTTTTTAATTTGTAAATTGCGGAACCTGCTCGGGTTGCTCCACGCGCGCGACGAAATATCACCAAGTATTGCTGATGGCATCCATGTCATTGGATACAATCCTCCTGTGACCGCAAATTATTTTTGGAAGTGACGATGGAACATTTATCCGTAAAGCATGCGCAAGAATGCATTCTGGAAGCTATCGGAAGACTGGATGTCGAGACGGTCAGACTGGAGCAGGCGCTGGGTCGTGTGCTGGCGGAAGAGGTGCGCGCCAATCGCGACCAGCCCCCTTATGACGTGTCGGCGATGGATGGCTACGCGCTGCGCGGTGCCGACCTGGCAGTGATTCCGGCGACACTCGCCCTCATCGGGGACATCCAGGCGGGCGATATGCCGAGTCTGACCGTTCAGACCGGACAGTGCGCGCGCATCATGACCGGCGCACCGCTGCCGCAAGGTGCGGATGCGGTGATACGCGTGGAGGATACGCAATCTGCCGGTGAGGGTGGTGTGCAGATCAATCGTGCCGTGCCAGCCGGCAATGATATACGCCGCCTCGGCGAGAACATGCGCAACGGCGAGGTCGTGCTGAATGCAGGAACCGAGATCACGCCCGGCGTGATCGGCATACTGGCGACAGTCAAATGCGCGCAACTCCAAGTGACCCGTCGCCCGCGCGTGGCCATCCTGTCCACCGGCAATGAGCTCGAAGGCATGGACGAACCGTTCGATCCGAACAAGATACCCAATTCCAATAGCTACGCGCTGATGGCGCAGGTGCAGGCTTTAGGCATAGAGCCGGTGTTGCTCGGCATCGCGCGCGATAACCCCGCCGAACTGGCGGAGTATTTGCAACGCGGCCTCAAATTCGACGTGCTGCTGGTATCGGGCGGCAGTTCGGTGGGCGTGCATGATTATGTGCGGCCCACCATAGAAGCGCTGGGTGTGCGTATGTTGTTCTGGCGCGTGGCGATCAAGCCGGGGCATCCGCTGGCGTTCGGCACGACCAGTAAAACGGCGGTATTCGGACTACCCGGCAATCCGGTCTCCAGCATGGTGTGTTTCGAGCAATTTGTCGCACCGGCCTTGCGTGGCATGATGGGACATGCGCGCTTGTATCGCCGCACCGTCACGGCCCGGCTGGCGCATGCGGTCAAGACTCGTCCGGGCAGAACAGAATTCATACGCGTCATGTTGAGCGGCGATGATGCGGGTGGTTATGTGGCGACCTCCACCGGCACACAGAGCAGCGGTGTGTCGCTGTCCATGGCCAGAGCAGATGGTTTGCTGGTGGTACCTGCCACTTGCAACGGGCTGGCGGCAGGCGGATCCGTGACCGTGCAATTGCTGGACGGCACGGCATTTCAGGATGATGTCGGATTCAGGGAATGATCTTGCCGCAGTGCCAGTACAGGCTGCCAGGCACCCTACCCTAGGTTTTGACAATCCCGGCCGGATTTTTGATGGCCAGAAGCAACGTGTTTATCGCGGCAGCGTCTGTTCCAGCCGACGGGATTCGATCGCGGCAAGGGGGCACGCATCGGGCAATCTGCTAGCACTAAGATGTTCATAGCTGAAAAGCCAGCCATAACAGCAGACCTTCGGCGATCTCCTGCCAAAGCCGTGGCGGATGAGCCCGGTACAGCACGGCTGTATTTTGCTGTCGTTCGATCCATCGGGCGAAACGCTTAACATCGGCCGATTCGTAGAATGCCACCATCAGCTCATAATTCAAGAACAGGCTGCGTTCATCCAGATTGGCCGAACCTACAAGGGCAAGCTCGTCGTCAATCACCACGGCCTTGGCGTGTAGCATGTGGGGGAAAAACCAGACGCGTGCTCCCGCCAATGTGAGTTCTCGCAGCGCGCGGTGCCGGGCCAGATCCGCGAGGCGATGGTTTGATTTCTTTGGCATTAGCAGATCGACCGTCACCCCGCGGCGCGCCGCCAGTGTCAGCGACATGAGCAGCGTGGGGTCGGGAACGAAATACGGTGTAACCACCATAATGTTTTTGCGCGCGAGGAAGAAACCCGATACCAATAATGTGTAGAGGGTATCGTCCACCTGGTCCGGCCCGCTCGCAACCAGCTGTCCGATGGAAGACCCGGGCGCGGAACCCGGATTGATTGGGAGCTCGGGCAACCCGCCCCGGGTTGCGAACTCCCAGTCTTGTTCAAATTGCTGCTGGGCCTGCAGTGCCAAGACACCACGCAGGTCGAAACTCAGGTCGATCCAGGCCGGATTTCCTGAGAGCGCAGCCGCATCGTCTTTAAAGTATTCGTTAGCAAGGTTTCTGCCGCCGCACCATAAGCACTCGCTGTCTGCGATGACCATCTTGCGGTGATTCCGCAGATTGGTGCGACCGCGCAGGGAAGAGCGCAAAGGCGGCACGAACAACGCCACCTGAACTCCGGCGGCCGACAGGCTCTTGAAGTCGGGATGCCCGCCAAGATAGGCGCCGACCCCATCAATCAACAACCTCACCCGTATCCCGTCTCGGGCACGCCGCTTGAGGCTTTGGGCGATCTCGTCACCTATCCCGCCTCGCGAGAATACGAAGGTACAGAGATCGACTGTACGCGTTGCGCCATTTATGATGTTTTGCAGTGCTTGCAGCGCGCGCGCGCCGTCTTCGTGAATGTCTAGTTGCCGGTAAGAAGAGGCAGCCGGAAGCGCCATGATGGCTGCGGGTTGCTGGGTCCGAACGGTGAGCACATCCGAGTTGGAAACACGCGTTGTCATTTCATACCGCTTGGCTGCCGAACGATAACTCTTCACCTTGCGAATACCGAACATCAGGTAAAGAGGCAGCACCGCATAAGGCAATAAGACCAGTGCCATGACCCAGGCGACAGCTGCCGACGGATGGCGGCGCAGATGCAAGGTGTGCGAGGTGGCGACATAAATCGCCAACCCCACCATCACCATCAGGCCGTGCAATATCGCCCAATGGTCGAACAAGTACCGATACATTGTCATCTCCTCAACCACTCCAGAAACAGATGGCCACTATATCCCTAGAGATGAATAGCGGCGATGCACCCCGACTGCCAATTACAAAACTCCAATCCTCTCCAAGGGAAGATCCGACTGGCGCTTCTAGGCCAACACCTGAGGTACATGCCATTTGATCATAGCGACCTTCAGAACATCGTTCACAACCAGACACGCAACCATCGCATAGGCGAAAATCGCAAGCATCTGCCACCCAGGCAAGGGCATGAGACTGGGAACGCCCACGAAAGTCAGAACGGTGCCCGCAACCGCATCCGCCACGAGCGCCACCACCAGCGGCTTGCTGGGCATCGTCGCCCAGAAGCAGCGACGCTCCCGTGCGGACACGATAGAAAATACGGACATGTATAGTAGCGTCAGAAAGCTGAAAGTGTAGAGGGCGTGATCGTTCGCCGCCAGACCAAAACGCGACCAGCCTATCCACAACAGGAGGAGCGACTCCGCGACCATCGCGATACCCAGCACCACGGACACCGTGACGAGGCCCCCGATGTGCCATGTTTCCGGCTTCTTGGATGATCGAACATTGTCGGTAGCAAGAGATATTTTCGCGAAATCTGTCATAAAGACCAGCGGCAACATCGCAAACGCGGTGATGACGCATTTTCCGGTCACCGCAAACGCGACAACCACGAAGGCAACGTTCAGGATCGTCCGGCTGATCTTGTTGAGTATCCAGATCAAGATGCGCTGGTAGATCGCCCTACCCTGCTCGACCAAAGCCACGATGTTCGCCAGCCCGGGGCTGGTCAAGACAACGCTCGCGTTGCCCTTGGCCACATCGGTCGCGGTGCTGACGGCGATGCCCACTTCGGCCTGGCGCAGCGCGGGAGTATCGTTGATGGCATCGCCGGTCATACCGGTCACGTGCCCCGCGGCCCTCAGGTGCTGCACCACGATATACTTATCCTCCGGGTACACTTCGGCGTAACCATCGGCATCCGCCGCCGAGTCGGTCACCGCGCTGCCGGACCGGGCGGCTCTCAGATCCGAGACGCACCGGATGTTGGGCAAACCGACACCGCGCGCGATCTCACTCGCGACCGCCAGCGCGTCGCCGGTGAGCATCTTCACCTCAACGCCGAGCCCGTGTAGTGCCGCGATCAGTTGCCTGGCATCCGGTCGGGGCGGGTCATACAGTGTCACCAGCCCGAGCAATGCCGGGGTACCCGTCTCGGAGCCGCGCGCCACCGCCAGTGTCCGATATCCTTTCCGTGCCGCTTCGCCGACCCGCGCCTCCAACGCCTCGATCGCGGGAATCCCGAGCCCGCAAACCCCGGCGAGGGTTTGCACCGTGTCTTTCATCACGCGCAGCCGCTGTCCGTTCTGTTCGAGCACGGCTTCAACCCTCCAGCTTTCCCCGTCGCAAGGGGTAAAGGAGATGGGCGTGGCCATAGCCGAACCGCTGGCGATGTGCCGCTCCTTTGCCGCGGCCAGCAAGGCCAGGTCAACCGGATCCCGGCCGGACTCTTGAGATGCGAGTGCGGCGGCAAACAACACATCGGATTCTGTCGCGTGTTCCAGCGGAATCACGCCGGTGACAGCCAGCTGGTTCATCGTGATCGTGCCGGTCTTGTCCACGCACAGCACATCCATCGTCGCGGCATCCTCCGCAGCACTGAGACGCGTGACCAATACGCCGCGCTTCGCCAGCTCTTTCGCCCCGACCGCCATGCCGGCCATGAACATCATAGGGAGGGCGGCCGGAGTCACGCTCATCAACAGCACGAGCAGGAGTGGAGTCATCTCGAGCAGAGGCAGATGCCTCATCAGCGACAGCACGACCATTACGCCGAGCAGCACGCCAACGATGACGAACAGCCAATGCACCACCTTCGCGACCACCGCTTCGATGTGGAGTTTAGGTAGTGCCTGCTGCACGAGCTCCGTGGTGCGGCCAAAGTAGGTCTTGGCCCCGGTCAGGATGACCACACCGTTACCCTCACCCCGGCTGACGACGGATCCTGACGAGAGTACTTCGGAAGGCATCTTGTCCGAGTCCTTAGACTCGCCGGTGAGGGCGGACTGGTCAACGCGCAACGCTCCGCTGAGCAGCTTCACATCCGCCGGGATGATGTCGCCGGGGCGCACGTGAATGATGTCGCCAGGAACCAGCTCGCGGGCGGGAATGATCTGCCAGGCCGTCTCGCGCAGCACGCGTGCACTGACCTGCAAGCGTCTTCGCAGCGCTTCGACTACACAGGCGGCGCGGTGCTCCTGCACAAAGCCCAGCACGGCATTGACGACCAGCAGCGCGCCCACCACAACGAGGTAGGAATACTTCCCGAGCGCACCTGACAGCACCATGATCAGCTCGAGCTTCCATGCCGTCATCCCCCAGAATTTCGCCAGTAAATTTCGGGCCGGGTGGTATTTTTTCCCGGCGACTTCGTTATAGCCATACTCCTTCCAACGTGCGCCGACCTCTGCAGGCGTAAGGCCTGTTGCGGGGTTAACATTCAGTGCCGTAAGCGTATCGGGAACCGATGCGGATGCGATGCCAGGTATCTTGAGAGGCGCCGGCATCACTCGTGTGGCGCGGTTTCGGGTTTATACGCAGCCATTCGCATAGCGATCATCCGACCATGGTGGCGTTGCCTTTATTGTCATCAAGACTCGGATTGTTATGGGCAACAACCTCCGGATCCGGAATTCCCTTGGTCGCGAGCGCGAGTGCCAAACTCGCCGCAGACGGGTTCAGGCTGTCGACCATCGAACTCGGGATCAGAATCGTGGCCCCCCGTTCTTTTGTGGCCTCGTAAATGATGTTCATGGCTCGAAGTTGGAGTGCTGCAGGATGGCCGGCGTAAATATCGGCGGCCTCGACAAACTTACCGGCAATGGCGGCTTCGGCCGACCCGAGAATGACCCGCGCCTGCTTCTCGCGCTCGGCCTGCGCCTGACGGGACATGGCATCCTGCAGGGCTTCCGGAATGGCGACATCACGAATCTCCACCGAGCTTACCGATATGCCCCAAGGAGCGGTTTTTTTAGCGATCTCGTTCTTTAAGTGCTCGTCTGTCTCTTTGCGATCCGACAACAGGGCCGCCAACATCGAAGAGCCTATCATCTCGCGTAGCGAGGTTTGCGCAACCCTGTCGATGGCTTCGCGATAATGGGTGATAGCTAATGCGGCTTTTTCGGCATCGTGCACGTGCCAGAAAATGATCGCATCGACGTTAACCGGAACCGTGTCTTTGGTCAGTGCCTGCTCGGCATTAAAGGCCGTGGTCTGAATACGCTCGTCGATGACGGCCACCACATTGTCGATAACCGGGATGATGACAAACAAACCCGGCCCCTTGACGCTTTGCAGCTTCCCCATCCTGAGAATGACGAACTTCTGCCAGGCATTGGCCATTTTTAGTGAAAAAGCGATGATCGCTGCGGCGGCGAAAAACACCAGGGCAAGGTAATCATTTACCCATTGACCTATGGCCAAGCCCGCGAGCACACACACGAAAACCAGAAATGACGTGATGGGATTCATGTTAATAGTCCTTTTGTTTGCTTGCAGCTTGCGAGGCTACGCGCCATTGCGGGCTATTTCTGTGCGATACCGCACCAACGGACACCGTGCTAAGTTAGCAGCGATGCGCTTCCCACAATTGACACAGTCCGGTATACCGTTCATACCAGATCGGCATGACTAGAATGCATACCCCACCCCGACTTTAACAGCGGTATAACTCGTTTTACTGTCTGGTTCCCACGTGAGAAGACCGCCGCCGAGAGGATAGACAGAGCTCATGCCATATTTGAAACTCGTATAGTCAACTCCGACGTTCCCGTGGAAGTTCTGGGTAAACGCATAATCTGCAGCGACACCAAGTTTGTTCAGGGGCGAATCGCCCAGTCCGCCCGAGAATCCGAAAGGCCCATTCACTTTGATATATGAGCCATACGTGGCCCCGTACAGGGCGTTGGCCGACAACACCAACTTGCTGACGGGTGAATACTGGGCCAGCGCGCCGATCCCATAATAATTGTGAGTATAGGTTTCACCAGCATTGACTCCCCTGTCCCACTGATGGCTGCCGAGCTCCAGGTAAGGTGTCAGCATAACTTCGTTATTGAGCGTAAAGCCTTTTCCATAGCGGCCACTGTAATTGACGAGTGTCGCGCTCGATGTTCCAACTACCGATCCGAACACCCCCCCTTGAAACGCGCCTGTGTAGGTCGTGTTGCCGCTGGAATGATCGTACTCGGCTGCGATATAGTCGTTGCCTAGCCACCAATCCTTCATCGTGGATATAGAAATTGCATAACCGGGAACACCGCCCGTCTCGGTGTCCAGCGTTCCGGTCGGCGTGCCATATAGCCCGCCACCTGTTTCCGTATACTTGACATTTGTCGAGATGCGCTGGATGCCGATCTGATTATTGGATGCCTTGATATCGGAGGTGTCCGAAAATGCGGTCGATGCACCGGTCAAGCCCGCGATTGCCAATACAGCTAAAGTAATTTTTTTCATTTTTGTCTCTTTTGTGCGTTGAAAGTTGAGTCCGAAAAAAGCGGTTTACAAACTGCGCTGGGGATAGCCCACCTCTGAACGAGAATCCATGCACCAGTCTGGATATTCGCGTCGATCACCAACTTTTTTCCACCATTTAGAAAAGGCAAAAAAGGCCATCCGGAGACGGCCTTTAAGGTTAATGCCACATACCGCTGTTAGGGGTACGTAAAGTTATCATTGCCAGTATGGGTGAGCGTGAGCGGAGCCGAACCCGTCGCGGTCACATTGACGCTACCGTTTCCGGTGTTGGTAACCGTCACGAAACCCGTCGCCGAGCTGGTAATCGTCATCAAACCACTACCATTGTTGGTCGCGGTAAGCCCGGCCGCACCACTGTTGTTAACAATGGTGATCGTTCCCGTTCCGGTTTCAGTAGCCGTAACGCCTCCCGCCCCATTGTTGACCGCATTGATGAACCCGCCACCGGTAATTGTTGTAGTTACAGCACCCGCATTGCTACCGGACACGACGATGTTGGGATTGGCGTTAACGGCACCGACGGTGGTACCGAGGCCTGCGATTAAGGCACCGGGAGCAGGGTAAATGTGGTCTAGACCATCGGTGTAGGCAAGGGCGAGCGGAGTCGTTCCAGACGCGTACACTGTGATATTGCCATTCCCAGTGTTGTTAACTGACACAGCACCCGTGTCCGTGCTGTAAATCGTCATGATACCCGTGCCCGTGTTAGTCGCAGACAGCGGTCCAGCAAGAGCGTTGTTGGTAATGTTGAGTATTCCTGTTCCGGTTTGAGTAGCCGCAACATGGGCACCATTGTTGACCACGGCGATAGCACCACCGCCAGTTAGCGCTGGGGACACATCGGTCGCAGTACTACCAGACACCGTAATGCCGGCGATGCCCGTGCCGATCAGGCTACTGGCGACTGTGGCCCCTCCTACCAATGGGTAAGTGACGTTACCATCACCATTGAAGGTGAGGGCAAGCGGAGTCGATCCAGACGCAGTCACTGTGGTATTGCCATTCCCGGTCCTCGTCACTGCCACAGCACCCGTATCTGTGCTGTTAATCGTCATCGTACCGGTGCCGGTGTTGGTCGCTGCCATCACTTGGCCATTGTTGGTAATGTTGATCGCTCCTGTTCCGGTTTGAGTCGCCGCGACATGGGCACCATTGTTGACCACGGTGATGAAGCCGCCGCCGGATGCTACTGAGGCCACATCGCCCGAGTGGGTGCCAGACACGGTAATATTGGGATTGGAACTAACACCGAGGCTGCCACGGAGGCTGCTATTGAGGCCCGGAACGACACCGCCGGTAGCTGGGTAAATGTGGTCTAGACCATCGGTGTAGACTAGGGCGAGCGGGATAGATCCAGTCGCATTCACTGTGATATTGCCATTTCCAGTGTTCGTCACCGCCACAGCACCGGTATCTGTGCTTTGAATCGTCATCGTTCCGGAGCCCGTGTTGGTCGCAGCCATCACTTGCCCGTTGTTGGTGATCGAGATCGCTCCCGTTCCGGTTTGAGTCGCCGCGACATGGGCACCATTGTTGACCACGTTGATCGAGCCGCCGCCAGTTATCACGGGAGTCACATTGGCTGCCGCACTGCCAGACACCGTAATGTTGGGCATTGTAGGCACGATCAAATATGCGTTCGTTGCGGGAACACCGCTGGCGGATACTGAAATGCTGGTGGGAATGATGGCTGCAACAGGAACCGCAGGTGCGGCGACTCCTGAACCTCCGCTACCGCAACCAGCCAAAATGGCAACCATCAGTATGGTCATCGACAGCGCCATGGGCTTATTCAGTTTTTCGAATTTGTTCATTTTGTATCTCCTTAAAAATCACGAAAAAGTCACCAGAAATTATCTTTGGTGCGTTACGTTGACAAGCTGCTCAAGTACATGATTATCAGCCTTGCCTATTCCAAATTCGAGTCAACTGA
>JABEVG010000047.1 GCA_013044075.1 Gallionella sp.
ATCCGTTCGCATTGAGCTTGTCGAAATGTGAATGGATTCTTGTGCTTCGACAGGCTCAGCACGAACGGCAATTAGGTTCAAAGCGTGCCGGATCAATAAGCTGGCAAATAACGCCAGCAAAGTCGCTGGTTATGCGCGGGAATGACGCAGTTTTTTGCTAATGGATTATCCGGGTTTACAGCGTGACGTTCTGTGAGTGGTGCGGCAGTTGCAGGTAGTGTCTGGATTGCATCTCGACCAGGCGGCTGGCGGTGCGGTGGAATTCTCCGGCACCGGTGCCTTCGGTGTAGATTTCTTCCGGTGCGCAAGCGGCTGAGGCGACGAGTTGCACGTTGTTGTCGTACAGCACGTCGATGAGCCAGGTCAGTCGCCGCGCGGCGGCGGAATGTTCCGCCGTCAGCTTGGGGATGCCGGATAAGAACACGGTGGGATAACGGTGCGCGATATGCAGATAATCGGATTGCCCGTGTGCGCCACCACAGAGTTCTTTGAAGTCGAACCAGATCGCCTCGCGGGCGATCCGTTTCGCCGGGATCGGATACTCGTCGCGCTCTGTTCCCGCGCTCATTCGCTCGAACATTGCGTTCAGGTCGAGCTCGCTGCGCGCATCGGCGGGGACGATGTAGCGAAGTGCTTTGTTGTCGGCCCGCATGCGGTAGTCCTCGCCGCTGCCCAGGTTTAGCACTTTCAATTCGCGTTCCAGCATGGCGATGGCGGGCAGAAAATTCTGCCGCTGCAAACCATGCGGATACAAGCCGTCTGGCGGGTAATTGGAGGTGGTGAGCAATACCACGCCGCGCTCGAACAGTGCGGCGATCAAGCGTCCCAGGATCATCGCGTCGGCGATGTCATCGACGTGGAATTCGTCCAGGCACAACAGGCGTGTCGATTCGGCAATGCTGTCGGACAGCGCGATCAGCGGGTCGTCGTGGTCGGCGAGCTGTTTCATGCGGTGATGCACTTCCGCCATGAAGTGATGGAAATGGATGCGGCGTTTGCGGCGATAGGGTACGCAGGCGTAAAAGCCGTCCATCAAAAAAGTCTTGCCGCGTCCGACGCCACCCCAGATATAGATGCCCTTGGGCACGTCGGGACTGAGCAGGCTGCGCCCCAAGAAGTGGTTGCGCTTGGTCTTGAAGTCGATGAGCTGGTGCCAGAGCGCGTCCAGGGCTGCGATGACGGTGGCTTGCGCGGGGTCGTAAACCAGCCCCGATGTTTGGCTGGCGGCGGCGTACCAGGCCATGGGGCTCATGCCAGATTGAGTGTCGATCGCAACGGGATTGGAGGGCATGGCGCGTCAGGTTTAATGACTAAAATGGCGGTAATTTTGGGAGCGGAGTTTACATTAACCGGGATAGTTCGTTAAACCCAATAACACGTCATTCCCGCGCAGGCAGGAATGACGGCACTGCCGGATTGCTATGTGGTCATCCCAATGTTCATGCAAGGTTAAGTGCGTCAGCCAGTTATAATTGCGCCCCTGATTGATGCCGTTATACCTATGCAACCCGAAACCGTTTCCTCCGCCACCGCCTCGCGTAACGACTGGCAAACCATCCGTTCCTTGTTGCCCTATCTGTGGGAATTCAAGTCTCGCGTGGTGATCGCGATGCTCCTGCTGGTGCTGGCCAAGCTGGCCAACGTGGCAATTCCGCTGGCATTGAAGCAGATTATCGACGCGCTGGATAAGTCGCACGCGGTGTTGGTGCTGCCGGTGTTCCTGATCGTCGGGTACGGTTTGTTGCGCTTGTTCAGCACGCTGTTCGGCGAGTTGCGCGATGCGGTGTTCGCCAAGGTGACGCAGCGTGCGATCCGTCGCGTGGCGTTGCAGGTGTTCGAGCATCTGCACAATCTGAGTCTGCGTTTCCATCTCGACAGGCAGACCGGCGGGGTGTCGCGCGACATCGAACGCGGCACGCGCGGCATCGGATTCCTGCTCAATTTCACGCTGTTCAATATTCTGCCCACGCTGTTGGAGATCGCGCTGGTCGCCATCATCCTGCTGAAAAAATATAGCGCGTGGTTCGCGGTCATCACCTTCATCACGCTGGTGATCTACATCCTGTTCACCCTGTTCATCACCGAGTGGCGCATGGTGGTGCGGCGCACCATGAACGACCTCGATTCCAAGGCCAACACGCGCGCCATCGACAGTCTGCTGAATTACGAGACGGTGAAGTATTTCGGCAACGAGCAATATGAGGCGCGCCGCTACGACCACAACATGGAGCATTGGGAAACAGCGGCGGTGCGCAATCAAACTTCGCTGGCACTGCTCAACGCCGGGCAGAGCGTCATCATCGCCATCGGCATCACCGCGCTGATGTTGCTGGCCGCCGAAGAGGTGGTGCAGGGCAGGATGACCATAGGTGATCTGGTGCTGGTGAATGTGTTCATGTTGCAGTTGTACATGCCGCTGCATTTTTTGGGTTTCGTGTATCGCGAGATACGCAATTCGCTGGCCGATATGGAGAAGATGTTCCGCTTGTTGCACGAGCACAAGGAGATCGCGGACGCACCCGGTGCGAAGGTGTTGCATGTCGGTAAAGCGTCGGTGCGTTTCGAGCATGTCAACTTTGGTTACGCGCCAGACCGGCAGATTCTGCACGATGTGAGTTTCGAGATAACCGAGGGACACACCATCGCGGTGGTGGGGGCGAGCGGGGCGGGCAAGTCCACGCTGTCGCGCCTGCTGTTCCGTTTTTATGACGTGGACCAGGGCAGCATCCAGATCAACGGACAGGATATACGAGGTGTCACGCAGACCAGTCTGCGCGCGGCGATCGGCATCGTCCCGCAAGACACCGTGCTGTTCAACGACACCATCTATTACAACATCGCCTACGGCAGGCCGGATGCCTCGCGCGAGGAAGTGATCGCCGCCGCGCAATCCGCGCACATCCACACCTTCATCGAGTCACTGCCGCAGGGCTATGACGCGATGGTGGGCGAACGCGGCTTGAAACTGTCCGGTGGCGAGAAGCAGCGTGTCGCCATCGCACGGGCGATCTTGAAGAACCCCGCGATGTTCATTTTTGATGAGGCGACCTCGGCATTGGATTCGCACTCCGAGAAAGCGATACAAGCCGAACTGCGCAGTATCGCGCAGACCCGCACCACGCTGGTGATCGCACATCGCTTGTCTACTGTGGTGGATGCCGATCAGATCCTGGTGATGGGACACGGTCGCATCATCGAGCGTGGAACGCATCGGGAGCTGTTGTCGCAACGGGGTGCATATGCGCACCTGTGGAATCTTCAGAAACAAGAAGAGAAAAAACAGCTTGCGGATTGATTTATATTGATTTTGAGGTATGCTTGACGGCATCAGGTCGCACCGGGGAATAAAAATGAAAAAAGGAATCTGGACCATCGTATTTTTGAGCCAGGTACTGGGCATCAATTTGGCTCATGCCCAGACGCATCATCACAGACACAAGCTGCATGCCAGTACGGCGGCTAATTCGCTGAATCCGCATGTGCAATCCAACATCGCGCTGATCGTCGATGAACAGACGCAACAGGTGATCTACGACAAGCACGCCGAGCTAGTCGCGCCTATCGCCTCGATCACCAAACTGATGACGGCCATGGTGATACTGGATGCCAAATTGCCTATGGACGAGGTGGTCAGTGTCGCTACCGATGACCAGGATAGATTGAAGGGCACCCATTCGAGGTTGCGTATCGGCATGACCTTTACCCGTTCGGAAATGCTCCAGATGGCATTGATGGCTTCCGAGAATCGCGCCGCCTCGGCCTTGGCGCGCAGTTATCCGGGTGGCATGGTTGCGGCGGTGGCGGCGATGAATGCCAAGGCGAAACAATTGGGCATGACCAGCACCAAATTCTTCGACCCTACCGGTTTGAACAGCGACAACGTCTCCACCGCGCATGATCTGGTTAAGATGGTCGCGGCCGCGCGCACCTATCCTTTGATACACCAATACACCACCACGGCATCGACCTCGATCGAAGGTTGGCGCGGCCGCGAGTTGCGTTTCCACAATACCAATCCACTGGTCAGAAATGCTTCATGGAATATCGGTGTCAGCAAGACCGGATTTATCAACGAGGCCGGGCGTTGCTTGGTGATGCAGGCGACGATCAAACAGCGTCCGGTGATCATCGTGCTGCTCGACTCCTGGGGTAAACGCACCCGTGTCGGCGATGCCAACCGGATTAAAAAATGGATGGAAAGTTCTAATGCGGTCGGGCGCGTGCCCAGGCCGAGCTAAGTCCGAAACGTGACAAAGGGGGCGTAAGCCCCCTAACTTTTGATGGGGTTGCAACATGGGTGAAAGTCTATTATTGATCACGATCATCACGCTGGTGGTGCTCACTATCCGGCGTGCCAGGCCGGTGATATTGGATAATCCGGTGGTCATAAACCGTCCGGGGAAATATCACATCACGCTTGCGCCGCAACTCAACGGCGCGCAGACCTTCATCGAAAAAATTGCGAAGAAGATCGGCGAGATTCCACAGAGCTTGCAGGGTGGCGGGATATATTATTTTTGCGTGTACGACCAAAAGGTTTTTCCGGCCGGTGAAAAGTTCTACCTGCTGGCGGTGGCATCTCGCGACGGGATGTTGTACTTTCAGGCGATCAAGCCGCAACCTTTGCTGCACGAAAACGACAGCCACTTGAAAACCGTGAGCGAATTCTCCGCTGCGGTATTGGCGCAGCATCCACCCGCTGCTGGAGACGATGTACAGAACGGACGCTCGCTGCATGATGCGGTGCTGGCGGCGGCGCAGGCCATGCATATCCGGGTGGAAGAATTACCCGCCTGATTTAGCCTGTCTGGAATTGACGGATGCTCCTTGCGGATGTCCGCTAACTTCATTTTTCAGGAACGCATAGCACATGGAAAACCTATACAACATCCTGGGCGTTGCCCCGAACGCTTCCACCGATGAGATCAAGAAACGCTACCGCGCGCTCGCCATGCGCTATCACCCGGACAGGAACAGCGATGCGGGTGCGGACGTGCGTTTCAACGCGATACAACAGGCTTACGAGGTGCTTGCCGAACCTAAGCGCAGGGCGGAGTACGACCAGAAACTCAACGACCGTATCGTGCTTGATGCCGAGGCGGAGGCGTATGAGTTGTGGCGGTCTGTGTTTGAATTTAACGGTGTAAAGATGCAGCGTTAAGAACTGAGGACGCTAAGACGTAAGACGTAAGACGAAGCAACAACTACTTTCAACTTACGCCGTTACGCGTAATCCACGTCGATCTCGTTGCCACCGTGGTTTTGCAGTTCCTGAAACAGCTTCGCCAGACCGGCCTTGGTCGGTTTGGCTTTCGCGCTCAGGGTTTGCAGCATGGTGATGATGGGGCTGGTGCGCAGGTGTTCGATACGTTCGCGCAGCATGGGCTGATAGTCTGGCGGTATCTTGTTCAAAAAATCATTCCAGCTCTGCTCGATGTCCGGTTTGTTATTGCGCAGCGCGGCGAGCAGGGCTTCCAGGTCTTTCTGTCCGGCCTTGGCGACGATCTTGCCGCCGCCTGGGATCGCAAAAATCAGCGCGATTGCAATTACTCCGTCGGCATCCATGTCCAAGTCGCGTATCGCACCGTTGTGGTGATGTTTGCGCAGCCACTTCGCGCATTCCAGGGTCGCTTGTATCTTGCTGCGATTGTCCCATTCGCGCCGGAAGGTTTGGTACCCCGTCCAGTAGTCGTTGGCATCCGCTTCGCAGTATCGCGTGAAGGTGGTGCGCAGTCTGCGCTCGTGTTCCTGAGGTGCACGGTCAATGGCGTTGAGCATTGCGACCTCGGGCATCTCCGACAGTTCTTTGATGAGTCTGAAACCCCGCTGGAATACGCGCTCCGCGCCGTGCTCGATCAAGTGATCCAGCGCGGCCTCTGCGTCGTCATGCAGGTGCGCGTGAGCCAATCCCAGCGAGATGCAACCCACCGTGAGACGCAGGGCTTCGAGTATGCCTTCGGCGGTACGGTTGTTGGTGAACTTTGCCGCCACCATCGCGGTGATGCTGCTCAGATCCTGTGCGAGCTCTTCCGCTTCATCGTGATAGTCGCTGCGCTGCCCCAGCGCGTGGATGGCACGCACCAGATAGGGCAGTTGATCGGCGAGCGAGATGAGTTGTGCGGCCATTCGGGGCGTTAAGAAAAAATGTCCGAACCCAGACTCTTGTGCTTTTTCACGGTGCGATCTTTGGCCTTGCTTTGCGGCACAAGTTTGCGCAACTGATAAAGCAATTCTTGTGTGCTGCGATGCGCGTCGGGCGCGTCCTCATCTTCGCTCGCGTGTTGTTCACGCACCGCATCCGGATCGTGCATATAGTTGGGGAACAGCCCGTACAGCACCTGCTCCCAGCCGTCCTGCGTGGCGTGATAGAGCTCCACCGCGAGCGGCACGACATCGTGTTCGGACTCGCTGCCGGCGGTGACGTAGTTCCGCATGGTGTCGATGCGGTCGGCTGTTTCGAGGATGTCATCGGGTGCCATCGAAAACAGGATCATCAGGGCCATGATGCCGCTGTCGGTGGCGGCGCAAGCCTTGAGCAGCGCGCGGCGGCGGTCGTGGTCGTCGGTGGAGAACACCACGCCGTGGATGTGCGCGAACAAGGCTTCTGCCAACACTTCCGGCTCGTCTTCGATGTCTTCATCGCGCCACTTCGCGGCGAAAAAAGCCAGACTTTCCGCCCATGCCTTGGGAGGCACGAGCAGCGTGGCGAGCGACAGCTTGCCACCGTCGAAAGACGACAGATGCAGCGAGGTGACTTGCGGTTCTATGCTTGCCAATGCCTCGACGATGGCGAGGTCGCCGAACTTTTCCGCTGCTTCGGAAAACGCTGCTTCGGCGCGTTCGGTCGAACCGGCGATGACCAGTTCGGTGAATTCTTTGCGTAGTGCGGGGAGGTTAATGCTCATGCGGATCCTGTGCCTCATCGAACATGTCGGCCAGATGTTCGGTCGGACCTTCGTCCTCATCCGATTCATCTTCATCGTCTTCTTCCTCGATTTCCGGTGCGTACTCCTGGCCCAGCCACAAGGTCGGATTCTTATGCAGGAACGCCACGATGATCGCCTGACGGGTTAGCGCGGGATGACTCTCGAACAACTGGGCGAGCAGGGTGGCGTAGTCCGCACTGGCGCACGACACCATGGCCGCGACTTCGGCGGGATGCGGCACGTTGTATTTTTTTGCGGCGGTCAACAAGCGAGCGGGTTTGTCGAAAGTCAGATGATCGACCAACGCGAAACTGAGCAGATTCACGTCTTCCACGATATTCTTTTTGGCGTACTCGGCAAGCAGGGCTTTGACCACATTGTTGTAGTTCTTCCGGTCGGGTGGGTCGCCCAAGATGCCTTCGATCTGGTTGGAGAGTTCCCGCGCTTGAAAAGCAAATTCGTCGTCGATACGTTTCATGTTGGTCCTAGTGGTGATTTCAAAATACCGTTCGCCCTGAGCTTGTCGAAGGGTAGGTAATGCCAATAATTATCCGTTCATGGTTCGAGCAACTCACCACGAACGAAGCAATTTAAAGCAGTACGAGATTATCCCGGTGTATCAGTTCCGCATCGCCGCCATAGCCCAGCAGGCCGGATATTTCCTGGGAGGGGTGACGCGCGATACGGCGTGCCTCGTCGTCGTTGTAATTACTCAGGCCGCGCGCGATGTCCAGTCCTTGGGCATTCACGCAGGCGATCACTGCACCGCGCCGGAATTCACCGCTCACGCCGGTTACGCCGATAGGCAGCAGACTTTTCCCCTCATGCAAGGCCTGGATCGCACCGTCATCCAAAACGAGTTTGCCGGTGACTTGCAAATGATCCGCAAGCCATTGTTTGCGGGCCGCCAAAGTCAGCGTCGGTGCGGTGAGCAGCGTGCCGATGGCTTCGCCTTGCAACAGGCGTAACAACACATCGCGTTCGTGGCCGGAGGCGATGACGGTGTGCGCGCCGCTGCGTGCGGCGCGTTTCGCCGCGAGTATCTTGGTCAGCATTCCGCCGCGACCGATGGCACTGCCCGCGCCGCCCGCCATCACTTCAAGCTGGGCATCGCCCGCCTGGGCTGCGCCGACCAGAGTGGCGTGCGCATCTTTGCGCGGATCGGCGGTATATAGCCCCGACTGATCGGTGAGTATCACCAGCACATCTGCATCGATTAAATTCGTCACCAGCGCGCCCAGCGTGTCGTTGTCGCCGAACTTGATCTCGTCGGTGACCACGGTATCGTTCTCGTTGATGATGGGGATGACGCGAAGACCCAGCAGGGTGGTCAGCGTGGCGCGCGCGTTGAGATAACGCTCGCGATCGACCAGATCGGCATGGGTGAGCAGTACTTGCGCGGCATGCAGTTTATGCACACGGAAACAGCTTTCATATGCCTGCACCAGTCCCATTTGTCCGACAGCGGCAGCGGCTTGCAACTCGTGTATAAGCGTCGGGCGTGCCGCCCAGCCCAGACGCTGCATGCCTTCCGCGATCGCGCCGGATGACACCAGCACCACTTCAAGGCCGCTGGCATTGAGTGCCGCGATCTGGCGCGCCCAGTTGCCCAGCGCGTTCAAGTCCAGGCCCTCGCCCTGATTGGTCACCAGACTGCTGCCGACTTTGACGACGATACGTTTGCAAGAAGTTAAAACCGTTTTCATTTGTTGAATGCTTTCTCAAAAATTCAAACTTCTAAGTCCGGCGATGCGACGAAGCGGTTTAGGCAGGCAATTCGCAAGGCGAATGCTCGCAAATTTGGATTTTATAGTGTGCTGGCATCGCTTTCCTGCGCGCTCGCCGCTGCGACTTCCCGCTCTTGTTCACGCATGATCAAGAGATGCTCCATGATGGCGTAGGTCAATTCCTTGCAGCCTTCGCCGTTGATCGCGGAGATGGCGAAGTGCCGGTCGTAGTCGTCGAATTCCTTGAGGAATGCGGCTACTTTTTCATCGCGGTCTTCCAGCAGGTCGAGCTTGTTCAGGACCAGCCAGCGCGGTTTGTCGTACAGCGACTCGTCGTATTTCTTCAGCTCGTTCAGGATCGCGCGCGCCTCTTTGACCGGGTCCGTGCCTTCATACATCGGAGCCAGATCGACCAAGTGCAGCAACACGCGGGTGCGCGCAAGATGGCGCAAAAATTGATGGCCCAGGCCCGCACCTTCCGCCGCGCCCTCGATCAGGCCGGGAATATCGGCGATGACGAAACTCTTTTCGTGCGACACGCGCACCACGCCCAGATTGGGATGCAGGGTGGTGAAGGGATAGTCCGCGACCTTGGGTTTGGCCGCCGAGACGGCGCGGATGAACGTGGATTTTCCCGCGTTGGGCATGCCAAGCAGACCCACGTCGGCGAGCACTTTCAGTTCCAGTTGCAGTTCACGGGTCTCGCCTTCCGTACCCGCCGTGCATTGGCGCGGCGCGCGATTGGTGCTGGATTTGAAATGGATGTTGCCCAAGCCGCCGATGCCGCCTTGCGCGAGCAAGGTCTTTTCACCGTCTATCATCAGGTCCGCGACGACTTCGCCGCTGTTCAGGTCGGTGATGACCGTGCCCACCGGCATGTGCAGGATGACATCGTCCGCGCCTTTGCCGTAGCAGTCCGAGCCGCGACCCGATTCGCCGTTCTTGGCGCGATGCGTTTTCTGGAAACGAAAGTCCACCAGCGTGTTGATGTTGCTGTCCGCCATCGCCCACACGCTGCCGCCGCGTCCGCCGTCACCACCATCGGGACCGCCCTTGTCGATGTATTTTTCGCGGCGAAAACTGGCGATGCCATTACCGCCCTTGCCCGCGAAGACTTCGATTCTGGATTCGTCTATGAACTTCATTTTTCATTTACCATAAATGAAAACAGCCCTACCTTCACGATAGGGCTGTTTTATACCAACGGAGCAGCTTACGCAGCGACGATGGAAACTGTTCTGCGTTGTTGCGCGCCCTTGATTGCGAACACAACCTTGCCGGTGATCTTGGCAAACAGCGTGTGGTCTTTGCCCATGCCGACGTTGTCGCCAGCATGGAACTCGGTACCGCGTTGGCGGATGATGATGCTGCCCGCGTTAATCAATTCGCCGCCGTAACTCTTAACACCCAGTCGTTTCGAGTGCGAGTCGCGGCCGTTACTGGTACTACCCCCGCCTTTTTTCGATGCCATTTTTTATGCTCCTTTGCTGTTACGCAGAAATGCCGTCGATGCGGATCTCTGTGTAGTTTTGACGATGACCCTGATTCTTCTGGTAGTGCTTACGACGGCGCATCTTGAAGATGCGAACCTTGTCGCCGCGACCGTGTGAAACGATGGTTGCCGCAACCGTCGCACCCGGCAACAGAGGCTTGCCCACAGACAGCTTGTCGCCGTTCGATACCATCAGGACTTTGTCCAGAACGATAGCAGAGCCAACGTCGCCAGCGAGAATTTCTACTTTTAATGTTTCACCGGTAGTAACGCGATATTGCTTACCACCCGTTTTAATGACTGCGTACATAACAACCTCTATTAAGTGCGGTTTTTGCGAAGGCGCGGATTATACATAAATAAACGCCCCCGTCAAAACCATTTTTATAAATGCGCGACCTTGACCTTTAACGCCTCATCGAATCAAAGAATTCGTTGTTGTTTTTGGTTGCTTTGATCTTGTCCAACAAGAACTCCATCGCTTCCAGCTCATCCATAGGATAGAGCAGCTTGCGCAGCAGCCAGATGCGTTGCAGCACGTCGGGTTTGATGAGCAGCTCTTCTTTACGCGTACCGGAACGGTTCACGTTGATGGCGGGATAGACGCGCTTCTCGGCCATGCGCCGGTCCAGATGGATTTCCATGTTGCCCGTGCCTTTGAATTCCTCGTAGATCACATCGTCCATGCGCGAGCCGGTATCCACCAGCGCGGTGGCGATGATGGTCAGCGAGCCGCCTTCCTCGATGTTGCGGGCCGCGCCGAAGAAGCGTTTGGGGCGGTGCAGCGCGTTGGCATCCACGCCACCGGTCAATACCTTGCCGGATGAAGGGATGACGGTGTTGTAGGCGCGCGCCAAGCGGGTGATGGAGTCGAGCAGGATGACGACATCCTTCTTGTGCTCCACCAGACGCTTGGCCTTTTCCAGCACCATCTCGGCGACTTGCACATGACGCGTGGCGGGCTCGTCGAAGGTGGAGGCGACCACTTCTCCGCGCACCGTGCGCGTCATCTCGGTCACTTCTTCAGGGCGTTCGTCAATCAGCAACACGATCAGTGTGGCATCGGGATTGTTTGTCGAGATGGAATGGGCGATGTGTTGCAGCATCACCGTCTTGCCGGACTTGGGCGAGGCGACCAGCAAGCCGCGCTGGCCTTTGCCGATCGGCGCGACGATGTCGATGATGCGTCCGGTGACGTTCTCTTCGGCGCGTATGTCGCGTTCCAGCTTCAGCGGTGAGGTCGGGAACAGCGGGGTCAGATTCTCGAACAGGATCTTGTTCTTTGCGTTCTCGGGCGGCTCGTCGTTGACCTTGTCCACTTTGACCAGCGCGACATAACGTTCGCCATCCTTGGGTGTGCGTATCTCACCCTCTATCGAATCACCGGTATGCAGGTTGAAGCGGCGTATCTGGCTGGGGCTGACGTAGATGTCGTCCGGGCCGGCCAGATAGGATGTGTCAGGCGAACGCAGGAAGCCGAACCCGTCCGGCAGGATCTCCAGCGTGCCGTCGCCGAAGATGGCCTCGCCTTTTTTCGCCTGGCTCTTCAGCAATGCGAAGATCAGGTCCTGCTTGCGCATGCGATTGGCGTTTTCGATTTGATTGGCCGCAGCCATTTCAACCAGTTCGGTTACGTGTTTGAGTTTTATGTCGGATAGATGCATAGCGATGCGTGAGGTAGTCGAGGCGAGAAGGAAGGGGTTGAATCAGATGGTGCGAGGCACCCGCGCGGCCGTTTTCTTTAAGGTTTTTCAGCAGTGCGGGCGCGACACTAAACGTATTAGATGTGGCTGTCAATAAAAGCGGTCAATTGGGATTTGGACAATGCGCCCACTTTGGTGGCTTCGATATTGCCATTCTTGAACAGCATCAGGGTGGGAATTCCGCGTATGCCGTATTTTGCGGGGGTCTGCTGATTTTCATCAACGTTGACCTTGGCGACTTTCAAACGACCGTCATATTCCTTCGATATCTCTTCAAGGATAGGCGCGATCATGCGGCATGGGCCGCACCATTCTGCCCAGTAATCGACCAGCACGGGCAACGGCGATTGCAGCACGGCTGCGTCAAAAGTGGCATCGGAAACGTAATGGATATGTTCGCTCATGGTGAAATCTCGCTTGTTTTAGAGTTAGGGGGGGGTGCAGGAATACTGAGAGAATTTTTTGCTGGGCGCATCCTAACCAAAAACCGGCTGACTGGGAAGTGTAAAAAATTGCCTGTAAAAAATGTCAGCCGCTCGGGCTGTTAATCTCTGGCGCAGACAAAAACTGGCTCTGCGTGGATGCGTTCGGTAGAATGCCGTTCTTTTGCAAGCTGGGGGATGAAGATGGTCGCAAAATCACAAAAAGCTCCGGGCTTTGAGGCGGCGATGACCGAATTGGAGACCCTGGTCGCCGATATGGAAGCGGGTAAGTTGTCCCTGGAAGACGCGTTGGGCGCGTATAAACGCGGTGCGGAGTTGCTGGCATTTTGCCGTACCCGCCTGGATGACGCGCAGCAGCAAGTGCGCGTGTTGGAAGAAGGCGTGCTGAAAGACTTCGAGGCGGGACAAAGTTAATGAGCGTTGATTTTCAGAGCTGGACCAACACACACATCGCTCATTTTGAAACCGTGTTGGCGGGCTTGCTGCCGCCCGCCGAAGTCGCGCCTCAACGGCTGCATCAGGCGATGCGCTACGCGGTGTTGCAAGGCGGCAAGCGGGTGCGCCCTTTACTGACCTTTGCCGCAGCCGAGTTGGTCGGTGCAGAGCTGCCCCGCGCGCAATACGCTGCGGCATCCGTCGAACTCATCCACGCCTATTCATTGGTGCACGACGATATGCCGTGCATGGACGACGATGTGTTGCGCCGTGGCAAGCCGACTTGCCACGTCCAATATGACGAGGCGACAGCCCTGCTGGTCGGCGACAGTTTGCAGACGCTGGCTTTCCAGTTGTTGGCGGAACATCGCTTGAGTGATGATGCGTCGCGGCAATTGGCAATGATCAAGCTGCTGGCGGCTGCTTCCGGCTCGCGCGGCATGGCGGGCGGCCAGGCGATCGACTTGGCGAGTGTGGGCAAGTCATTGTCGGTGCCCGAGCTGGAGTTCATGCATATCCATAAGACCGGGGCGTTGATACGCGCCGCCATTCTGTTGGGCGCGCATTGCGGGAACGCGACTGACGCGCAACTTTCCAGACTGAACCATTTTGGCAAATGCGTGGGGCTGGCTTTTCAGGTGGTGGACGATGTGCTGGATGCCGAAGCCGATACCGCCACGCTTGGTAAGACCGCAGGCAAGGATGCCGACCACGACAAACCGACCTATGTGACCCTGCTGGGTGTGCAGGCCGCACGCGGAATGGCGCGGCAGTTGCATCAGGACGCGCTGGAGAGTCTGGCGGAGTTCGGCGGGGCTGCGCGGCGTTTGCGCGAACTGGCGGATTTCATCGTGTTGCGAAAATACTGACATGTATACCTTGCTGAACACTATCAACAGTCCCGAAGAATTGCGCCTCTTGTCGCGCGAGCAGCTGCCGCAGTTGGCCGACGAGTTGCGCGAATTTCTGGTCGAGTCGGTGAGCAAGACCGGCGGGCATCTGTCTTCCAATCTGGGCACGGTCGAGCTGACCATCGCGCTGCACTATGTATTCGACACCCCGCAAGATAAATTGGTGTGGGATGTCGGTCATCAGACTTATGTACACAAGATTTTGACGGGTCGCCGCACCCGGATGAGCAGCTTGCGTATGGCGGGCGGCCTCGCCGGTTTCCCCAAGCGCGAGGAAAGTCCTTACGACACTTTTGGTACCGGACATTCCAGCACGTCTATCAGTGCCGCACTGGGCATGGCCGTGGCGGCCCAGTTGGCGGGCAGCGAGCGGCGTGCCGTGGCCATCATAGGCGACGGCGCGATGACCGGCGGCATGGCATTCGAGGCGTTGAACAATGCGGGTGCGATGGATGCGAACCTGCTGGTCATCCTCAACGACAACGATATGTCGATCTCGCGCCCGGTGGGTGCACTAAACAATTATCTGGCCAAGCTGATGTCGGGACGTTTCTACGCGGCGATGCGGCGCGGCAGCGAGAAGATGTTGAAGGGTATGCCGCCCATGCTGGAATTCGCCAAACGCGCCGAAGAGCATGTCAAAGGCATGGTGATACCCGGCACACTGTTCGAGGAATTCGGCTTCAACTATATCGGCCCCATCGACGGCCATGATGTGGACGTGTTGCTCGATACACTGGGCAATATCCGCAAGCTGACTGGCCCGCAGTTCCTGCACATCGTCACGCAAAAGGGCCGGGGCTACGACAAGGCCGAGGCCGATTGCCTGCTGTATCACGGCGTGAGCAAATTTGACCGCACCAACGGTATCGTTTCCAAACCCGCAAGCCAGCCTTCTTATACGCAGGTCTTCGGCCAGTGGCTATGCGATATGGCCGAACAAGACCAGCGTGTCGTGGGCATCACGCCCGCGATGTGCGAAGGCTCGGGGATGCCGGCGTTCGCCGAACGTTTCCCGGCACGTTATTTCGATGTGGGTATCGCGGAGCAGCACGCGCTGACGTTTGCGGCGGGTTTGGCATGCGACGGCTACAAGCCGGTGGTGGCGATCTATTCGACTTTCTTGCAGCGCGCCTACGATCAACTCATCCACGACATCGCGATACAGAATCTGCCGGTGTTGTTGGCGATCGATCGCGGCGGGCTGGTGGGCGCGGACGGTGCCACCCACGCCGGCAGTTTCGATCTGAGTTTTTTGCGTTGCATCCCGAACCTGACGGTGATGACCCCTGCCGATGAGAACGAATGCCGGCGGATGCTCTACACCGCGATGCGGATGGATACGCCCACGGCGGTGCGCTATCCGCGCGGTATCGGGCCGGGCGTGGCGGTGCAAAAAGAGATGAGCGCGTTGACTGTGGGTAAAGCCGAGCTGCGTCGCAGTGGCAAGCGCGTCGCCATCCTGGCCTTCGGTTCCATGCTCGCGCCCGGTCTGCGAGCAGCCGAATCTTTGGATGCCACGGTGGTGAACATGCGTTTCGTCAAACCGCTGGATGCGGAGATGGTCGCGCGGATCGCGCGCGACCACGAGCTGCTGGTCAGCGTGGAAGAGAATGTGCTGCAAGGGGGCGCGGGCAGTGCCGTCGCGGAATGCCTCAACCAACTTGGCTTGACCGTGCCGCTGTTGCAACTCGGCCTGCCGGACAGCTTCATCGAACAGGGCGACCCCGCGCAAATGCTGGCGGATTGTGGCCTGGACGCGGGCGGGATCGTTGCCTCGGTGCAGCGCAAACTAAGCTCAAAAAATTAACCGAGTGATTTAGTCTGGATTGGATATAATTTGCCGGTCACCTAAAACTTAACAGGAAGTTCGCTATGAATCGTCCCGAAAAAAATCCGATCGCCGATGTGCAAAGCTCCGCCGATGTGCGTCGCATCGCCATCAATCGCGTGGGTATCAAAGGTATACGCCATCCGGTCAAAGTGAAAGACAAGAGCGTGGGGGTGCAGCACACCATCGCCACCTTCAACATGTACGTGCACTTGCCGCATAATTTCAAGGGCACGCACATGTCGCGTTTTGTCGAGATTTTGAACCAGCATGAGCGCGAGATATCAGTGGAGTCGTTTGAAAGTATATTGAGCGAAATGGTCGCCCGTCTGGAAGCACAGTCCGGCTACATCGAAATGAGTTTTCCTTATTTTGTGAACAAGACCGCGCCGGTTTCCGGCGTGCAGAGCCTGCTCGATTACGATGTCACGCTGATCGGTGAGATCGTCGATGGCCGTGCGCGCATGACTCTGAAAGTGCTCGTGCCGGTCACCAGTTTGTGCCCGTGCTCGAAGAAGATATCCGAGCGCGGTGCGCATAATCAACGCTCCCACGTCACGCTCACGTTGCGCACCAACCGTTTTGTCTGGATCGAGGACGTGGTGCGCATCGCCGAAGAGCAAGCCTCCTGCGAGTTGTATGGTTTGCTGAAACGCCCCGATGAGAAATACGTCACCGAACGCGCCTACGACAATCCCAAGTTCGTCGAGGACATGGTGCGTGATGTCGCCGCTGTGTTGAACGCGGACGAACGCATCGATGCCTACATCGTGGAGTCGGAGAACTTCGAGTCCATCCATAACCATTCAGCCTACGCGCTGATCGAGCGGGACAAAACCAGGGATTGAAAATCAGGAGTCAGGAAAACCGCCGCGCTGATCTTAACTGAATCCTGAATCCTGATTCCCGTCTTTACGACATGAAACCCATCGCCATCTTCCGCCACGCAGCCACCGAAGGACCGGGCTATCTGGCCGAGTTCTTGGATGCGCGCAACATTCCCTGGACGCTGATCGCCATCGACGCGGGCGATACCGTTCCTTCCGGTGCATCGGCTTATTCAGGCTTGGTGTTCATGGGAGGGACTATGAGTGTGAACGATGATTTGCCGTGGATCGAGTCTGTACTGGTTTTGATACGCGAGGCGGTGGCGATGGATATCCCGGTGTTGGGACATTGTCTGGGCGGGCAGCTGATTTCCAAGGCACTCGGCGGAGCCGTGTCGCGCAATCCGACCAAGGAAATCGGCTGGGGCGAAGTGGCGATTGCGGACAATGCCGTCGCGCGCGACTGGTTCGGCGATGCGCGGAGTTTCTGTGCCTTTCACTGGCACGGCGAGACCTTCAGCCTGCCGCAAGGCGCGACTGCTGTGCTGTCCGGTCCCGGTTGCGCCAATCAGGGCTATGTCCTCGGCAAACATCTGGCCTTGCAATGCCATATCGAGATGACAGCGGTGATGATAGAGGCGTGGTGTGCGGTCGGCGCGGATGAGATCGCGACGGCAAGCGGCCCTTATGTGCAAACGGCGCATGAGATGCGTGCGCAAGCCGGACAGCACTTGCACGGCTTGCATCAAATCGCAGCGCGTCTGTATACCAAATGGCTGGCGGGTGCGTTAAACTCGCCGGGGCCGTAAGGGCGCGGTGTGCATCCCGCCGGTTTATGGCCCTGTTTCTGCAACCAAGGGAATCGTTCCCCCTATTTCACTTCCAAGGAGAGCTTCATGAAGAAATTGATCGCGTTGGCATGTTTGGGTTTCGCTGTCGTTGTTTCCGCGCCGGCTTTTGCGGGTGCACAACAGGACAAGATGAAGGGTTGCAACAAGGAGGCCAAGGGCATGAAAGGTGACGAGCGCAAGGCGTTCATGAGCAAATGCCTGAAGAAGGATTATGTGTTGAAGGGCGAAGCCGCCGCCGCGCCTGCTGCCAAATCAGAAGCCAAAGCTACAGCCAGTGCCGCTGCGCCGGCCAAACAGCAAGACAAGATGAAATCTTGCAATGCGGATGCCAAGAGCAAAGCATTGAAAGGTGCGGAGCGCAAGGCGTTCATGAGTTCTTGCCTGAAGGGTTGAGTGGCCGGACAGGATTGAGGAAACGCGCCGCACGGCGCGTTTTTTGTTTGCCGAGGCACTGTCCGTGCGCGTAATCTGGCAGTGTATAATCCGCGCTCTTTCACGCGACCCGGTCGCGTTTTATCTGGCAAAACCGATGATCAAAAAATTCCTCAAACGCGTGTTCCGCAAGTCCGAAAAAGTCAAAACGGTAGGCAACGCCAAAATCATCCCGTTCGCCTTGCACGGGGTCGCCAGTACGCAGATCAGTTATGGCGCAAAGAAGGTGACCGATGGCTTGCAGGCGGCGGGTTATCAGGCTTATGTGGTGGGCGGTGCGGTGCGCGACCTGCTTCTGGATAAAACCCCCAAAGATTTTGACGTGGCGACCGATGCCACGCCCGAGCAGGTGCGCCGGGTGTTTCGTCGCTCGCGCATCATCGGTCGCCGTTTTCGTCTGGTGCATGTGATGTTCGGCGAGGAAGTGGTCGAAGTCTCGACTTTCCGCCGCATGATAGAAGCCGAAGATGCGCAGACCGACGAGCACGGGCGTTTGCTGCGTGACAACGAGTTCGGCGATCAGGAGCAGGATGCCGCGCGCCGCGATTTCACCGCCAACGCGCTGTTCTACGATCCCAGCACACAAGAGATATGCGATTTTCACCAGGGCTACGCGGATACCCGTAATGGCGTGTTGCGCATGATAGGCGACCCGGTGGTTCGCTATCGGGAAGACCCGGTGCGTATGCTGCGCGCGGTGCGCCTGTCCGCCAAATTGGGCATCAAGCTGGATACCGCGACCGCCGCACCCATCGCCGGCATGAAAGACTTGCTGGATAACGTGCCGGAAGCGCGCCTGCTCGACGAGGTCTTGAAGATGCTGTTGTCCGGCCACTCGGTCGAGTGCATCCAGCAGTTGCGCAAGATGGATCTGCATCACGGTCTGCTGCCCCTGCTGGATGTGATCTGGGAGCAGCCTATGGGCGAAAAATTCATCATGCTGGCATTGCGCAATACCGATGACAGGTTGCGTCAGGACAAGACCGTGTCTCCAGCCTTCTTGTTCGCCGCGCTGTTGTGGCCCGAGGTGAATAGCGCGTGGGAGATTCGCGTGAAGAACGGCGAGCGTCCCATCGGTGCGATGCACGAGGCGATGGATGAAGTGCTCGCCAAACAGAAAGCGCGCATGGCGATCCCGCACCGCCATGACGCGGTGATGAAAGAGATCTGGCTGTTGCAGCAACGCTTCGGGCAATGCTCGGGGCAACGCCCGTTCCGCTTGCTGGAGCATCCGCGTTTCCGCGCCGGTTACGATTTTCTGTTGTTGCGTTGTGCCAGCGGTGAAGTGGACGATGAGTTGGGTTTGTGGTGGGACGAGTTCCAGGATGCCGGCAGCGAGCGGCGCGAGGAGATGTTGCAACCGGAGAAATCCGGCGATAAAAAGCGTCGCCGCCGCAAGCCGCGCGGCAAACCGGCGGCAGGCGCGAGTGCGGCGGCCGAGTGATGTCGCATATCGCGTTCGTAGCATTGGGGAGCAATCTCGACAACCCGCGTCGTCAGGTGTTGCGTGGGTTTGCGGCACTGGCCGGATTACCCGGAACACGTTTGCTGGCACGCTCTTCCTTGTATGCCAGTGCACCGGTGGGCTATGTTGACCAACCGGATTTCGTCAACGCGGTGGTGCAGCTCTCCACCTCGTTGACGCCGCAGGCCTTGTTGCAAGCCCTGTTGGGCATCGAGCATCAACATGGCCGTGAGCGCACTTTCCAGAATGCCCCGCGTACGCTCGATCTGGATATGTTGCTGTATGACGATCTGGTGTTGCACGAGCACGGGCTGACCATCCCGCATCCGCAGATGCATTTGCGCGCCTTCGTGTTGCAGCCGTTGCTGGAGATAAAGCCCGATTGCGTCATCCCGGTGGTGGGCAGTGCCGCATCCGCCCTGTCAGCCTGCCGGGAATCGCCGTTGCAACGGATACGCGAGGATGAAGATGTGGTTTGAGAAGTATCGTTACGTGGTGGTCGAAGGCCCGATAGGCGTGGGCAAGACCAGTCTCGCGCGCCGCCTGGCACATCATCTCAATGCCAGCTCGTTGTTGGAGAAGCCGGAGGAGAATCCCTTTCTCGCCAAGTTTTATCAGGACCCCGCGCGCCACGCGCTGGCGACCCAGCTGTTCTTTCTGTTCCAGCGCGGCAACGAAGTGCGCGATCTCACGCAGATGGACATGTTCCAGGAAACCACCGTCTCGGACTACCTGTTTGACAAGGACATGCTGTTCGCGCGTCTGAACCTGTCCGAGGCGGAGTTCGCCTTGTACCGGCAGATCTATCAAGGCTTGGCCGTGCAAGCACCCGCACCTGATTTGGTAATCTATCTGCAAGCCTCGGCGGATACGCTGATCAGCCGGGTGCAGAAGCGCGCCTTGCGTTACGAGCAAAATATTTCGGATGATTATCTGGTGAGATTGGCGCAAAGTTACAGCGACTTTTTTTATCACTACGATGCCGCACCTGTGCTGGTGGTCAATAGCGACAATCTGAATCTGGTCGGGAACGATGACGATTTCGCCCTGTTGCTGCAACGCATCCAAGGTATGCGCGGCTCGCGCGAGTTTTTTAGTTTGGGAGGATGAGATGCGTACCACCTTGACCGCGCTGCAAACCTTGCGCAAGCAGGACGAAAAAATCGCCATGCTGACGTGCTATGACGCGAGCTTCGCCGCGCTCCTCGAGGCACAGGGTGTCGACGTGCTGCTGGTGGGCGACTCGCTGGGCATGGTGTTGCAGGGACATGAGACCACCTTGCCGGTGACGCTCAATGATATGGTCTATCACACCGCCTGTGTGGCGCGCGGCGCAAAGCTGGCCTTTGTCATCGCCGACATGCCGTTCGGCACGTTTCAGATCAACCCGCAGGAAACATTCGCCCATGCCGCACGCCTGATGGCCGCCGGTGCGCAGATGGTCAAGCTGGAGGGGGGGGCTGAGATGGCCGAGACCGTGCACTTTCTTACCTCGCGCGGCATTCCGGTGTGCGGTCACATTGGGCTGACCCCGCAATCGGTACACCAGCTGGGCGGCTATCGCGTGCAGGGCAAGAACGCCGAAGCCGCACAGCGACTGATCGCTGACGCGCTGGCCTTGCAGCAGGCAGGTGCCGGCATAATCGTGCTGGAAGCTGTCCCCGCCGCGCTGGCCGCCGACATCACCGCCCAACTGACCATCCCCACCATCGGCATCGGCGCGGGCGCGGGTTGCGCAGGTCAGGTACTGGTACTGCACGATATGCTGGGTATCTATCCCGGCAAGAAGGCGCGTTTTGTGAAGGACTTTATGAGTGGTGCGGATTCGATCCAGGATGCCGTCAAACACTACGTCAGTGAAGTCAAGAACGGCAATTTCCCGGCGGCAGAACACAGCTTCTGATCTGACTGTTGGGCCAGTCTAGGCGGTGTCGAACGACCAGCCTCATCTCATGTCCGCGTGGGTCATCTGCACTTGATTTTGACCGTCGTATAGCGCGTTCTAGGCATGACCGTTCGACATCGCAATCAACTGCTCAAACTGACAGCCTGTTCGCCAGCCAAGCCGCGACCTGCATCGTACCAGAGGGAACGGGTGGCTCTACGCGTTGATGCCGGAAAAGCACGGCTAATTCACGGCGGATGTCGCCTTGCTCCAGTCGTTCGCGCGATACTTCTCGGCATGCGCTGTGTCGTTGTAGCCACTCGACCAATGCCGCCGACTCCGGCCAGTCCGCGCGGCTCACGTACAGCACAGGCACGCCACCGCAGGCGGCTTCGACGAAGCTGCCGTAACCCGGCTTGCACAACAGTGTGTCGCAGCTGGCGAGCAGGTCGCTGAAGCTCAGCGGCAGTGATTCCAGCACGATGGCATCGGGATGCTGTATCTGCCAACTGTCTTGTACCAGAAACCGCACGCCGTCGATGCGCGGCCAGCGTTCCATAGGTAGGCGCGTCGCGATGCCGCCCATGCTCACCAGTACCAGATTCTCCGCATTCGATAATCTCAAGTGGCGGTTTAGCACATCGCGTCGGTGGTTACCCACGTCGGCGACGGGTGCGACCGGGATGAGATTGGGTAGCGACTGCATCGCCATGCCCGGCGTGGCGCGCAGGAAGGCATCCGCGTTGGCGTAACAGGCTTTGATCTGCGCGGCGATAAAGTCTTCACCGCAGTAATGGCGATAGATGTCATACCAGTTCAACGAACACAGCGCGGCATTCGGAAGCCTTGCCCGCTGTGCTCCCGCCAGTGGCAAATAGCCCACGTTGGAAAAAACGAAGTCGGCTTGCAATTCGCGCAATAACGCCGCTTCCGCATTCACCCGCGCATCCCAATCGGCATGAAATGCTTGGTACGCGGCGCGGCTCGCCGCAACACGTACGTCCAGCGCGGAAGACATCACCATGCCGATATCCCCCTCGCTTTGCAGATGGGTGAAAGGCGCGTGCAGGCGTGTGCGCAGATGCGATAGCGGCACGGCGGAGCGCACCGTGATACGCAACTTCGGCAGCAGACGATGCAAGGCATTGAGTATTGGCGCGGTCTGCGCGACATGGCCGAAACCGTGGCCGGAGATGGATGCGACGAGGTGGGGCACCGTGCTTACCGGGTGGGAATCAGCGGCAATTGAGGACGATTTTTGCCCAACATTCCGGGCAATTCTGCTTTGCGGCCGATGAGGAATCGTCCAAGTTCATCCAAGAGTTGACTAGTGAACGCCTCGGGTTCGAGTGTGAAAGAATGCGTCCCGAAATCCACAAAGTTGTTGCAGCGCAGGTCGATCACACCCGCGTCGTAATTCGCCTGGAACTGCATGCGTATTTGGAAATCTGGCTCGACCGTTATGATGAAGAATTCTTGTTGGGGGAAATCACGCAGCAATGTATCCAAATCGGTGACCGGCCGCAGTCCGATCAGATCCAGTTCTTTTTTAAGATTAGTGAGTTGATGCCATCTTCTTTTGAGTGTGATAGGCGCGGTGTTAGTCAGCCTGATGCGCAACGTTACATGATCAAGAAGTGCATTTTCGGACAGGCTTTGTTTGCGAAAGTCGACGAACCCCTCCGACCATTGCAGTGCGTCACAGGCCAGTTGGATGTCCAAACCGTATGTGCGCGGTATCGCGGGTTGGATTTTATTCAGATGACTGGAGAATTGAGTCAGGTATTTTGCAATCTGTTGCAGTGCCGTGTGTACGGCGGTCAATCTGGTTTGGCGAGTTGCCTCCTCTGACTCCACGGCCCTGATTTTTTGCGTGGCTTCGCCCGCTAATTCAGTCAAAAAATCAGATTCGCCAGAATTGTTTTTTTCTGTCGAGAAGGAATGGTTGTGTTGCATAGAATGATGGATGCCAAGTTGTTTTCTGACAGGCTGATGATACCGTTGATCAAAGCCGCCAACAACGATAGAGATGCTCGCTGCGTTCTGGAAAACGTCCTGCTACACCAGATGCTTCAACTGATACAACTTCTCCAGTGCGTCCTTCGGACTCAGTTCGTCCGGTTGCAATTCACGCAGAAATTTCAATGTCGGATGTTCTTCCGGTTCTGATAGCTCCGGTTTTTTGTCAAATAAATCCCCTTGTGGGTTTTGTGCGGCACTGTTCTGTTCTAGTTTGCGCAGTTGTTTTTTCGCCGCCTTGATGACCTCGCTAGGCACGCCCGCGAGGGCGGCGACTTGCAGGCCGTAGCTCTGGCTGGCCGCGCCCTCGTTGACCGAGTGCAGGAACACGATGCTGTGCTGGTGCTCGATGGCGGCGAGATGGACGTTGGCGAGTTGCGCGAACTCTTCGGACAGTCGCGTCAGTTCGAAATAGTGCGTGGCGAACAGGGTGTAGCTGCGGTTCTTGTCCAGCAGGTGACGGGCGATGGCGTAGGCCAAGGCGAGACCGTCAAACGTTGAAGTGCCGCGTCCGATCTCATCCACCAGCACCAGACTTTTTTCCGTGGCGTTATGCAGGATGTTGGCGGCCTCGGTCATCTCGACCATGAAAGTGGAACGTCCGCTGGCAAGGTCGTCCGACGCGCCGATGCGCGTGAAGATCTGGTCGATCTCGCCCAGTACCGCCGCTTGTGCGGGGACGAAACTGCCGATATGCGCGAGCAAGGCGATGATGGCGACCTGGCGCATGTAGGTGGATTTGCCGCCCATGTTCGGACCGGTGATGAGCAGCGTACGGCGCGCATCGCCCAGCGTGGTGTCGTTCGGCGTAAACGTATCCACTTGTGCTTCCACTACAGGATGCCGCCCCTGGATGATGCTGATCTGTGCATCGTCGGCGAATCGCGGCGCGCTGAAATTCAACGTGACGGCGCGCTCGGCAAACGTGGCGAGCACATCCAGTTCGGCGATGGCGGCGGCGATGCGTTGCAGTTGCGGGATGAACGGCGCGAGTTGGTCGAGCAATTGATCGTAGAGGAATTTTTCGCGCGCCAGTGCGCGATCGTTGGCGGAGAGGGCTTTGTCTTCGAACGCTTTGAGTTCCGGCGTGATGTAGCGCTCGGCATTTTTCAATGTCTGGCGGCGGCGGTAATCGTCCGGCACGTTGACGGATTGGGCAGCACTTACTTCGATGTAGAAACCATGCACGCGGTTGTATTCCACTTTTAAGGTGGTGATGCCGGTACGGGCGCGTTCGCGCGCTTCCAGTTCCAGCAGGAAATCGCCGCAGTGGGTCTGGATACCGCGCAACTCATCCAGATCGGCATCGAAGCCGTCCGCGATGACGCCGCCTTCGCGTAGGACGCTGGAAGGTTCGGGCTTGAGCGAAGTTTGCAGGATGGTGACGAGTTGCGCGTCGGCTTGCAGTGCATCGGCCAATTGCTTGAGTAGCATGGCATCACACTGCGCCAGTGTGCCGTGCAACTGCGGCAAGGTCAGCAGCGTGTCGCGCAACCCGGACAGATCGCGCGGACGGGCAGAACGCAAGGCGATGCGCGCGGTGATGCGTTCCACATCGACGCTGGGTTTGAGCAGGTCGTGGACGACGCGATGCGTTTTGTTCAGTTGTTCGACAGCTTGCAGCCTGGCATTCAGTACCGCGCGGTCGCGCAGTGGATGATGCAGCCAGTTGGCGAGTAGGCGGCTGCCCATGTTGGTCGCGCAGGTGTCGAGCAGTGAGAGCAACGTGGGTTCTGGCTCGCCGCGCAGGGTCTGAGTGATCTCCAGATTGCGTCGCGTCGCGGCATCCATGCGTACATAGTGATCCGCGCTGTACACCTGCATGCTGCGAATGTGGCTGATGGCCTGACCCTGGGTGAGTTTGGCGTAGCCGAGCAACGCGCCCGCCGCTTCCAGTCCCACCGTCAACTCATCGCAACCGAATCCGGCGAGGTCTAGCGTAGCGAACTGCTGGCACAGGGCGCGGCGAGAGGTGTCCAGTTCGAAATACCAATCGGGCAGTGACTTAAAAGCTGTATGGATGTTGGCTTGCGGCGCGGAATTTTCGGCGTGCAGGATTTCCGAGGGTTGCAGTCGTTCCAGTTCGGCGGGCAGATTCGCGGCGGTTGTCTCGCACACGAAAAATTGCCCGGAAGCCAGATTCAGCCAAGCCAACCCGAGTTTGTTGTGACGTTGATGTAAAGACAGCAGCAGGTTGTCGCGCTTCTCTTCCAGCAGGGCGGAATCGGTAACCGTGCCTGGCGTGACGATGCGCACCACTTTGCGTTCGACCGGACCTTTGCTGGTGGCCGGGTCGCCGATCTGTTCGCAGATGGCGATGGATTCGCCCATCTTGACCAGACGCGCGAGGTATTGCTCCGCTGCGTGATACGGCACGCCCGCCATCTTGATCGGGTTGCCGTTGGACGCGCCGCGCTGAGTCAGTGTGATGTCGAGCAGCTTGGCGACGCGCACCGCATCGTCCATGAACAACTCGTAAAAATCGCCCATGCGATAGAACAGCAGCTTGTCGGTATGCTCGGCTTTGATGCGCAGGTACTGCTGCATCATTGGCGTGTGATTCCCACCTACATGCTTCTCAATACCGTTGTTGGCTGCGTCGGCAGACATCGTGGTTTACTAGCCCTTCAGTCCGGCAGACAGATGCGGCGTGATGATCTTCAGCAGATGCGTGTGGATGTCGGGATTGCCCGTGCAGATATGGCCGGACTTGAGATGGTTCTGGTTGCCCGCCAGATCGCTGACCATGCCGCCCGCTTCGGTGATGAGCAAACAACCCGCCGCGATGTCCCAAGGTTTCAAGCCGGTCTCAAAAAAACCGTCGTAGCGACCCGCCGCCATCCAGGCCAGATCCAGCGCGGCAGAGCCGGGGCGGCGCAGGCCGGAGGATTGCTGCATCACATCGCGCAAGATGGCGAGGTAGGCATCTAGGTGCTGGAAGTTGCTGTACGGGAAGCCCGTGCCGATCAGCGCGTCTGCCATGTGCAGGCGTTTGGTGACACGGATGCGTTTGTCGTTGAGGAACGCGCCGCGTCCGCGTGTGGCGGTGAACAGTTCGTTGCGCACAGGATCGTATATCACCGCTTGGGTCAAAATGCCTTTGTGTTGCAGGGCGATGGATACCGCGAATTGCGGGAAGCCGTGCAGGAAATTGGTCGTGCCGTCTAGCGGGTCGATGATCCAGACGTACTCGGATTCACCGTGTGTGCCGCTCTCTTCTGCTAAAATCGCATGGTCTGGATAGGCTTCCAGCAGGGTCTGCATGATGACCTGCTCGGCGGCTCTGTCGACTTCAGTCACGAAGTCCGCGTGCGATTTTTTGGTCACGGTGAGGTGATCGATCTTGTCTGTGGAGCGATAGATCAGATTGCCGGCGCGGCGCGCGGCCTTCACCGCGATGTTGAGCATGGGATGCATAATCAGTACGACCTTTTTAATGAGCTGGAGAAATTCGGCGCGTATTTTAGTTGGTATTACGGTTTGAATAAACAAAATCATTTAAGCAATGTCAGGGTCGTGCTGAGTCATACCACCCATCCAGGCAATATCGGCGCAGCGGCGCGCGCCATGAAGACCATGGGCTTGCGGCATCTATACCTCATCAATCCGCGCCACTTCCCCGATGCGCAAGCCAGTGCGATGGCGGCCGGGGCGGATGATGTCTTGCAGAACGCGGTGGTATGCGGCTCTATCGATGAGGCCTTGCAGGGCGTGGTGTACACCGTGGGCATGACGGCACGGCTGCGCGACATTTCGCTTGAAGTGAAGACGCCGCGTGCAGCGATGCCATTGGTCTTGCAGGAGGCGACTGCGCACCCGGTGGCGTTGTTGTTCGGTACGGAGATGTCGGGGCTGACCAACGACGAGACCGGACGCTCGCAACTGTTGGTGAACATCCCTGCCGACCCGGAGTTTTCCTCGCTGAATCTGGCCGCTGCGGTGCAGGTGATGGCGTATGAGTTGAATGTGGCGGCACACAGCTTCGCGCCTCAAGAGCCGACCATGCGACCCGCGCAGTACGAGCAAGTGGAGGGTTATTTTGCGCATCTGGAAAAGGCCCTGTTCGAGATCGGTTTCTTCACCACGCAAAATCCGACGCGCATGATGCAACGCTTGCGCCGCCTGTATGCGAGAGCGCGACTGGAAGCGGACGAGGTGAACATCCTGCGCGGTATCTTGAGCGTCACGACCGAGTACAATGCGCGCCTCAAAATGCGTTACATCGAAGAGCAAGAGCATGTTCAAAAACATTAGGGAAGATGTCGCCAGTGTGTTCGCGCGGGATCCGGCGGCGCGCAGCACCTTCGAGGTGTTGACCTGCTATCCGGGTTTGCACGCGCGCATCTTGCATCGCATGGCGAACACCCTGTGGCATGCCAATCTAAAATGGCTGGGGCGGTTCGTGTCGCATATCGCGCGCGGCTTGACCGGCATCGAGATCCATCCCGGCGCGACCATCGGCCGGCGTTTTTTCATCGACCATGGTATGGGGGTGGTCATCGGTGAGACCGCCGAGATCGGCGACGATGTGACGCTGTATCACGGTGTAACGCTGGGCGGTACGTCATGGAAAGAGGGTAAGCGTCATCCCACCTTGGAGAATGGCGTGGTGGTGGGGGCAGGTGCCAAGATCCTCGGGCCGATCACAATAGGCGCGGGTGCCAAGATCGGCTCGAATGCGGTGGTGGTGAAGGATGTGCCAGCTGGCGCAACCGCCGCCGGTATTCCGGCACGTATCCTGGACGAGGAGAAAAAAGCCGCGCCTGGATTCAATGCCTACGGCATAGGCAATGATCAAAACGATCCGGTCAACAAAGCTTTGCATGGTTTGCTTGGGCATAGTGTGACGGTCGATCAGCGGATTGAATTTATTTTGCAACAGCTCGAAAAAATGGGTGTTCCGGTGGATGAAGAGTGTGCCACGGCGGAGAAATTCGACCCGAACCACCTGAATAAAATAGTTGATTAAAAGAATCAGGTATTTTATGATGGCGGCAGCTCGGGGGAGGATTGTTAACTTATTTTTCGTGGAGGAAGTGCGATGCGATTAACGACAAAAGGGCGGTTTGCAGTAACGGCGATGGTTGATTTGGCAATGCGTGGCGGGCGGACCGTGCCTGTTACCCTGGCCGGTATCAGCGAGCGGCAAAGTATCTCGTTGTCCTATCTGGAACAATTGTTCGGCAAGCTGCGCAGAAATGGCATCGTGGACAGTGTGCGCGGACCGGGCGGCGGTTATTGCCTGGCGCGCCCCAGTGCAAAAATATCCATCGCCGATATCGTGGTCGCGGTCGATGAGCCATTGGATGCGACGAGCTGTGGTGGCAAGGGTAATTGCAATCAAGACCGGCAATGCATCACACACGATTTGTGGATGGGCTTGAATGGCAAGATACACGAGTATTTGACCGAGGTGAGTTTGCAGCAGCTCATCGATAGTCATGCGAACAGCGGTGCGGGGATTTCGTCGGTGAAGCCGCCAAAATCTGTTGCCAAGCACGCCGCACTGTAACTAGGGAAACGTACCGATGAAGTTACCCATTTATATGGATTATTCCGCAACCACACCGGTCGATCCGCGTGTGGCGGCAAAGATGATTCCGTTTCTGACCGAGAAATTCGGCAATCCCGCCAGCCGCTCCCATCATTACGGCTGGGAAGCCGAGGAGGCAGTCGAGTTGGCGCGTGCCCAGGTGGCGGCGTTGGTCAATGCCGACCCCAAAGAGATTGTTTGGACCTCGGGCGCGACCGAATCGAATAATTTGGCGATCAAGGGTGCTGCTCATTTTTATCAGGGCAAAGGCAAGCACATCGTCACCATGCGCATCGAACACAAGGCCGTGATTGATACCGTGCGCGAGTTGGAGCGTGAAGGCTTTGCGGCGACTTATCTCGACCCCGAGCCCAATGGCTTGCTGGATTTGGAAAAATTCAAAGCCTCGTTGCGTCCCGATACCATCCTGGTGTCCATCATGTACGTGAACAACGAGATTGGCGTGATACAGGATATCGCCGCCATTGGCGAGATATGCCGCGAGCGTGGCATTGTGTTCCATGTTGATGCTGCACAAGCCACGGGCAAGGTGCATATCGACATGCGGCAACTCAAGGTCGATTTGATGTCCTTCTCCGCGCACAAGACCTATGGCCCGAAGGGAATAGGTGCGCTGTACGTGCAACGCAAGCCGCGCGTGCGTCTGGAAGCGCAGATGCACGGCGGTGGTCACGAGCGCGGTATGCGTTCGGGGACGTTGGCGACGCACCAGATCGTCGGTATGGGCGAGGCATTCCGCATCGCACAGGCGGAGATGGCGACAGAGAACGAGCGCGTACGCATGCTGCGTGATCGTTTGTTGGCGGGATTGATGACCATGGAAGAAGTGCATATCAACGGCGATATGGGGCAGCGTGTGCCGCACAATCTGAACCTGAGTTTTAATTTTGTGGAAGGCGAATCGTTGATCATGGCGATCAAGGATGTCGCGGTTTCCAGTGGTTCGGCCTGCACTTCGGCGAGCTTGGAACCTTCTTATGTGTTGCGTGCGTTGGGACGCAGCGACGAATTGGCGCATAGCTCAATACGCTTTTCAGTCGGGCGTTTCACCACCTTGGAAGAGGTCGATTTTGTAATCGATTTGCTGAAGAAAAAGATTGGTAAATTGCGCGAACTTTCCCCGCTTTGGGAAATGTATCAGGACGGTGTTGATCTCAGTACCGTGCAGTGGGCGGCACATTAGAGAACCGCCCTTTGCGCGTCTGGCGGCGTTGTCGGCCAGTTTGTTTGCAACACAGCAAACGGCACTGACCCCCGTCTTGCCAGCCGCGCAAATCATCGGTTCTCTTATTTGAATTAAGGAGCATTAAAAATGGCATACAGCGAAAAACTTTTGGATCATTACGAAAATCCGCGCAATGTGGGTTCTTTCGCGAAAGATGCGGAAGGCTTGGGAACCGGTATGGTAGGCGCGCCGGCTTGCGGTGACGTGATGAAGTTGCAAATCAAAGTGGGCAAGGACGGATTGATCGAGGATGCCAAGTTCAAGACTTACGGCTGCGGTTCGGCCATCGCGTCAAGTTCACTGGTGACCGAGTGGGTCAAGGGCAAGACCATCGAGCAAGCCCTGCTGATCAAGAACACGCAGATCGCGGAAGAACTGGCTTTGCCGCCGGTGAAAATTCACTGCTCTATACTGGCGGAGGATGCCATCAAAGCGGCGGTGGCGGATTACAAAGCCAAGCATGGCGCAAGTATTGAGACTGCTGCGTGCCACGGCAGCGTTTGATCGGCAAGGAGAATGGGCATGGGTATCACGTTGACTGAAACCGCCGCCAGGCACGTACAAAACTTCATCGCCAAACGCGGCAAGGGCGTGGGTTTGCGTATCGGGGTGCGTACCACGGGGTGTTCCGGCATGGCGTACAAGCTGGAATTCGCCGATGTTTTGGGTGACGATGATTTGCAGTTTCAGAGCAATGGCGTAACGCTGTTGGTCGATCCAAAAAGCTTGCCCTATATAGACGGTATGGAATTGGATTTTCAGCGCGAAGGTCTGAACGAGGGTTTCAAATTCAACAATCCCAATGTCAAAAACGAATGCGGTTGCGGTGAGAGTTTTCAGGTCTAGTCTGGAAGATTTTTCTCGTGCACGGCGTGATGCCGGATCTGCTGTCTCCCACTTTCGAATTTTGCCATCCGCATGTCTGCATTCAGCCTAGATTTCCAGAAAACTTTTTTTCAGCTCTTTGGGCTGGGGCAGTCTTTTCATCTGGATACGCAGTTGCTTGAGCGGCAATATCGCGCCATGCAGATGGTGGTACATCCCGATAAATTCGCACACTTGCCCGATGCCGAACAGCGTGTGGCGATGCAGCAGGCGACTTTCGTGAATGAGGCCTATCAGACCTTGCGTAGCCCTTTGCGCCGTGCGCGATATTTGTTGAAACTCAATGGGGTCGATACCCAGGAAGAAACCAATACGGCAATGCCGATGGATTTTTTGATCGCGCAAATGGAATGGCGCGAGGCAGTCAAGGAGGCGCAACAGGCGCGCGATGCCGAGCTGCTCAGCGAGTTGGAAACCCGCATACAAGCTGAAACGGCTGAGCTAGAGGGTCAGCTTGCGGATAGAATCGACACCGAAAAAAACTATGCCGCCGCTGCTGAATTGGTGCGCAAACTGCGCTTCATGGAAAAACTCGCGGAAGAGATACATGCCGCTTACGATGAAATAGACAATTAAAGGCAGTCGTGAGACGTAAGACGTAAGTTTTTAGCGGATGCCGCTCACCGATGATGCCAACTACCAACTTGCGTCTTACGACGACCAACTAACATGGCTTTACTACAAATTTCCGAACCCGGCATGAGTACTGCCCCGCACCAGCACAGGCTGGCGGTGGGCATAGATTTGGGCACGACAAATTCCCTGGTCGCGACCGTTCGCAACGGCATCAGCACCGTGCTGAACGATGAACAGGGGCGCGCCATGCTGCCCTCTGTGGTGCGTTATCTGGACGCGCAAAATATTCTGGTGGGCGAGGAAGCGCAGCGCACGCAAAGCGAAGACCCGACCAACACCATCAGCTCCGTGAAACGTTTTATGGGGCGCGGCTTGGCCGACATCGGCGACATCAGTCGCTTCCCGTATCGTTTCCTGGATGATTCCGCGCCCCACGGTGCGCAAGTGCGGTTGCGCACCGTGGCGGGGGCGAAAAGTCCGGTCGAAGTGTCAGCCGAAATCCTCAAGATGTTGCGCGCCCGCGCCGAAGCCTCGCTGGGTGGCGAGCTGGTCGGTGCGGTCATCACCGTACCGGCTTATTTTGACGACGCGCAACGTCAGGCGACCAAGGATGCGGCCCGTCTGGCGGGATTGAACGTGTTGCGTTTGCTCAACGAGCCGACGGCGGCGGCCATCGCCTACGGTCTGGATAACGGTTCGGAAGGGGTGTATGCCGTGTACGACCTGGGCGGCGGCACGTTCGATATCTCCATCTTGCGGCTGTCTCGCGGCGTGTTCGAGGTGTTGTCCACCAATGGGGATTCGGCTTTGGGCGGAGACGATTTCGATCATCGCATCTATTGCTGGCTGCTGGAAAAAAACGCGCTATCGGCATTGGGCCCGCAAGATACGCGACTGCTGCTCACTCAAGCGCGCACCGCGAAAGAGCAATTGACCGAACATGCGGAGGCGCGCATCACCGTGATGCTGTCGGGCGGAGAGATCATCGACAATGTATTGAGCCAGGCTGCATTCCACGAGATGTCGAACAATCTGGTGCAGCGCACTTTGCAACCCATGCGCCGCGCTCTGCGTGATGCGGGTCTAAAGGTCCAGGATGTCAACGGCGTAGTGATGGTGGGGGGCGCGACGCGCATGCCGCAGGTGCAGCGCGCGGTCGGCGAATTCTTCGCGCAAACCCCGCTGACCAATCTCGACCCCGACAAAGTTGTGGCCTTGGGTGCGGCCATCCAGGCCAATCTGTTGGCAGGCAATCGCGGCGAGGATGACTGGTTGCTGCTGGATGTGATTCCGTTGTCGTTAGGGCTGGAAACGATGGGCGGTCTGGCGGAAAAGCTCATTCCGCGCAACAGTACGATACCGACCGCGCGTGCCCAGGAATTCACCACCTACAAAGACGGGCAGACCGCCATGAGTATCCATGTGGTACAGGGCGAGCGCGAGTTGGTCAGCGATTGCCGTTCGCTCGCCAAATTTGAACTGCGCGGCATTCCCGCGATGGTGGCAGGCGCGGCGCGGATACGCGTGACTTTCCAAGTGGATGCCGACGGCCTGTTAAGCGTAGCGGCGCGCGAGATGGGCAGCGGGGTCGAGGCCATGATAGAAGTGAAACCTTCTTACGGATTGAGTGATAGTGAGATCACCCGCATGTTGCAAGAGTCGGGGCAGTACGCCAAAGAGGATATGCAGGCGCGTGCCTTGCGCGAACAACAGACCGAGGCGCATCAGCTGATCGAAGCCGTGCAGAATGCTTTGGCGCAGGATGGTGATCTGCTGGTTAAGGCTGAGCGCGAGCGTATCGTTGAACAAGTCCAAATGTTGCAAGACAGTCTGCAACAAACCGATGCGGCTTTGCTCAAGCGTGCGATCACCAATTTGAATGATGCGACCGTCAGCTTCGCCCAGGCGCGGATGGACAAAAGCGTATCGCGTGCTTTGGCCGGCAAAAATATTTCCGAGTTGGAGGTGAAGTCATGACACAAATTATCGTCCTGCCGCATGTGGAGCTGTGCCCCGATGGCGCGCTCATAGAAGGACAACCGGGCGTGTCGCTGTGCGATACGCTGCTGCAAAACGGCATAGCGATAGAACACGCCTGCGAAAAATCCTGCGCTTGTACCACCTGCCATGTCATCTTGCGCCAGGGTTTCGGTTCGCTCGCACCCTCCGAAGAGTTGGAAGACGATCTGCTCGACAAGGCATGGGGGCTGGAACCCAATTCGCGCCTGTCCTGCCAGGCGTTGGTGGGCACTGAAAATCTGGTGGTCGAGATCCCAAAATACACCATCAACATGGTCAAGGAGGGACACTAATGAAATGGACTGACATACACCAGATCGCCATCTCACTCGCCGACAGCAAGCCCGAGGTCGATCCGCGCTATGTGAATTTCGTCGATCTGCGCAACTGGGTGATGGCACTGGAAGACTTTCACGACGACCCCAATCATTGCGGCGAGAAGATACTCGAAGCGATCCAAACCGCGTGGATAGAAGAGAACGAATAGATTATGTGCAAACTATGGCAACGTATTGCTAATCGCTGGTTGTATCTGTTGGGGGCGTTGTTTGCCAGCGGACTGATGGGTTTCGGCCTGTATCTGCAATATGTCAAACATCAAGACCCGTGCCCCTTGTGCATGGTGCAGCGCGTGATCTTCATCGCGATCCTGGCGGTGTTCGTGTTGGCGACCTTGCACGGCCCAAAACGTATCGCTGAACGTATCTATGCGGCACTGATCTCGCTGCTGGCATTGTCCGGCATGGCAGTCGCATCGCGGCATATCTGGATACAACATCTTCCTCCCGACCAAGTGCCCGCGTGCGGCCCAGGCCTCGACTACATGCTGGAAACCATGCCCATGTCCAACGTGTTGAAAGAACTGATGCACGGCTCGGGAGAATGCGCCGCACATGGCTGGACTTTTCTCACGCTGGGTATCCCCGAATGGTCGCTGCTTTGTTATATCGGCTTGGCGGGATGGGCGGTGTTGATCGCGCTGCGTAAAAAGTAACAGCGCAATCGGTTACGCGATAGCGTGGCCACGAATTCGGGCAGGTCCGCTTTGTTATTCCCGTGGTGATATGGTTTAATCGCGCCCATGAAATTTCCCTTCCAAACCGTCGCGCTCATCGGCAAACACAAGGCTCCAGAAATTGCGGAGCCTTTGTTGCGTCTGGCCGCCTTCCTGTCCGCGCAGGGTGTCAAGGTGGTGGTGGATAGCCTGACCGCCGAACATCTGGCCGGGAATCTGAATGACCAGTCGTATCCCGCGCTGACGCTGGACGAGATCGGGCGCGCGGTGGATCTGGCGATCGTGATGGGCGGGGACGGCACGATGTTGAACATCACCCGTGTCTTGTCGCCCTGCGGCATCCCGCTGATCGGTGTGAATCAGGGACGGCTGGGTTTTCTCACCGACTTGACGCTGGAGAATATGCAGGAAAAACTCACGGCGATGCTGGCCGGAAAGTTCATCATCGAGGAGCGGCTGCTGATCGCGGCGCGGGTGTTGCGCGGCGATGTGGAAGTGTTCCGCGCGCTGGCATTCAACGAGGTGGTAGTGCATCGCAGCCATATCAGCAGTATGGTGGAGTTCGAAGTGCGCATCGACGGCGAGTATCTGTCGAACCAGCGCGCGGACGGGCTGATCGTCGCCACGCCGACCGGTTCGACCGCTTACGCATTGTCGGCCGGCGCGCCTATCCTGCATCCCAACCTGAATGTGCTGGAGCTGGTGCCGATTTGTCCGCACTCCCTGAGTAATCGCCCTATTGTGGTGAACAGTTCGTCGGTTCTGGAAATCCTGATGCATCGCTCCGGCGACATACGTGTGCGTTTTGACAGCCATACCCAGTTTGATCTGCAGTTGCACGACAAGATCATCGTCACCGGTCATCCGCAACGCGCCTGTCTGCTTCACCCCGAAGGACATAGCTATTACCACACGCTGCGCGAAAAGCTGCTCTGGAACCAAACCCTGTAATGCTCAAATTTTTAAGCATCCGCGATTTCGTCATCGTCTCTTCCCTCGAATTGGAATTTTCTACCGGCTTCACCGCGCTGACCGGCGAGACTGGCGCGGGCAAATCCATTCTGATCGATGCCTTGTCGCTGGCACTCGGGGAACGCGGCGATGCGACCATGGTGCGTGCCGGTTGCGAGCGCGCCGAGATCGCTGCCGAGTTTGACGCAAATGCGACCATGCAAGCCTGGCTGGATGCGCAAGATCTGGCGGGCGATGACGGCGTGTGTCTGCTGCGCCGCGTGCTGGATGCGGGCGGACGTTCACGCGGTTTCATCAATGGCCGCAGTGCCACCCTGCAACAATTGCGCGAGGCGGGCGAGCAGCTGCTCGATATTCACGGACAACACGCGCACCAATCCCTGCTGCGTCCCGATGCGCAACGCCTGCTGCTGGACAGTTATGCGGGACTGGACAGCGAGGCCGCACAAGTCGCCGCGCTGTATAAGGACTGGCAAGCCTTGCAGCGTCGCCGTATTGCACTTGGCGAGAATGCCGAAACGGTGGTCGCCGAGCGCGAGCTGTTGCAGTTCCAGTGCGATGAACTGTCGGGCCTGAATTTCAATGCGTCCGACTGGCAGACGTTGCAGGCCGATTACGAGCGTCTGGCACATGCCGCGAGCCTGTTGGAGACCGCCGAGTTCGGTGTGGAGACCTTGAGCGAAGCGGACAGTTCGTGCCTGGCGCAGCTCAACGCGCTCACGGTGCGCGTGCGCGATGGGCTGGCGCACGATGCGGCGTTGGCCGACCCCCTGCAAATGCTGGAAAGCGCGCAAGCCGAATTGCAGGAGGCGGTGTACGCGTTGCGCCATTATCAGCAACGGCTGGAGACCGATCCCGCGCGTCTGCATGAACAGGAACAACGCATCCAGAACGTGTTGGATGCGGCGCGCAAACATCGCGTCGCCCCCGAACAACTGGACGAAGTGTTGCAGCGCGGTCGCGCGCGTCTGGCCGAGTTGGGAGGCGATGCCGATTCGGCCGAGTTGGAAAAACAGGAACAGGCCGCGCACAAAATCTATCTGCACACCGCCAAAAAACTCAGCGCGGCAAGGCAAAAATCCGCCACTAAATTGTCCGAAGAGATCACTGCCGCAATGCAGACGCTGGCGATGCAGGGCGGCACGTTTGCTGTTGCCCTGTTGCCGCTGGCGGAAGGCAATGCGCATGGTCTGGAGAGCATAGAGTTGCAGGTCGCCGCCAATCCCGGCGTGCCGCCGCGCAGCCTGGCCAAGGTCGCCTCGGGCGGCGAGTTGTCGCGCATCAGTCTGGCGATACAGGTGGCGACTTCGCGCATCGCCAGTGTTCCGACCCTGATATTCGACGAAGTCGATAGCGGTATAGGCGGGCGCGTCGCCGAAATCGTCGGCGTGCTGCTGAAACAGTTGGGCAAGCATTATCAGGTGATGTGTGTCACGCATCTGCCGCAAGTGGCGGCCAGGGCGGACCAGCAATGGCAGGTGAGCAAGGCGGTAGAGCAGGGCGTGACGCTGAGCCATATTACGGTGCTGGACGCACCGCAGCGCGTGGCAGAGATTGCGCGCATGCTGGGCGGGGCGACCATCACCGACACTACGCGCAAACACGCCGCCGAGATGTTGTCCCTCACGGCATGAGTTATGATGCGCCGGTTTTGAATTCAGCAATCCAGAAAGAGCCATGATGCGTAGCAAGATTATTTCGATTTCCCTCGCTGTGGCGTTATGCAGCGGCTGTGTTTCCCATTTCAACACCTACAAGTTGGATGTCCGTCAGGGCAACTTCATCACGCCGGAGATGCGCGACAAATTGAAGCTGGGCATGACCAGGCAGCAAGTCCGTTACGTGATGGGTACGCCGCTGCTTAGCGACGCGTTCCACAATGACCGATGGGACTATATCTACAGCCTTGCACAACACGGCGCGGTGGTCGAAAAGCAGGTGATGATCCTGTATTTTGAAGGCGACAATCTGGTGCGTATCGACGACAGTGCGATGCCTGTTATCGTTCCTGCACCCGTAGATGAACAACCCGCCAGTGCGGTCATGGCGATTTCGGCCGTGGCAGAGGTGCCCGTCGTTGCAGTATCGGCTGTCGCCGCAACTACACCGCTGGCGGTGACGGCTGAAGCGGCCATCACCGCCAGCGTGCAAGCCTGGGCGGCGGCGTGGTCGGCACGCGACAGCAAACAATATCTGGCCTCTTATGCCCCGTCGTTTCATCCGGCAGGCATGAGCCATGCGGCTTGGTTGAAACAGCGCACAGCACGTTTTGCCAAAGCGCATGCCATCGTCGTGTCTATGGGCGATCTGATGGTCAAAGTACAGGACGATACCCACGCGACTGCGACTTTCGTACAGGATTATCGCTCCGACACACATCACGACAGCACGCGCAAGACACTGCAACTGGAAAAGATCGCCGATGCCTGGTTGATCGTCTCCGAGCGAACCGAGGAATAAAGGACGCGACATGAACAAGATTAAAATTGCAATCGCCGGAAGCAGTGGCCGCATGGGCCGCGTGTTGCTGGACTGTGTGGCTCAGGCCGACGATCTGGTGCTGCATGCGGCACTGGAACACGCCGGTAGCGAATTTATCGGGCGCGATGCGGGTGAGTTGTGCGGTGCACCCTGCGGCGTCAAGATCAGCGCGGATGTCGCAACCGCCCTGCAAGGCGCGGATGTGCTGATCGACTTCACCCGTCCCGAAGGGACGCTGCATCACCTCGAAATCTGCCGCAAGCTGGGCGTGGCGATGGTCATCGGCACGACCGGCTTTAACGCGCAACAAAAAGCCTTGTTGGGTGCGGCTGCGCAGGACATCGGCATCGTGTTCGCACCCAACATGAGTGTGGGTGTGAATCTCGTTTTCAAATTGCTGGAGACCGCCTCGCGCGTGTTGAGTCACGGCTACGACATCGAGATCATCGAAGCACACCATCGCCACAAAGTGGACGCGCCTTCCGGCACGGCTCTGGGCTTGGGCGAAGTGGTGGCACGCACGCTGGGACGCGACCTTGAAAAATGTGCTGTGTACGGACGCGAAGGTGTGACCGGCGAGCGCGATCCTTCCACCATCGGTTTCGCCACCGTGCGCGGCGGCGACATCGTCGGTGACCATACGGTGCTGTATGCCGGCATCGGGGAGCGCATCGAGATCACCCACAAAGCCAGCAGCCGCGCCACGTTCGCGCTGGGTGCGTTGCGCGCCGCACGATTTCTAAAAGCCAATGCGGCGGGCATGTATGACATGCAGGATGTGCTGGCTTTGAAGGAATAATCCACTTTCCAGTTAAACTTTTTTTCACTTTAGAAGGTGGGCAACGACTTGCCCACCCTACGGTATAATCCGCCCGCTATGCAGATTCTTCGCGGACTTTACTCCCCCAATACCCAGCCAGTTGCCATCACCGTCGGAAACTTCGATGGCGTGCATCTGGGCCATCAGTCCTTGCTCGCCGACTTGAAAGAAGCAGCGCGCGCGCGCGGATTGCAAACGGCGGTGGTGATCTTCGAGCCGCATCCGCGCGAATTCTTGATGCCCGATCAAGCACCGGCGCGGCTCACCAGCCTGCGTGAAAAGCTGCAATTCTTTGCGGCACTGGACATCGACCGCGTGCACGTGTGCCGCTTCAACGCGCGCTTCGCGCAAATGTCGGCTGCGGATTTCATCAATGCTTTGCACGAAGGATTATTGGCGCAATTTGTTCTGATAGGCGATGACTTCCGTTTCGGCAAAGGGCGATTGGGCGATTTCGCGCTGCTGGAAAAGATCGCCGCCGTGCGCGGTTTTGAGGTGCAAGCGGTGCGCAGCGTGATGCATGACGGCGTGCGCATCTCCAGCACCGCGATACGCGCCGCACTCTTTTCCGGACAATTGCGCACCGCGCAGCGTTATCTGGGACGGCATTACAGCATGAGCGGGCGGGTGGTGCGCGGTGACCAGGTGGGACGCAAGCTCGGCTTTCCCACCGCGAATATTCAGGTGCGACATCCGCGTCTGCCGCTGGCAGGCATCTATGTGGCGCAGGTGCATGGCGAAGGGCTGGGTGTGCTGCAAGGGGCGGCCAGTATGGGTGTGCGGCCCACGGTAAAACGCGACGCGCGGCCCACCCTGGAAGTGCATCTGTTTGAATTCGACCAGCAGATTTACGGCAAACATCTGCGCGTGGAGTTTTTACAAAAACTGCGCGACGAAGAAAAATATCCCGATTTGGCGACACTGGCGCGGCATATCGCGTTGGATGTCGAGAACGCAAAGAAATGGTTTGAACAACATGACTGATTATAAAAACACCCTCAATCTACCCGACACGGTTTTCCCGATGCGCGGCGATATGGCCAAGCGTGAGCCGCAGATGCTGGCGCGCTGGCAGGAGCAGCAACGCTACAAGCAGTTGCGCGCCGCCAAACAGGGCAAGCCGAAGTTCATCCTGCACGACGGTCCGCCGTATGCGAACGGCGACATCCACATCGGTCACGCGGTTAACAAGATCCTCAAGGACATCATCATCAAGAGCAAGACACTGAGCGGCTTCGACGCGCCCTATGTGCCGGGCTGGGATTGTCACGGCCTGCCCATCGAATTGCAGGTGGAGAAGAAACACGGCAAGGCGATACCCGCCGCCGAGTTCCGCCAATTGTGTCGCGACTACGCCAAAGAACAGATCGCTCGGCAGAAAAAAGATTTCATCCGTCTGGGCGTGTCCGGCGATTGGGATCATCCGTATCTGACCATGGATTTTCAGACCGAAGCCGACATCATCCGTGCGCTCGGGGCGATTTACGAGAACGGATACCTGTATCAGGGCTACAAACCGGTTAACTGGTGTCTGGATTGCCAATCCGCACTCGCAGAGGCAGAAGTGGAGTACGAGGACAAGACTTCGGCTGCGGTCGATGTGGCGTTCGAGGTCATCGACAATGCCGCGCTGGGTCAGGCGTTCGGCGTGTCGCTGCCCGGTGATGCGAAGGTGTATGCGGTGATCTGGACGACTACGCCGTGGACCTTGCCCGCCAATCAGGCGGTGAGTGTGCATCCCGAACTGAGCTACGACCTGGTGCGTACCGACAAGGGCTATCTTGTCCTCGCCTCAGAGCTGGTGGAAACGTGTTTGCTGCGCTATGAATTGGCGGGCAGCAACGACCGGGGCGATGGCACGGCGGCGAGCTGTCATGGCAACGCACTGGAACATCTGATTTTGCAACATCCTTTCATCGAACGTAGCGTGCCCATCATCTGTGGCGAGCATGTCACGCTGGAGGCCGGTACCGGCATGGTGCATACCGCCCCGGCGCACGGGCTGGACGATTACTTCGTTGGACAACAATACGGTTTGCCTACCGACAGCCCGGTGGCGGACGACGGGAAGTTTGTCGCGTCCGTGCCGCTGGTGGGCGGCCTGTTCGTGTGGAAAGCCAACGACGTGGTCGTTACTGCTTTGCAAGAGAGCGGACATCTGTTGTGTCTGAAAAAGATCCAGCACAGCTATCCGCATTGCTGGCGGCACAAGACGCCCATCATCTTCCGTTCCACGCCGCAGTGGTTCATTGGCATGACGCAAACGGCCGGGAGGGAAGGAATGAGTGGGAAGTCCTTGCGTGACCTCGCCAATGCCGCGGTCGATGCCACCGAATTCTTTCCGTCGTGGGGGCGTGCTCGCCTCGAGGCCATGATCAGGAATCGTCCCGACTGGTGTGTGTCGCGTCAGCGTAACTGGGGTGTGCCGATGACATTTTTCGTGCATCAGGAAACCGGCGAGTTGCATCCCAATACCCCGGCGTTGCTCGAACAAGTCGCCAAGCTGGTCGAACAGTCCGGCATCGAGGCATGGTTCAGTCTGGATGCGGCGAGTGTGTTGGGCAGCGATGCCGCGCGCTACAAAAAACTCACGCACACCTTGGACGTGTGGTTCGATTCCGGTGTCACGCATGCTTCCGTGTTGGCGCGTCGAGCAGAGTTGCGCTCACCTGCTGATTTGTATTTGGAAGGTTCGGATCAGCATCGAGGCTGGTTCCAGTCCAGTCTGCTGACCGGCTGTGCGATCAATGGCCGCGCGCCGTTCAACGCCTTGCTGACCCACGGTTTCGTGGTGGACGGTAAAGGCCACAAGATGTCGAAATCCAAAGGCAACGTGATCGCGCCGCAAAAGATTTTCGACACCTTGGGCGCGGACATTCTGCGTCTGTGGACAGCGACCACTGACTATTCCGGTGAATTGACCATCTCTGACGAGATATTGAAGCGTGTGGTGGAGAGTTATCGCCGTATCCGCAACACGTTGAAATTCCTGCTGGCCAATATCTCCGATTTCGATGCGGCGCAACACGGCATGCCCGTGAACGAATGGCTGGAGATCGACCGTTACGCGCTGGCGATGACGCGCACGCTGCAAGCCGACATCACCGCCGCATATGCCGCTTACGACTTCCATACGGTCACGCAAAGATTGCAGGCGTTCTGCTCGGAAGACCTGGGCGGATTCTATCTGGACATCCTGAAAGACCGCCTTTATACCGCAGGAAAAGATTCCGCCGCGCGCCGTTCGGCACAGAACGCGCTGTACCACATCACGCAATGTCTGCACCGTTTGATGGCACCGGTGTTGAGTTTCACTGCCGAGGAAGTACATGAGGTGTTGACGGGTAAGGCGGACGCGAGTGTGTTCGTCGGGGAGTGGTATGACTTACCGGAAGATGAAGTTGCGAGTCTTGTATCAAAGTGGACTTTGGTTCGTAGTGCTCGTGGCTGGGTATCTAAAGAGTTAGAACAGCTACGTTCTGAAGGAAAGATTGGGTCATCTTTGCAAGCTGATGTGGACGTTAGGGTTTCAGGCGAAACATATGATGCCTTGTCTTCATTGGGTGATGAGTTGCGGCTTGTATTGATTGTTTCCAGTGCGACGTTAAGCCAGTCTGAAATTGGCTCGGAAGGCGTGAGCACTCAGGCAAGTTCGCATCAAAAGTGCGAACGTTGCTGGCACTACCGTGCTGATGTGGGCAGTGCCGCAGACCATCCGACCATCTGTGGCCGTTGCGTGAGCAATCTGTACGGTGATGGCGAGGTGCGCCAGTATGCTTAGTCGTTGGCTGGGCTTGAGCGCACTGGTGATTCTGCTCGATCAGGCGAGCAAGTTTTACATCACCAGTCATTTTGCTTACGGTGAAACCCTGCCGGTGGTGAACGTGTTCAGTCTGGTGCTGTGGCACAACACCGGTGCGGCCTTCAGCTTCCTCAATGACTTCGGCGGTATGCAACGGTGGTTGTTCAGCATCATCGCGCTGGTCGCTTCGGCGTGGATAATCTGGCTGCTGCGCAAGCATGCGAACCAGACTTTGTTCGCCTTCGGGCTGGCGATGATACTGGGCGGCGCGCTGGGTAATTTGATTGATCGCATCGCTTACGGTTATGTGGTGGATTTTTTATTGTTCCACTGGGATGCGCATATTTTTCCCGCTTTCAATCTGGCGGATTCTGCAATCACCTGCGGTGCCGCCTTGTTGATTTTGGATAGCTTGATGGAGAAGAGACATGGAACTGTTACTCGCTAATCCGCGCGGCTTTTGCGCCGGGGTGGATAGGGCCATCGAGATCGTTGAGCGCGCACTGGCCCTGCATGGCGCGCCTATCTACGTGCGCCATGAAGTGGTACACAACAAATTCGTGGTGGATGCTTTGCGCGCGAAGGGCGCGGTGTTCATCGAGGATCTGGGCGACGTGCCAAGCGGCAGTATCCTGATCTTCAGCGCGCACGGTGTGCCACAGGCGGTGCGCCGCGAGGCCGAGGCGCGCGGACTGACGGTGTTCGATGCGACCTGTCCGCTGGTCACCAAGGTGCATATCGAAGTGTCGCGGCTGCACGAGCAGCAAAAAGAGGTCGTGATGATAGGCCACAAGGGACATCCAGAAGTGGAAGGAACGATGGGTCAATCCGATGGCGGCATGTATCTGGTGGAATCGCCGGACGATGTGCAAAAACTCAAGGTCAAGGATGAACAGAATCTGGCCTACGTGACCCAGACCACGCTGTCGGTGGACGATGCGGCCGGCATCATCGCCGCGCTGAAAACGCGTTTCCCCTTCATCACCGGGCCGAAGAAGGACGACATCTGCTATGCCACGCAGAACCGCCAGGATGCGGTGAAGTTGCTGGTCAAACAATGCGATGTGGTGGTGGTGATCGGTTCGCCAACGAGCTCCAATTCCAACCGCTTGCGCGAAGTCGCCGCCAACGTAGGTTTGCCTGCTTACCTGGTGGATAACGCGGACGAGCTGCGTGCCGACTGGTTCGCTGGAAAGAAAAAAGTCGGCATCAGCGCGGGTGCATCCGCCCCTGAAGTGCTGGTGCAGGGCGTGATCTCACGCCTGGAAGAATTGGGTGGTGCGAAGGTCGTCGAGTTGCAGGGTATCATCGAAAACGTGGTATTCCCCTTGCCTAAAACGCTCATACCCATCGTCGCCAAAAACTGAAACTGTGAATACAGACATCCTGATTGTCGGCGGTGGCGCAGTCGGTCTGACCAGTGCCATCACCTTGCTCGAGGCGGGCTATCGCGTCACCTTGCTGGAGCGCGGTAGTCTCGGTCAGGAAGCCTCTTGGGCGGGCGGTGGCATCATGTCGCCGTTGTGCTCTTGGGATTATCAGGATGCAGTCACGCGTCTCGCGCATCGCAGCATGGCGATGTTTCCCGGCACTGCCGAATCGCTGCATCAGTCCACCGGCATCGATCCCGAATATCAGCGCAGCGGCATGCTAGTGTTGCCGCCGTTCGATACCGATGCAGCATTGAACTGGTGCGGGCAACGTCAGTTTCCCGTGCAAACGGTGAATGTTGCAGACTATCTACCCGGACAAGATTCACTCGGACTGCTGTTGCCGGAGGTCGCGCAAGTGCGCAATCCGCGCCTGTTGCGCGCCTTGCGCAAGCGTGTGGAAATGCTGGGCGGTGTGATCCTGGAACAACATGAAGTGCTAAATTTTTTACATCACGACTCACGCATCAGCGCGTTGCAAACGACTCGCGGAGAATTCAGCGCGGACGTGTATGTCATTACCGCCGGTGCGTGGAGCAAACAGTTGTTGGGCGAACACGCTTTGCAGCTCAATGTGAAGCCGATACGCGGACAGATATTGCTGCTCAAGTTCAACGCGCCACCGTTCCAGAATATTCTGCTGAAAAAAGATTTGTATCTGATTCCGCGTCGCGACGGTCATGTGCTGCTGGGCAGCACGCTGGAAGATGTGGGTTTCGATAAATCCATCACGCAAATCGCGCGCGACAGTTTGCTCGGTCGGGTTCGCGAGATTTTTCCCGCCTGGAAGAACGTCGAGCCGATTAAACATTGGGCGGGTTTCAGGCCGGGTTCGCCCGACAACATCCCGACCATAGCCCGTCATCCCCACTTCGCCAACCTGTATGCCAACACCGGACATTTTCGTTACGGCGTCACCATGTCGCTGGCCAGTGCCGAGCTGCTGCGCAACGAGATCGAGAACCGCCCGCAGCCGATACCGGTGGAGGAATACCGCTGGCGATAGCCGTAGTGAAACCAATATAATCCCACCTGTCTTGCTGGAGTAGCTCAGTCGGTAGAGCAACGCACTCGTAACGCGTAGGTCGGAGGTTCGATTCCTCTTTCCAGCACCATCCCGCGTCATATCGCATTCTGAGCATCGCGACCTATTAGGAGAATCCGCACCATGTTCTCGCAGTCCCGCAGCTTATCGTCACCGCTCAAATATCTGCTCTATCTTCTCGGTGTATCGTTGCTGGCAACTGCCGTCTGGTTCTTCACCCGCCCCGCTTTGCCTGTCGTGCCGCTGGTCGCAGTCGCGCGCGGCGTGGTGGAAGCCACGGTGAGCAACACGCGCGCGGGCGCGGTCAAGGCGTGCCGCCGCGCTAAACTCGCCCCGCCTGCGGGCGGGCAGATCGCGCGGTTGCTGGTGAAAAAAGGTCAGCGCGTCAAAGCCCATCAAATTTTGCTGGAGTTATGGAACAACGATCTGCAGGCCCAACAACGCCTGACGCAAGTGCAACTCGCTACGGCGCAGATGCAATCCAAACAGGCATGCGTGCAAGCCGATCTGGCGGATCGGGAAGCCGAACGCGCGCGCCAGCTCAAAGAACGCGGCTTCATTTCCAATGAGGCGGTGGAGCAAAAACTCGCTGCCGCCAAAGTGGCGCGTGACGGATGTGATGCCGCGCGCAGCCAGATCGCACAAAGCCAATCGCGCATCGCGGCGGCACAGGCCGGACTGGATCGCATGGTGCTGCGCGCGCCGTTCGATGG
>JABEVG010000005.1 GCA_013044075.1 Gallionella sp.
ATTCTCGTTGATCTCGTTGTTGCCCATCACGGCAACAGCGGTGAAATCGGGGGCGGCTTTGCCGACTAGAACTGCCATGTTTATCTCCTAAGGGTTGGTATAACGGGACTGCGCAATCTATCGAGTTGAAGGTTAATAGTCAACCTTCCGGCGCATATGGTTAAGAGATGCCGGTGAACTGGATGCGATGCAGCTGCGCATACACACCGTTTTTGTCCAGCAGTTCGCGGTGCGTGCCGACCTCGGCGATCTCCCCTTTTTGCATCACGACGATGCGGTCGGCATTCTCGATAGTGGACAAACGGTGTGCGATAACCAGCGTGGTGCGGCCCCGCATCAGGGTTTCCAGTGCCGCTTGTACATGGCGTTCCGATTCGCTGTCCAATGCCGAAGTCGCTTCATCCAGAATCAGGATGGGTGCATCTTTGAGGATGGCGCGGGCGATGGCGATACGCTGGCGTTGGCCGCCGGAAAGTTTCACGCCGCGCTCACCAACCAGCGTATTCAAACCTTCCGGCCATTCGCGGATGAATTCCATCGCGTGCGCGGCAGTCGCGGCGGCGATGATTTCAGCCTCTGAAACTTCGCGCTCCTGACCATACGCGATGTTGGCGGCGAGGGTGTCGTTGAACAGCACGACCTCTTGGCTGACCAGCGCAATGTTGGAACGCAAGCTCGCCAATGAGAGTTCATTCAGATCGTGGCCATCCAGTGTGATGCGTCCGCTGCTGGGCAAATAGAAACGCGGCACCAGATTGGCGAGCGTGCTTTTTCCCGATCCGGACGCACCCACCAGTGCCACCGCCTGACCGGCGGGAATCTCCAGACAGATGTCGCGCAAGGCCAAGCGCGGCGCGTCTTGCGCTGCGGCAGCATCATTTTGATAAGCGAAGGTTAGATGCTCGAAGTGCAACCGTCCGGTGGCGCGACCGATGACCACCGTGCCGGCATCTTGCTCGCTGCGGGTGTCGAGCAGCTCGAACACACTCTCGGCGGCGGCCAGCCCGCGCTGCATGTGTTCGCTGATGCTGGTGAGGCGTTTGATCGGCGCGGTCAGCATCAGCATGGCAGCGACAAAAGACAGGAATCCCCCCACGCTGGTGGCATCGGTCTTGGCTTGCGCCGTGGCGAGGTAAATGATGACGGCCAGCGCAACCGCCGCGACCAGTTGCACCAGCGGCACGTTGGCGGCAGCGGCAGCGGCCTGTTTCATGGCATGACGGCGCATCCAGTTGGTCTCGGTGGTGAAGCGTTGCTCCTCGTAACTTTGCCCGCCGAACAGCTTGACCACTTTGTGCGCGCCCACGCTTTCCTCGATGACTTGCGTGACGTTGCCCATAGCGCGCTGCGAATCGCGGCTGGAATTGCGCAGGCGGCGGTTAATGGTATAGATGACCAGTGCCACGGCAGGGGTCACGACCAGCGACAGCAGCGTGAGCTTCCAGTTGAGATAGATCAGCCAGCCCAGCAGCCCTGCGATGATGATGGAGTCCCGTATGCTGACGGTCACCACGCTGGTTGCCGCCGCCGTGACTTGCGTGACATCGAACGTGAGTTTGGAAATCAGATTGCCGGTCGCGTGGTTATCGTAATAGTGAGTAGGCAGCGTCAGTAATTTTCGGAACATCTCGCCGCGCAGATCCATCACCACCTTGTTGCCCACCCAGTTGATCGCGTAAGTCGCCACGAATCCGGCGATGCCGCGCACCAGAAAGATCAGCACGATGATGACGGGTGCCCAGCGTATAACCACGTCGTCCTTGTGCACGAAAGTGCCGTCCAGCATGGGTTTCAGCAAGGCGGGGAGTAGCGGCTCGGTCGCCGCCGCGATGGCCGTGCCGACGATGGATGCCGCGAACACGCGCCAGTAAGGTTTAACGTAAGAAAGGAGACGGAGATAGAGTTGGGTGTTGGTCAGATTCATGGCGCGCACTTTAGCAGAAATCCCTGGGTTTCAACGGCTGGGCTCGGTGACGCTGCAGCGAAAAACGACTCAAAATCATGGGTCGCGTGGCGACAGATTCATTTGTACATTCCGGTTTTCCGATATTTTTCTTATTGCTTGACCTGCGTTCGCCCGCGAACTTCGCCGTGACGCAAAATCGCGATCTGTATGGTCATAGTGCAACCACGCCCGGCAGCCGCTTGAAACTCACCGTGCGCAGGGTTGCCACGAAATCCTGGATATACGCCGCTTGCGCCACGGTCTCGCTGGTCACCGCATACAGCTCGCCGCGCAAACCGTTTTTTCCGATGCGTTTGCCCACGACATATCCGGTTTGCAAATAGCTTTGCACCGCCCATTCCGGCAGGGCCGCAATGCCGCGCCGACTGGCGACCAGCTGCAAGATCGCCACCGTCAATTCGGCTGTGCGGCGTTTTGGGGAAATGCCGCGCGGCTTGAGAAAAAGTCGCACCACATCCAGCATGTCATCCGCCACGGGATAGGTAAGCAGCGTCTCGTCGGCGAAGTCATGCGGAGTCAAATAGTCGTTCTGCGCCAAAGCATGCAGGCACGACACCAGTGCCACAATTTCAAAACCAAACAGGGGATGAAACATCATGCCGGCGGTATTCTTTTGTTCCGACACTATCGCCAGTTCGGCGCGATCTTCGCGCAGCAAACCCAATGGATGGGCGTGAAAGCCGGACACCAGATCCAGCTCGACTTCCGGCCAGTTCTGGCGAAATACGTCCATCGCCGGCATGAGCCATTCGAAGCAAGTGTGGCATTCCACCGCGATGCGCAACTTTCCGGCGCGCCCCTGCACCATTCTCGCCACATCGCGCTCCGCCTCGCTCACCAAAGCCGCCACATTCTGCGCCAGTGCGTGCAGCCGTTGCCCGGCAGGGGTTAGTCGTAACGGCTGGGATTTCCGCTCGAACAGCGGCGTGGCGTAATGCGTTTCCAGCTGCTTGATCTGGTGTGACAGCGCGGATTGGGTGAGATGTACGCGCGCTGCCGCGCCCGACAGCGTGCCGGTTTCAAACAATGCCAGCAGAGTCTGCAAATGGCGTATTTCCAATATGGACAGCATGAATTTTTATAATGATAAATATAAAAATAATGATTTTGAATAATAACCAGTTTTTGTCCATTATGCCAACCCTTGACACCGGAGAAGAAAATGACGATTGCACACAACCTGGGATTTCCGCGCATCGGCGCGCAACGAGAATTAAAACAAGCTGTGGAAGCATACTGGAAAGGCAATATCAGTGAGGCGGAACTGCTGTCCGCAGGAAAAAATTTGCGTGCGCGGCACTGGCAGTTGCAACGTGATGCCGGTATAGCACTGATCCCCGTCGGTGATTTTGCCTGGTACGACCAGATGCTCAATATGACCGCGCTGCTGGGTGCGACTCCCGCGCGCTTCGGCTTCAACGGCGCGCTCAGCCTGGCGCAATACTTTCAACTGGCGCGCGGCAATGCGCGGCAGCACGCCATGGAAATGACCAAGTGGTTCGATACCAATTATCACTACCTCGTGCCGGAATTTCTCAACACCACCGAATTCACCCTGGGCAGTGAGTGGCTGTTCGACGAAGTCGCCGAGGCGCAAGAGACGGGCATCAATGCCAAGCCGGTGCTGATCGGCCCGCTCACCTATCTGTATTTGGGCAAGGAAAAAAATGCCGGTCTGCGCCGCTTGAATCTGCTGCCTGACTTGCTGGTGGTCTACCGGCAAATCCTCGCGCGTCTAAAGGCTCAAGGCGTGGAATGGTTGCAGATCGACGAGCCGATACTGGCACTCGATTTGCCGCAGGAATGGGTGGAGGCCGTGCAGCCGGTTTACGCGGCATTGTGCGACGGCGCGCCAAAGATTCTGCTGGCGACTTATTTCGACAGTGTGGCAAACCATGCCGACATGCTGAAATCCCTGCCGGTGGCGGGACTGCATATCGACATCGTGCGCGCGCCACAACAGGCCGATGTGTTTGCGCGCAACTATCCGGCGGATAAAATTTTGTCGGCAGGCATCGTGGACGGGCGAAATATCTGGCGCAACAACCTCGCGGCCTCACTGCAAGTGTTGAATGGCTTGCGCGAAACATTGGGCGATCAATTGTGGATCGCGCCCAGCTGCTCTCTGCTGCACGTCCCGGTGGATTTGGAGCAAGAAATCAAACTCGATAAAACCATCAAGAGCTGGATGGCGTTTGCCACGCAGAAATTGGGCGAAGTCGTGACGCTGGCGGTGGGGCTTCAACACGGCAAAGAAAGTATCGCGCCACAATTGGCGAAATCGCATACGGCGGGACAAAGCCGTGTCTATTCGCCGCTGATTTTTAACCGCGAGGTGCGGCAACGCGTCAGCAGCCTAAAATCCCCGGATGACAGGCGCGCATCGCCTTTCGCGAAGCGCATCGCCGCGCAGCAGGAAAAACTCAAACTTCCGTCTTTCCCCACCACGACCATAGGCTCGTTCCCGCAAACGGCGGAAATTCGCCAAACGCGCGCCGCTTACAAGCAAGGCAAATTAAGCGACGCGGACTATCAGGCAGCGATGCAAGCCGAGATCCGCCATGCGGTGCAAGTGCAGGAATCGCTGGGGCTGGATGTCCTGGTACACGGTGAGGCAGAGCGCAACGACATGGTGGAATACTTCGGCGAACAATTGCAGGGTTTCTGCTTCACCGAGTTTGGCTGGGTGCAGAGCTACGGGTCGCGTTGCGTCAAACCGCCGGTTATTTACGGCGACGTGTCGCGCCCGAAACCGATGACGGCGGAATGGAGCCGCTACGCGCAAAGCCTCACCGGAAAACCCATGAAAGGCATGCTGACCGGCCCTATCACCATTCTGCAATGGTCGTTCGTGCGCAACGACATTGCGCGCGCCGACACAGCACTGCAAATAGCACTCGCCATTCGCGATGAGGTGCAAGATCTGGAGCGGGCCGGCATCACCATCATTCAAATAGACGAGGCTGCGCTGCGCGAAGGCTTGCCCATCAAGCGCGCAGACTGGTCGTATTACCTCGAATGGTCGGTGCGCGCCTTCCGCGTCGCCACCAGCGGTGTGGCGGACACGACGCAAATTCACACGCATATGTGTTACTCGGAATTCAACGATATTCTGCCCGCCATCGCGGCGATGGATGCAGATGTGATTACCATCGAGACCTCGCGCTCGGATATGGAGCTGTTGGATGCTTTCCGCGCCTTCAAGTATCCCAACGACATCGGGCCGGGCGTGTACGACATCCACTCGCCGCGCGTGCCTAGTAAAGAGGAAATGTTGAGACTGATGCGCAAGGCCAGCGCCGTGATTCCGCGCGAACGGCTGTGGATCAACCCCGACTGCGGCCTGAAGACACGCGGCTGGGCAGAGGTCGAAGCGGCACTTAAAAACATGGTGTCCGTCGCGCATGAATTACGCAGTGCCCGCGCTTAGGGCGGGCTATACACACAGCGAAACAAACATCATCTTGCCCGCCCTGGTGGGGGTGTACGAATGGGAGCGGGCGGACGTGCGTCCGCTCGTTTTTTGTTTGCGAATAGACAGTGCTCAGCCGCTGACTCTGAGCCGTGCGTTGATTGAACAGCGGCTGGTGCGATGGCTTGCGCCGTGCCGTTATCGGCTGTTGGAAGCCTTGGCGGAACACCTGGTACAAAAGATGCGCGGCGAATGGCACTGCAAGCGGATTGTCCTGGAGATTGAGAAACCGGATGCATTAGGCAAGTTGGCGCGGGTCGGTGTCCGCATCACGCGACACGTCGGTTAGATGTGTTGCGTGATGCGGCGATAAGCAGCGGATGCAATGAGCAATGCGGGACAATGCCCGTCGTTACAAATCTATGCCCGGCTGGGCGCGGATTCCGGCGCGAAATGCATGTTTGACATCTTGAATCTCACTGACGGTATCCGCCATTTCCAGAAGACAGGCCGGTGCGGCGCGACCGGTGACAACGACGTGCTGTGTGGCAGGGCGCGCGGCCAGATCAGTGCAGACTTGCTGTGCATCAAGATAGCCGTAATTCAACAAATAAGTGAGTTCGTCGAGTATGACCAGATGCAAGGAGGCATCCGCCAACAGGCCTTGTGCGACCTGCCAGCCGCGTCGCGCGGAAGCGATGTCCGCCTCGCGATTCTGCGTGTCCCAAGTAAAACCGTCGCCCAACACATGCCATTGCACAGTGGGCTGGTTGCCGAGGAATTTTTCTTCGCCGGTATCGCGGCGACTTTTGAGGAACTGTGCTACACCGACCTTGTGTCCGTAGCCCAAAGTGCGCGCCACCATGCCGAACGCGGAGCTGGATTTTCCTTTGCCGTTACCGGTGAGGATCAACAATAAACCCTTGTCATGTTGGGCTTGTGCGATAGCCGCATCGACCACCGCTTTTTTGCGCGCCATACGCTGCCGATGCCGCGCATCATCCTCTGTCATGGTTTATTGCACGGCTGGGTGTCGGGCGTTGTCGTGATGTGTGAGCAAGGCATGCAGTAGAACGGCAGGAACGAGATACATCAGCGCACTGGTCAAATAGGGCAGATAGTATCGCGCGATATTGCCCGCGTATTGCACCACATCCGTGCCGGTGTAGCGACCGGAAAATTCGTAGAACGTGATATTGGAGATCACAAATGCCGCGCTTGTGGCGACGCAGGCGATCAGCGTGAACAAGCCCAATCCGCGCCATGTCCGGCTGTGTTGGGTGGCATAGAATCGCCCGGCGTAGAACAGCACCGCATAGGTCGGGATCAGAAACCAATAAGCAGGCGAAAAACACCAGTCACTGATACCGGCGTAGTTGAGCGCAAAGTAATCCGCCAGTCCCGCCACCACCAGCAAGGCGGGGAACGCGAACGGCGGCAAATAAAATCCGGCCAGCAAAAATACCGCCAGAGAGGCATCGGGCAGATGGGTGAGTGAATCGAAATGATGCGAGCGGGTCGCCGCCATCAGCAGGATCAACAGCGCGCCCAGCGCGAGAGATTTTTTGTGTGCGGTATTCATCTTGACGTTCCTTGTACATTGAAAACGAGACACGCCCACCTTATCACAAAGGCGGGCGTGTTTCAGCATAGCTGCAAGCAACTGCTCGACGATGCCGTTATTGCTGGTAGTTCAATCCCACGAACAGCGTGCGTCCCAGCGTGTTGTAGCCATATACCTCGGAATAATTGCGATTGAACAGATTGTCCACGCGCGCCAACAGGTTCAAGTGTTTGTCGATGGTGTAGCGCGAGGTCAGATTGAGCAAAGAGTAACTCGGCAAGGTGACTGCCGTATTCGCAAAGGTATTAGTATTGTAGTAAAAATCTTGGCGCGCACCGCTGTAACGCACTTCCGCGCCCATGTTCCATAACCCCAAATCATGCGATGCGGCAATGTCGCCAAATTGTCTGGCGCGACGAGGCAGGATCAGGCCGGTCGTGGCATCGCGCGGATCCTGGAAGGTCATGTGAGCTTGCAAATGCTTGTTGCCGAAATCACCCGCATAGCTCAATTCCTGCCCGGTGATTTGCGCTTGGTTAATGTTGATCATCGTGGTTCCAATGCTATTGCCAGCAATCAAATCATGGATGCGATTATCAAAATACACCGCGTCCACGCGGTGTCCATTTTCAGCATAGTGCAGACCGACTTCCTGATTCTGCGAGCGTTCAGGTTTCAGGTTTGGATTGCCCTGATAACCAAACTGCAACGGCCAATACATATCATTGAAGGTCGGTGCTTTGAAGGCATTGCTGATGCTGGCCGTGGCACGCCAGCGATCTGCGAAGGACAGTCCATAGCCGAGCAAGCCGGTATTGGCCGTGCCGAAATCCGAGTAGTTATCCTGACGCGCATTGAGTTGCACTTGCTGCGCGCCATACTCGCCGGTATAGCCACCCAGCACGCTGTTCACGGTGCGTGTGGTTTGCGTATAAAGCGTATCGGAAGAAACCGCCTGTGCCAGACGTTCAGCCGACAAACTTAGCTGTTGCCCATCCGCAATTTTGAGATTGTTCTGCCAGGCGAGTTGGTTGTTCTGGGTTTGAAAATGGTAACCATTCGGATCAGGCGCACCGTTAAGGTAAGTATGGCTGTCGTCAACCCCCTGCGCCAGACGCACCTGGCTATGCCACATCGCGCTGATTTGATCGTCAGAAGCCAGTGAGATTTTGTCGATATTTTCTACGGTATTGTTAACATCAGTAGTTGCCAAATTGTACTGATTGTCAAATGAGATATTGCCGCGTGTACTGAACACCGAAGCTGATAAAGCATGATCGGCATTGAACGCATGTTTGATTTGCGCATCCAGCGTGTTGTTGTCATAGCCGTTGTTGTTGGGATTGGCACCGGGCAATAACAGCGGGTTAATGGCCGACACGTTATCGGTTTTGACGTGACCGGCATTCACGCTGAATGAGGTGTCATTCACAGCACCGGAGAATCCCGCCGACATACGCTGCATGCCGTAACTACCGACACCCACACTCCCATTGAAAGCCGGCGTACCCGAGCCATGTTTGGTGAACAACTGGATCACGCCGCCTATGGCTTCGGAACCATACAGACTGCTGAAATTGCCTCGTACCACTTCGATACGCTCTATGCTATCCAGCATGATGTGCTCGAGTGCGGTCGTTCCCGTTGTGGCGGAGTCGATACGTACGCCGTCTATCAATACCAGTACTTGGGTAGAACTGGTCCCGCGCATGCCGATGCTGGACTGCGCACCCAAGCCGCCAGACTGCACGACCTCGACACCCGCCAGCGAACGCAACAGCGTCTCCACATCGGGCGCGCCGGAGTTGCGTATCTCTTGCTCGTTCAGCACGGTGGTGTCGGCGATGGTTTTGTTCAAGGCCTGCGGCAGGCGTGTCGCGGTGACGACGACCTCCTCTGAGTCGGGCGTGTCCGCATAAACGGCGATAGGAAGCGTGATCGCACCGAACAGCGCGAGTGTAATTAGTTTTTGTTTCATGGTCGATTCCTGAGTCAGTTCCAAGCGTCCCCGCTGGAACGTTAAAATTCAGGAAATGCGACGAGTGTGATAAACAGAACAGAGGGCTGCAAAGACATCCCTCCCCCTCGCCCGTAGGACGAGGATTTGTTTGGATGCGCCACCCGCAGCATCTCCTCCTTTGCTCTCAGGCCGGTATCCGGGCTCACAAGTCTTGCTGCGTCACCTTCCCATGCTTGCGCACAGTGGCATATCGACGCAGCCGCACTCACTCACCGTTGCGGGGGCAGCACAGGCATCACACCTGTTTCCCGTTTAACCGCACGACTTGCATCGCGCGGCACCTCAAAGCGGCGCGCACCTTAACACAGGCATGACCACACGCCAAATTCAAGTGATTACAAAATGCTTGTACAAAACAGTCTTAGCGTTTGACTTATCAGCACTTTTCAAACTATAGTCCGAGCATGGAAAGCCAATTGCATGCACTCGAAATCAAACTCGCCCAACTGATCGCGATGAGCGGAAAGTTGCGTGCGGAAAATCACCAATTGCGCCAGGACTTGGCCCAAGCACAAAGCAGCAACCGCCAGTTGGGCGACAAAATGGACATCGCGAAAGAACGCTTGGAAAGACTGCTCAATAATCTACCGGACGAAGCGCATGAGTGACGCGATCAAGACCCTGGAAATCAAACTGCTGGATCGCGAATTGCGCGTCGCCTGCCCCGAAAACGAACGCGGCGAATTGCTCGATGCGGTAGCCTTTCTGGATAAGAAGATGCGCGAGATACGCGATGCGGGCAAGATCGCCAGCGTCGAGCGTATCGCGCTGATGGCAGCACTCAACATTACCCACGAGTTGCTCAAAACCAAAGTCGGTCGGGGTTTTGACCTGGCCGAGTTTGCGCGTAGAATGGACACCATGCAGGCAGCGATCGATACGGCGATAGCCGAACAAGACACGCTGTTCTAGTTTGTCCCTGCGGTGTTCGACAGATCCATAATTCTTTGAACCAATAAGCTCTGCTTAAGGCTGCAACCTTTAACGTCGCTGTTGTGAATGTCCCTTGCGGATATACCTGATGCGACCTGGAAGCAGCCCTCTTGAACCCAGGTTCAAGATATTGGGTCACCGGCACAGGCGGGGGCTTTATTCAAAGACGTCCGCACAACTGCCACGCTCACCACGTTGTGTAGAAGTCTTTACGGTGCGACCTTTCCGGGTCGCACTTTTTCTTTGTGGGATGACTTATGCGCTACTGGTTGATGAAATCCGAACCCGGCGATTGCAGCATCGACGACCTCGCCAGCTTTCCCGGGCAAACCGTGGCTTGGTACGGCGTGCGCAATTATCAGGCGCGCAATTTCATGCGCGACCAGATGCGGATAGGCGACGGCGTGTTGTTCTACCACTCCAATTGCAAAGAACCGGGCATCGCCGGTATCGCGCGCGTCAGCAGCACTGCATATCCCGACGCTACCCAATTCGACAAGCTCAGCAAATACTTCGACGTGAAAGCAACGCCGGAAACACCGCGCTGGTTCAATGTGGATGTGCAACTGGTGAAGAAGATCGCGCTCATTTCCATCGAAGAGCTGCGTCGGCATCCCGCACTGGAGCGCATGCGCACCCTGCAGCGCGGCAATCGATTGTCCATCACACCGGTCGATCCTGCCGAGTGGAATTTTATTTTGCAGAATCTGGTGGGTGATTAACATATGGAGTGGGTCGCTACCTATCTTGTACTCGGCGGCTTCGTCGGTTTCTTTGCCGGACTGTTCGGCATAGGCGGCGGCCTGGTTTTGGTTCCCGCGCTGCTGCTGCTGTTCGAGGCACAACATTTTTCTGCCGGTATCGCGATGCATCTCGCGCTTGGCACGTCCATGGCCACCATCGTATTCACCTCGCTGTCCAGTTTGCGCACACACCACCAGCACAGCGCAGTCAACTGGCGCGTGGTGCGCCGCATTACCCCAGCGATCCTGTTTGGAACGGCCTTGGGCGCGGTCATCGCCGATATGGTTTCGGCGCGCGGCTTAAGCATCTTTTTTGCCGTATTCGTTTATTTTTCCGCCGCGCAAATGTTGCTCGACCTGCGCCCTCATGCCTCGCGCCAGCTACCCGGTTTGGCCGGCATGAGTCTGATGGGCACGTTCACCGGCGTCATCAGCAGCCTGGTTTCAATCGGCGGAGGCGCGCTGGTCGTGCCATTTCTGGTGTGGTGCAACGTGTCGCTGCGGCATGCCATCGGTACGGCGGCGGCGATTGGCTTTCCGGTCGCGCTGGGCGGCACGCTGGGCTATATCTTCACTGGTTTGCATCAACCCGCGTTACCTCACGACAGCACGGGTTATGTGTTTCTTCCCGCTTTGCTCTGGGTCGCGATGAGCAGCGTCATTACCGCTCCACTGGGTGCCAAGGCCGCGCACCGTTGGCCGCTCAAATGGCTGCGCCGTGGCTTCGCCTGCCTGCTGTTGATCCTGGCGACCAAAATGGTACTGAAAGTGTTGATTTAATCGCGCGAACGAGTGGCGATATCCGGCAACCCATTGATCCGAGTCAGTGCCGTCAATGTCAGCCATGTCTTGACGCTGCGACTTCCTGGTTCTTCTTGTGCAGCTTTCTGATCAGACCCTCCACGCCTTCTTGACGCAGATCACTGCTAAAGTTCGCGTGATAAAGCCTTACCAGACTCACACCATCAATCTTGAGGTCGTAAATCTTCCATTCCGAAGTCGTTTTCTCAACCTGGAAATACAGTTTCGTCGGCTCGTCTTTTGGATCCATGATTCGAGTTTTGACAGTGAGATCATTTGCTTCCGGGTCGAGGTACAGCGGAACAAAGTCAACCGTCTCGTCAGTATATTGGGCGATGGCGTCGGCAAAGGTGTATCCAAGAAAGACACGGAACTCGTCCACCATCTGCTGCTGAACTTGCGGTGTAACACTATTCCAGTATTTCGCACCTATGGTCAGCCTGGTCATGCGTGAAAAATCAAAACGAGGGAAAATCTTGGCATCGACAAGGGCATCCAACTTTTTTATATCATGCGTAATCCCGCTGTCTTGCTGGAGCGTTGAAAGTACCTCTCCAACCACCTGCTTCACCATAAAATCTGGTGCAGGCGCAATCAGTTCCCCGGAAAATGCAGTCACCGCGTGCAGCAGAAAAAATAAAAAAAAGATTCGGTTTTTCACTGCCACCCCCTCCAAAGGTTAGGTTTAATTCCTGAACCAGGATTGCTCGCAACACGGTCGTATGCTAGCAGAAATCGGAACACATCCGTCCCTTGAGGAACATGGTCGCGCCAATGCACCAGCGACCTTGGGTGCAGACGATACACCGGGTCGGCGTTGTATAATCCCGCGCAAAATCCGATCCCGTGGCCGTAATGATTCTTTTCCCGAGCAGCAACTGGAAACCGACGCTCGCCATCCATCTCTCCTTGCTGGTGTTGGCCTGTACGCTCTTCGTCATCTTGTGGCGACCCGATCTGTGGATATGGGCGGCGGGGTTCATCTTCATCAATCATCTGATTCTGGCAGTCGCCGGATTGATTCCGCGCAGCTCGCTGCTAGGACCGAACATCACGCGCTTGCCCGAGGATGCCGCGCGGCGTGGCGAAGTGGCGATCACCATCGATGATGGGCCCGACCCGGTGGTCACACCGCTGGTGCTGGACATTCTCGACCGTTACCAGGCCCAAGCGACTTTTTTCTGCATCGGCAAACTGGCGGCGCAACATCCTGACCTGTGTCGCGACATCATCCTGCGCGGTCATGCCATCGAGAACCACAGCCTCTCCCATCAGTGGTTCTTTTCACTGTTAGCTCCGTGGAGCATCCGCCGCGAAGTCCATGAAGCGCAAGGGCTGTTGCACGAGATCAGCGGACAAACGCCGCACTTCTTCCGTCCCACTGCCGGTTTGCGCAACCCCGGACTCGAACCCGTACTCTCACGCTGCGGCTTGCGCTTGTGCAGCTGGAGCAGGCGCGGCTTCGATACCCGCGAGGGGAATGCCGATGTGGTGCTGGCGAAATTGGCACGCAACCTGAAAGGTGGCGACATCCTGCTGCTGCATGACGGCAATGCCGCGCGTACTGCCGCAGGCAAGCCCGTCATTCTCGACGTGCTGCCGCGATTACTGGAGGTGATTGAACACTCGAACCTTCATTCCGTCACGTTGCGTTCCGCGCTTTCATGACGAACCGCCTGCGCATGGAGAACCGGCCTTGAACGAAAACGGTCAGCGACTGCCCTGGTATCGTCAAGTTGCGACGGCAATGTCCAGGCATATGGCTCTCAAAGGCATCGGCACCACGCTTTTCATCGGCCTGTTTTTCGGGGCTTACTTCTATTTGCTCAAGCACCCGGCCTACCCGACCACGGTCATGCCGTTCACTTTGCCGGACAGATTGATCGGTTTCCAACCGCAGGCCTTGCCTGTGTACCTGTCGCTCTGGGTCTATGTTTCCCTGCCCCCGGCATTACTGGCGACGCGGCGCGAATTGTATGGCTATGGGTTAGCCATCGCCGCTACCTGTCTTGCCGGGTTGATCATCTTTTATTTCTGGCCCACGGCAGTTCCCGCAGCGCATATCGACTGGTCCCGCTATCCCGATGTGGACTTCCTCAAAAACCTGGATGCCGCAGGCAATGCCTGTCCTTCGCTGCATGTTGCCACCGCCGTTTTTTCGGGTATCTGGTTGCAACACCTGCTACGCCGCTACGGTGCGCCGCAATGGATACGCATCGGCAACGGGGCATGGTGTATCGGCATCATTTATTCCACCCTGGCCACCCGCCAGCATGTGGCGGTGGATGTGCTGGCCGGACTCGTGCTGGGAGTGCTGGCAGCCTGGCTGTCGTTGCGGTATCGCACGCGACAGTAGATGCATCAGAAATGGATCGTGTGCCGCTTGCCGCAGCTCACGCTTTATCGATTCGACACGGTGAGGTTGACACCGTTCGGGCTGAGCCTGCAAAGCTCATTCACCTTTCGACAAGCTCAAGGCGAACGGGCTTCAAACATAATCTGGCCGAGTCAATAGAACCATTTGCGCCGGATCAACCGGGGCAAGCGCATCACGAATCCCGCGAATAGGCGCACGTGCATCCCGGTCAGGAGCAGGTTATCGCGCAGGTAGTTGAAGTGCGACACGCCGCCTTGTTCCGGTCGCAGATATTTGACGGGAGCCGGGATATTAACTGGGCGCGCGCCGCACCAGCACAGGCGCACCGCCGCTTCGGGATCGAAATCGAAATGGCGCATCCAACGGCTGTTTTCCATCACGCCCATCAGCAGGTGCGCCGGATAGACGCGGAAGCCGTACAAAGAATCGCCTATGCCCTGCCACAGCGTCTCCAGATTCGCCCACCAGTTCGACACCTTGCGTCCACGCACGCGCAACGCCGGCGCGCTGGCATCGAACACCGGCACACCCAGCACCAGCGCGTTGGCATCGGCCAGCGAAGCGGCCATGAATTCCGGTATCTTTTCCGGCGGATGTTGCCCGTCCGAATCCATGGTCAGCACATGCGTGTAGCCCTGGCGCGTCGCTTCGCGCAAACCGTGCAGCACCGCCGCCCCCTTGCCCTGATTGCGTTCCAGCACGATGACGCGCAGACCGGGATCGTCCTGCGCCATGCACAGCAGTTCGATTTCGCTACCGTCCGTGCTGCCGTCGATCACCACCCACACCGGTGTCCATTGCCCGCGCGCGGCGCGCACCGTGGGACAGAGTGCCGCCCCGGTGTTGTAACTGGGGATGAGAACCAGATGCGAGGTCGATGCGGCACTCATGTGTGTTCTCTGCTTTCCGTTGGCTGCATCTCGCGGCGGTAATACGCTTCCAGTTCGGCGACAAAGGCATGCACGTCGCCGGTCACTTCGAAGCGTTCGCCCAAACGTACGCGATAGATTAGTGGAAACTCGGGCTTCTTCAGCAACGGCCAGCCCTTGCCGAGGAACGGGCTGTTGGTTTCGATGAACACCGTCTGGATCGGCACGCCGTTTTTTTTGGCAACCAAGGCGAATCCACCTTTGAACGGATTGATTGGCGGTGTGACGGTGCGTGTACCTTCGGGAAAGATCAGCAACTGTCGGCCTTCATGTATCGCCGCTGCCGCGCGGCGGATCAGGTTGCCGGTGAAATCGTTGCGCAGATAGCCCGCCATGCTGGCCCCGCCGCCCAGCATCGGATTGTCGAGCAGGGACGCTTTCAACACGCACACCATGCGCGGCAGTCGCGAGCCGATGAGGACCACATCGATCAATGCCGGGTGGTTGGTGGTGATGATGAGCGGCTCGCCGCGCAAGGCATCCAGCGCGCCCAGATCGCATTTCACCAGACCGCTGGCGCGCACCACGCACAGATAGGTGCGGAACCCCAACATGATCACGCGTTGCCCAAGCGACACAGCGATGCGCCTCGGCAACAGATGACGCAACACGGCGGCGGGCAAACTCCAGGCCAGACAAATCAGCGCGAAGAACAGCAGACCTCCGTACAGCACAATGTATTCGTACAGGGATGTTATTTGTCGCCAGAGCCACATCTGTTTATCGTTCCATTGGGTTATTTCGAGCCATCCCGTTCGCGCACCAGCCTAGCACAGTGCCATGTCGGTTTTATGATGGTCACCCGGCAAACCGTCAGCGCGCGCCATTGAAATAAACTCCCTCGATCTCCAACAATAAATCGGAGCGGCAGATATCCGAACGCAGATAGGCCGCTACGCATGCCGTGCCGAATTCGGCCTGCACCTTGCTCCGCACCATTTCCAGATCGCCGGCATGACGCAGATAAACTTTGAGTGACAGGCGTCCCTGTGCGGCGTTGTAGTGGGGTATCTGTTGCAACAGCGTGCGAATGTTCAGCAAGGTCTCGGCAGCCTGCTGTTCCGCATCACCCCGATGCAGCGTCTCGTAGCCGACGATACTGGCGGTACCCGAGATCAGGAAGCCAGGCTGTCCGCCCAGGGTCGCCGACATGGCGCGCGCGAAGATCGGGCTGCGCGGACCGAACAGTTTTGGATAGTGATACGCGCTGATCTGGCGGGGGTTCTCCACTGCCGTGCCGGGCTGCTTTCCCGCCATGAAATAAATCGTCAGCGCACCGCTGTCACTGCCCAGCGCACTCGCCGCCGGAACGCTCGCTGCGCCGATGCCGCGTCCGCCGGCAACAAACGCCGCATGCCGGCCGATGTTGAAACCGCGATAGCGTTCCACACCGTTCTCGTTGTCGTTGATCTGCGGAAAGTAATGCCAGACGCGCAACAGGTTGGAGTAACCGTGCCGTTCGATGAATTCGAAGATGCTCGTATAGGATTGTGCCGCCAGCATCTCCAGTGTCTCGCCCGCGCGCTGCTCCAGCGACAGGCTGGCAAAAAGCACCTTGCCGTCGCTCGCGCCGACGATGCCCTGGTACGCGAGTGGCTCGACCGGCGCATCGCTGGTCCACACTTCAAGGCAGGTGTCGTGTCCGCCCAGCACGGGAATGTTTACCCAGACGGTCGCATGCGCGACCGTCGCTCGCCGACCGAAGCCGATCACTCCCAGCACACGACCCTCGCATCGCGCCAGATAATCGTCCGCTTCTGACGGGTCGAGATAAGCCAATCCGAATTGTTGGTCGTCACGCCGCATATCAACCCGCCACGCCCGTCTCCGCGACACGGATGGCGTACTTGCGTTTGCGCCAAGCCAAGTAGCTGCCCTTCGGGTCGGACAGACTCAACAGGTAGTACATGACCTTGAACATGAACAGCCAGAAGGCATAATTTTTTTTGCCGAACACATCGCCGACCAACACCGAAATCAAGGCTTTTTTGGTTTTGTTTTCGGGACCCGTGTACATGAGCAGGCTGCGCATCGCGGGCGTGGTGATGCGATAGATGAACCAGGAAAAAATCTTCGGACCGTACAACATCGCCGCGTTGAACTCCTTCAATGCGCGTGCCGCTTCCTGAGGCTTGTTCAGACACACCTCGACCGTCTCCGCGCCGACAAAAGCACTGTTCATCGCCAGAAACACACCCGAAGAAAACACCGGGTCGATGAAGGCGAACGCGTCACCCAGCAGAATGTAGTTCTCGCCGGATGACCGCTCCGCAAGATAGGAGAAATTACCGGTCGCCGTCACCGGCGAAACCAGCGTGGCATCCTTCAGCCGCTCCGCCAGGGCGGGACACAGGGCGATGGTATCCATCAGGAACTGCGCGGTGGAAGTCTTGCGTGTCTTCATGTAATACGGCCAGCAGGTCGCGCCGATGCTGGTGTTGCCGTCGGACAAGGGAATGAACCAGAACCAGCCGTGATCGAACCAGAACAAACTGATGTTGCCTCCGACCTTGCCTTCCAGACGTTTCGCGCCGGAAAAATGGCCGAAGATCGCCGCGCTGTTGTGCTTCTTGTTGCGGTGTTTCATGCCGAAGTGATGGGACAGGAAGGTGTCCCGCCCGGAAGCGTCCACCACGAACCTGGCGCGGATGTGCCTCTGCCCGTCCTTACCCGTTGCCGTGACGGTCGCAGCCGCGCCCGGATGGAACTGGATGCCGGTCACCTTGCATTCTTCGATGGCGCGCGCGCCTTTGCTCACTGCGTTCTTGAACAGGATGTCGTCAAACTCGTCGCGGCGCACCTGATAGGCGGATGGGTAGGTGTTATCCCACGCATCGTTGAAGTCGATCATCACCGGCGCGCCATGCCAGGGCGAGACGAACTCGGCACCCAGCTTGACGATGCCGATACGCTTGATGTCTTCGGCCACACCGAGCTTGTCGAACAGCGGCATGTTCATCGGCAGCAGCGACTCACCGATATGGAAGCGCGGGTGTTTGGATTTTTCCAGCATCAGCACATCGTGCCCGCGTTGTGCCAGCAACGCGGCGATGGTCGATCCGGCGGGGCCGCCACCGATGACCAGCACCTCGCAGGTGTTTTCTTGCACAACCATGATGATCCTTTCGCCGCTTTATTTTGCAGAGGCCGATTTTGCGGAAGGCGTATTTCCAGATGGATTTGTTCGCGTCTGACGTGTCGCGCATGCGGTCGCCAAAGTGGCGTTGAACACGATAAAAATCAGCTGTGGATTACCCGCTGTTATATTTATGTCGACGCGCAAAATAGCGTCATCAACTTCCCCGATTCACCGCCACATCTTAACCGACACCCCGGCTCCGGGCAACCAGAGACGCAGCGCGGGCGTGGTGATTACGGTACTGAAAATGGCCATCAGCACCAGCATGGTGAACACGTTTTGCGAGATCACGCCGATGTCGAAACCGACGTTGATGATGATGAGTTCCATCAGTGCGCGCGTGTTCATCATGATGCCGATTATTTTCGATTCCTGACGGTTCATGCCGGACCAGCGCGCCGCCAGATAACAGCCGCCTAATTTCCCTATGGTGGCGAGCGTGATCAACAGTGCGCACCAGCCCCACAACGCCGCGCTATCCAATGCCCCGACGTTGGTGCGCAACCCCGTGTAAGTGAAGAAAATCGGCAGGAAGAACACGCTGACGAATTCGCCGACCTTGTTGCGCCACGCACTCACCACCTCATGCCGGTCATGCAGCAACACGCCCATCATGAAGCCGCCGAAGATGGCGAAGATGCCGATCTTGTAGGTCGCCATCGACGACAGGAAAATGGTGGCGATCAGCAGCCCGAGCAGGTTGTCGGAGAAACGGTGTTCGGTCACCACCGAGTGTTTCACCGCGCGATGCAAGACCGGGCGCACCAGCAGCCAACTGACCGCGATATATCCAGCCAACAAGCCCAGCGTCCGGGCAAAACCGGCCAGCGAAAAATCCGACAGCGAGACCGCCGTCACCACCGCCAGCAGCAGCCAGCCCACCACATCGGTGATCGCCGCGACACTGATGCAGATCACGCCTAGCCGGGTGCGGGTCATGTTGAATTCCATCATGATGCGACCGAGGATGGGCAACGCGGTGATGGAGAACGCGGTCGCCACGAACAGGCCCGATGCCAGGCGATTCGCCTGCGGCGACAGCAACGGCGCGGTGTAGTAACCGAAGGCAAAACCGAGCGCGAACGGCAGCACGATTCCGGCAGCCGCGATGCGCAGCACGGCCTTGCGATTGTCTTTTGCGGTGAGATGCGAGAAGTCGAATTCCAGACCGATCTGAAACATCAGCAGCACCAGGCCGATCTGACTCAGGATGAACATGGGTTGCGGCGAGCTGGACTTGAACACGTACTGGAACATATCGGGTGCCAACAAACCGAACAGCGACGGCCCGAGCAGGATGCCGATGACGATCTCGCCCACCGCACGCGATTGCGAGACACGCGTGGCGATCTCGCCGCCGACGCGAGCCATGATGACGATGACGACCAGTTGCAGCAGGGTGAAGAACAGCAGGGCCTCGTTCTGATGCACGGCTGACCGGGTCAGGGTCGCGCCGGTCACGCATCCCTCCCGTCGATCAGGATGGCGGAAAAGATCAGGCTCAGCACCGCACCGGCGGCCACGGTCGAGCCGAGGGCGTTCAGCACCGGCGACTGCGAGAACGACAGCAGACCGAAACCCAGCACGGTCGAGGCATTGGCGAACAGCAGCGAAGTGACGGTGCGTTCGCGGTCTTGCGGCGAGGCGCAGCGACGGTCGAAGAACAGCGCGTAGTTGGAGCCGACCGCCACCACCAGCAGCAAGCCGATGAGATGGAAGATCGACAGCGCGTGTCCGGTAAGCATCAAACCGGCGGTTATGATGATGACTGCGGCGACCAAAGGCAGGCACACCTCGAACACGCGCCGCACCGAACGCAGACTGACGAACAACAGCGCGACGATGGCCAACGCGCCAAACAGCGCGTAGCGGCTGGCTTCGCGGCGATAGTCGTGGAACATCTGCTCGGATTCGCGCTTCATGTCGAGCAGGATGAACGGGCTCCGGGTCGCGCCACGGATGTCATGCCCGATGCGCTCGGCATCGCGCACACCGCGCAACGGCAGCATCAACACCCACCCCGAGCCGCGTTGCAGCAGGGACGAATCCAGTCTCAAGCCGAGGTTGCCGCCTTGCAACGCGGCGCGATCCAGCGGTGCTTGCTGTTTCGCCAGCGCGATCTGTTGCGGGAAAGTCGCGAACGTCGTGCTGCGGAACGGCAGATCGCGCAACACCTGCTCCAGATTCTCGCGCGCGCTGGCGGCATCCGGCAAAGCCGCCAGACGCGCCAACTGCGCACGGTGACTGGGCAACAGCGGCACATCAAAGCCATCCAGCGCGCCCGCCTGCACCTGTCCGCGCAGGATGACGGCGATCTCCTCGCCCTGCCGCAACACGCTCTCCTGATCGTCCGCATGGAGTATCAGCATGTAGCGCACGTCCGGCACGCCCATGTCGTTGCGCAGTTGCGCATCCAGCAGCTGCGACTCCCTGGCCAGCGGACTCATGCTTCCCAGACTGTCGTTCCACAATCCGTCGCGCTTGACGAACAACAGCGATAACGCGGCCAAGACCAGCACCGCCAGGGCGAGGCGCGCACGCGGGGCATGCCGCACCACGGACATCACCGCCGCGCCCAGTCGGGGCGAGGCATGTACCGAGAATCCGGCGGGCAACAGATTCGGCAGCACCCAGCGCGTGGTGCCCACCGCCGCCACCAATCCGGCGATGGAGAACAAACCGAGTTGCGCCAGCCCGGTAAAGCCTGAGAACAGCATCGCGCTGAATCCGCAGATCGAGGTCAGCACACCCAGCCGCAGGGTCGGCCAGATGCGCTGCAACGTATTTTGCGGTGTGCCGTGCTGTTCGATCTGGGTGAATAGGTAGATGGCGTAGTCCACGCCCTCGCCGATCAGCGTGACACCGAAGCCGAGCGTAAGACCGTGTACCGAACCGAAACCCACACTCACCGCAGCCACCCCCGCCAGCGCGCCGCTCGCTACCGGCAACAGTCCCAGTGCCAGCACACGCGGTGAACGGTACAGCAGCAGCAACATGCTCGCCACCAGCAGCGTGGCGATGAGCGAAAGCCGCCAGGCATCGTCGCGTATGGAGGCGCGCGACTGCACCGCGAACACGCCGGGACCGGTCATCTGGAGGCGCGCGCCGCTTACCTGCAGGGGTTGCGCCGCCGCATCGAAGGCGGTCTGGATATGTTGCATGACGCGCTCTTGCGCGTCGATGTCGGAACCGGAGTCCCGGGTCTGCACCAGCAGCATGGCACGCGTACCGTCGCGCGAGAACCACACCTCGTCGCGCATCGCGGGATGCGCCTGTCCTTCCATTTGATCCAGCAGATGGAGCAATTCACCGCTGGGGTCGTCGGGCAACACGCGCTGCGCCAGAGCACTCATCGGGGTGCCCAGCAGATCGAGATAGGCGGAGAGGCTGTCGTGCAGACCCTGTGCGGTGAAACGCTGCGGCGTGACCGCATCGCTCAACACGTAGCGGTTGCGCCACAACAACCCGAAATCTTTTTCCAATCCGACGCGCTCGCCGTTGTTGACCGCCACCAGTTCGCTGTCGCCACGCAATCGTGCCGCCATGGCTTTGCTGATCCGCGCCAGCACAGGAGCGGGCGCGCCCTCCACGCCCACCAGGATCAGGCGTGACACCACCCCGTCGCGCAATTGTTCGACCAGAAGTTGCTGTGTCGGTGTCGGCGAGCGCGGCAGGAAGGCCGACATGTCGGTGTTGAAAACAGAGCGGCTGATGATGAACAGGCACAGGGCAAGGAGTGCCAGCCAAACACCCAATGTGCCGTGGCGTTTGCAGCTCACGGCGCATCCTCCAGCACGTCCATCGACGCGTGGTCGCCGTTGGATTCAAACGTCTCGATGCTATCCACCCGGTCGCCGCGCCCGCTGATGCGTATCTCGCGCATTACCGCGCGCGTCCCTGAATCGAGTGGCAGCAAGCGCAGCTTCCAGCGCGCGGCATCGCCATCCAGCACGATCTTGTAGAAACGCTCCAACGTGGGCAGATCGCCCGCCAGGGTGGAACGTATGCTCTCGACGAACGCCCACACCGCCGGATACTCCTGCAACACCAGTGTGCGTTTGACGTTGCGCGCCGGAATGTCGATGGTGAGCACGCCCTGATCCAGCACCAGACTCTCCGCCTTGGGTTTGAGCGTGTGTTTCTCCAGATGGCCGGGGGATTGAAACAGCAGCGTGCCGGAAGATTCCAAAGGCCGGTTGAGCACGCTCAGAAATTTTCGCTCGGTGAACGTGGCTTTGGCTATTTTGACTTGGGCAAGGTCCTGCATCAGTTGTGTCGGCCCCCATGTCGTGGTCGTGGCCTCGGCCCGACAAAGTAGCGGCAGACATAACAGCAGGAAGATCAGGGTGCGCGGCATCATTTCCAGAAATCGTAAAAGTTGAACCAATTGTACGGGGCATTGCGGCAATGCCGCTCGATTCCGGCCACGTAACGCTGCAACGCCTGGCGTAACACCTCGTCGCGCGGCATGCCGTGCTGCATGCCCATGTCGGCGAGCAACTCGAAATACAGCTCGTAGCGATTGCCGCCGCGATACACGCCCACCATCAGCAACACCGGGCTCTGCAGCATGTAAGCCATGCGCAAAGGGCCTGCGGGGAACTGCGCCGGTTCACCCAAAAAATCGCAGGTCACGCTGGCTCCGCCTTGCTCCAATCCCCGGTCGGCGAGGATGCCGATGAACGCCCCGCGCAGGAGAGCCTGTTCCACTTTGAGCATGGAATCCACCTTGCCCAGTGCGATCACCCGTTGTGCCAGATCCGGGTTGATGGCTTTGAGCACGGCGTTGAGCTGTTGCGCGTTCTCCTCATACATCACCATGCTCGCGGGTGTCCCTTGTATTTCGTGGGCGTAAGCGCGCGTGACTTCAAAACTGCCCAGATGCGCGCCGAACAGGAGACAACCCCGTTTGCTGTCGATTACCGCCTGCGCCGCCTCGTCCAAGTGGGTGCAGACATCGAATTGATCGAAGCGGCCGTTGAGCAAAAACACCCGGTCCAATATCGTCGCGGCGAAGGTGTGGATATGTCGGAGGCCATCGCCGATACGCGGTTCGCGCCCCAGCACTTTGCGCAGATAGTGTTTGGAGGCAGCGCGCGCTTCGCCCGCAAACACAAAGAAGTAAAGGCAGATTGGATACAGGAACAGGCGCGCGGTGCGCCGCCCCAGCGTGAGCGCGACCCAGACGATGAAGCGCAGGGCCGCCATGTTGCTGCGTTCTGGCCTGTCCACCCATCCCGGTGCGGCGGGTTTATCGGCCGGATCAGGTTGCCGCACTGACGACCCCCGACAGCACCCTGGTGGCAGCGACCGTACATTGAAAATCGATCGCGCCCGATGCCAGATACGAATACGCGATGACGATGCGATCCCCGGGGCGCGCGGGATGATGGAACTTGGCCGAACTCACCTTGCATGACACAAAACGCCTGCCGGTCGCCGCCTCGATCGAACGCAACACTTCCGCCAGCAGCAAGGCACCGGGGATGATGGGGTTGCCCGGAAAATGTCCGCTGCCGGTGGGATGGTCCGCTGCCAGGGTGAAAGTCAATTGCTTCATTTCTGTGCGCAGCGTTCCAGCAGTTGTGTGAGTGCTGCACGGGTCAACTTTCCGCTGCTGTCGCGCGGCAGTTCCGCCACAAAATACAGGGGACGGGGCAGGAACACCGCATCCACGCTATGGCGCAACGCGCCCAGAATATCTTCACCGCGCAGCCCGGGCGCGACCACGAAAGCCAGCGGGCGTTTCGTTGCACCGTCGCTATCGTCCGGCATGAAGAACACCCCGTCCCGCACCCCGGGTATCTCGTTCAGATGGTGGTTGAGGCTGGACAGAGAGGAGCGTTTGCCCGCGATATTCACCATGTCCGCCGAGCGTCCGTGCAGGGTGAATGTGCCATCCGGATTGCCTGCGATCACATCGCTCAACGGGGCTTCGATCTCGACGTGACCGCCGACCATGCGGCTGCCGTTCTCATCCTGCACCAGCCCGACCCCGGCCAATAAATGCCAGGCCGCGCCGCTCGTGGTGCGGCGGCTCGCTACCATGCCCGCCTCGGTGTAGCCGTATATCTCGTACAGCGGTGCGCCGAAACGCGCCTCCGCTTCGCTCGCCAGTTGCGGCGCGAGCGGTGCAGTGGCACAGAGCACGAACGCCACGGCGGGAAGGTGCCTGGACTCGGACAGCAATGAACGCAGGTGTATCGGCGTGGTGACCAGACAACGCAGTTGCGGCAGGGCGGCCAGCTGCGCGCAGATGTCGGCAGGATAGAACGGTCGTTCCGCGACCAGCACCAGCCCGTTCTGCATGGCGATCAGCATGCTCGATTCCAGACCGTACATGTGTTGCGCCGGCACCGTGCCCAGCACCGCCATGCCGGAGTTGCGTGTGATGTTCAGGCTCGCGGCCTCCGCCACCGCGCCCTTGCACAGACTGCCCCATGACTTCGGATGGGCGACCGGGTGTCCGGTGGAACCGGAGGTGAATACCAGTGCTGCGCGCTGCTTGGCCGGTATCGCGGGAACGCTCGGCATGGCGGCATCATCCTTGACCGGCACTTGCGGATACTGCATCACCTCGATATCCGGGAGCTGCACCTCGCTATCGGCGAGACAATACATGTCGGGGAAACTTTGCCCCAATCGCGCGACGAAACTGGGCGTGTAATTGGGGGGCAACAAACTGGTTTGCCCGCGTAACAATGCCGCAGAAAAACCGACCGCGAAACGATAACGGTCGGCGCACAGATTCAGGATATGGTGACGCTCCGGCAGGATTTGCGCCAGGCTTTCCACCTCGCGCAAAAACTGCGCGACACTGACGGGCAAGCCCGCGCGATACGCGAACACCTGGTCGCGTTTGCTGTGACTGATAAGCGGGAAAGCTGCCATGAACCGTGCCTTAGCGATTTTTATCCGTCTTCCTGGGCAGGGCGAAATCTCTGGAATAGACCTCGATCGCTTTCAGGATGGACGTTCTGCTTTGATCGGGAAAGCGCGCCGTCCGATAGCTATGTTCGCCGACAAACATGATCGCCAGCAACGGAACATCCAGCACATTGATGAACAGCGACCAGACGGCGACGGGTGCGAACAGGTATAGCGACAACGAGGTAAGCACCTGCAACAGAAAGAACACGCACCATGCGATAGTCACCTGGCGCGTGTAGACGACGATCTCGGGTTGCAGGGGGCCGGTGATGTGACGCGCGATCTGCGAGATCAGCGGTTCGCGGTCGCGCAACAGAGTGCGCCCGAACAGCCACAGCAGGGACAGATTGAGCGTGGCATGCGACAGCCCGTTCACCGCCAACAGCCCCACGCGCCCATGATTTCCGCTCACGACGACGTAACTCAACGCCGCCAACACCAACGCGACCACCGGCCACCAGATTTTTTCCAGCGCGCTGAAGATCATCCAGGTCACCGCCATCAGCAAAGGCGCAAACACCCACAACAGACGTGACACCTCCACATTTTCCTTCAGGATGTATGTGTGCAACAGGATGGGATAGGCGATGAACACCAGCACGACCAGCCCTTTGCCCAGATTTCCCAGCATGTCAGCGACTCCGCTTGCTCGGACCGTGGTGATCCAGAAAAACCGTCCGGTGACCGTGCACACGGGCGCATCCCCTGTTGCCGGAGGGGTGCTGCGGAGGGTGGTTCAACGTTAGGTAGGACACGATAATTTCCAATGGCATGTGCATATACTGAAAGCGCGGTGACTGTTTGCTAACGGCGTGTTCGTAACGGATTTCAAGCCGGCATTCTAACCGCATTCATCTGCAACCGTCTGGCTTGTCGGCCTCCGCGACCGCGTCTGGCCGCGAAATCAGTTACCATCCGCAACCCATCGATAGCCATAGACACGCCTCCATGCCCACGCCCGACCATGAAGCGCAAAACGAGATCGTCCATGCCCCGCATCCGCCGCTGACCGAGTACTACCCACGCGAAGCAGACCGCCGCGACTGGGTCGGCGCACAATTCGACCAGACCGCCCCCGACTATGACCGGATGGAAACCATATTGGGAATCGGCACGGGCTCGTCGTACCGCCGCAGGACGCTGCTGCTGGCGGGACTGAAGCCGGGCATGCGAGTGCTGGATGTCGGCATGGGTACCGGGCTGGTGGCGCGCCATGCTGCCGACATCGTCGGCGATCCGAGGCTCGTCACCGGCGTCGATCCCAGCCCGGGCATGATACAAAGTGCCAAACTCCCTGCGGGTGTGACGGTCATCGAGGGCAGGGCGGAACAGATCCCGTTGCCGGATGGCGGATTTGATTTCCTCAGCATGGGTTATGCACTACGGCATATATCCGATCTATCCGTCGCATTCACGGAGTTCCATCGCGTGCTCAAACCGGGCGGCAGAGTGTGCATCCTGGAGATCACGCCGCCCAAGGGCAGGATCATGTCCGTGTTGCTCAAGGGGTACTTCAGGAACGTCGTTCCGGGGCTGGCCAGACTGGTCGCCAAAGACAAGCACACTTCGCAGTTATGGCGTTATTACTGGGATACCATCGAGGCCTGTGCCGCGCCCGAGGCGGTGATGACCACGCTTGCGGCGGCCGGGTTCATCAATGTCCAACGCCACATCGACATCGGCATCTGTTCGGTGTATCTGGCGGACAAGCCTGTCTGACCCGCACCTTCAGACGTCACACGCGACTCGCCGCAAGGCGGGTGGCGATGGCCGACGGTGCTAGGCTTATTTGGCGCGATGTGTCTGGATGTGCTGGTTCAGACTGCGCAGTGAACTGAATATCTTGCTGTTGTCCTCGTCATCCGATTTCAGTTGCAAACCGTAGGTCTTGGAGACCGCCAGCGACAGTTCGAGTATGTCGATCGAGTCCAGTCCCAGACCTTCACCGTACAGTGGCGCATCCGGTTCGATCTCGTCCGCCGATACTTCAAGATTCAATGAGGTGACAATGAGTTGTGCCAATTCTTTTTCTGCCAAACTTGCTGCCATGATGCTTCCTATCGTTTCAATTTTCCGCGCGGATGTTACCACATCGGATACAGGGCTTATGTGACCCCGATTAAATCATCGCGCCGTTGATAGAAATGATCTGGCCGGAAATATAGCCCGCTTTGTCGGATGCGAGGTAAGCCACCAATTCCGCCACTTCCTCGGGCTTGCCCGCCCGCCCCACCGGAACCAGGCGTTTGATGGCATCTTTGTCGAACACGTTTTCGGTCATCGCCGACTCGATGATGCCGGGCGCGACGGCATTGACGGTGATGCCGCGACTGGCGACTTCCAGAGCCAGCGATTTGGTCGCGCCGTGCAACCCCGCTTTGGCCGCCGCGTAATTGGTCTGCCCGCGATTGCCCGTGATGGCGGCAACGGAAGAGAGATTGATGATGCGCCCCCAACGCTTGCCTATCATCGGCAACAGCAAGGGTTGTGTCACGTTGAAAAAACCGTTCAGCGACACGTCTATCACGCTATGCCATTGCTGCGTGGTCATGCCCGGCAGCACGGCATCGTCGTGGATGCCCGCGTTGTTGACCAACACCTGTATCGCGCCTTGCGCCAGCACGATTTGCAGCGCGGCATGGGTCTGTTCGGCATTCGCCACATCGAAAGCGATCGCCTGTGCGCTACCGCCCGCCGTGACGATCCCGGCGGCAATAGCTTCCGCGTTGTGCAAGCCACGGTGACCATGCACATAGACGTGATAGCCATCTGCCGCGAGTTTGCGGCAGATGGCCGCGCCCAGACTGCCGCTGCCGCCAGTCACCAGTGCGCGCTTCATGCCACCACCTTGTCCACGTCCAGCACCACCGTCGCACGTCCGCTCATAATCTTTGCCGTACCCGCGTGGATGCTGAACTGGTAGATGACGCGCGCCGCATCTCCCATGATGCGTTCCGCTTCGATAACGAGGTCATCGTTCAGATTATCCAGGCGCATCGTGTGACAGGTGACATCGCGTACCGCAGCCAGATAACCGGCGCGCGGTTTGCTGTCGAGCTGCGTATCCCACGCGCCGTGTACCGCCATTACCTGCGCCGCATATTCGATCCCGCACAAGGCAGACAATTCGTCTCCGCTGCGCAGCGGATTATCGGTGTCGCGATGCGAGCTGCTGACGCAACGGATGCGCTGCGTGTCGCGCTCCAGCACGCCGTCGAGCAGGCACATGCTGCCGGTGTGCGGGATGAGTTTGGCGATCATTTCCTGGTCCGCTAGCATGGTGTCACGCGGATGTTCAGATGATGGCCGGCAAAATACGCGATGCAGAGTTGTGCAGACTGGCCACTCGCCAGAGCCGCCAGCAGCGGCAAGCCGCGCGCCGCCGGGACACCGGCCCGCAACGCTTCCAGTGCAACATCCTGCATCACTGTCTCAGGCGTTGTACCGGATACGAAATCCACTTCCAGCATCGCCAGGGATCGCTCGTTCTTCCGCGCGGCCAGAATCAATCCCATGCCCAAGACCGCAGTGATAGGACGCGCCTTATGCATCGGCTCGGGATGGGGATGGTCATACGCGATCAAGGCCACCACGGCATCGTCCACCGTCACCTGCGCGGCAGACTCCAACAACCCCGCCGCGAAACTCGCATCGTGCGCGCACAGGCTGGTAGAGGGCTCATGAGTGCCTGCCGCGATACACCAATACCCGGCCGCCGCGTTGTGCACGGAATTATGAAAACGGGTGGGCGACACTTCGCGTGGCGCGGTCACGAGTATGCTGTTGATGGCATGCACATTGTCGTTGTCTCCCCCGGAAGAGGTGAATACCGTCGCCACCGTTTGTTTGTCGCGTCCGGCCTGTAGGATCGCCTCCTGCCCGACCGCCAATGCCAGCTTGATCGGCACCCCCGCACGGCGGCGTTCCGCAGCGGGCAGCAGCTCGCTGGCGCGCAAATTGGTCGGCGCGGCGGAATAAACCGCAGCACCGGACAGCACCGCGCGTCCAGCCGTCCAGCCGTCCAGCCCCGGACCGAGCAAGCCGACCCCTTCGACGTAGAGGCGCATCATGCTTGCCTCCCCAGCACGAGACTGCAATTGCTGCCGCCGAAGCCAAAAGAATTGCTCAACACCCGGCTGATGCTTCCCGCGCTGTTTTCGATGCGGTAATCGATCGTCATAGCCGGATCGACGCGCTGTGTGTTCAGGCTCCCCGGCACAAAACCATGCTCGACCGCCAGCATGCTGATGATGGCTTCGGTGACACCCGCCGCGCCAAGCAGATGCCCCGTCCAACCCTTGGTCGAACTGCACGGCACGCTCGCGCCGAACACATCGGCGACCGCACGGCCTTCGCTGGCATCGTTGGATTTGGTCGCTGTGCCGTGCAAGTTGATGTAGTTGATATCGCACGCTTGCAAACCGGCGGAAGCGAGTGCGCGTTGCATCGCCAGTCGCGCACCCAGGCCTTCGGGGTGCGGAGTGGACATGTGATAGGCATCGGAACTTTCGCCGACACCCAACAGCAGCATCGCACCCGGCGTGTTCGCCGCCGTTGCGCGTTCAAGCAACACAAAACCCGCCCCTTCGCCGATCGAGATGCCGTCACGCTCGGCATCGTAAGGCCGGCACGGAAAGCGCGACATCAACCCCAGCGAATTGAACCCGTACAGCGTGCTCAGACACAGGCTGTCCACCCCGCCGACCACGGCTGCGTCGCACACCCCCGCAGCCATCATGCGCGCGGCGTTGGCAAACACCTTGGCACTCGACGAACACGCGGAAGACACCACGAAGGAGGGACCGTGCAATCCCAGATAACGCGACACGAAGCCGGCAAGCGAATAGGTGTTCAGTGTTTCCGCATAATGAAAATCGGGGGGCAGGACACCCGTCTGCGGATCCAGGCGGCGATAGGCCAATTCGGCCTGCAATATCGCGGACGTGCTGGAGCCGAGGAAGACACCGATACGGTCGTCGGCATAGTGATCTTTTGCCGCCGTGATCGCGTCCACGAATCCATCCTGCTCCAGACACAACTGGGCGAGACGATTGTTGCGGCAATCAAAAGCGGAGAGATCGGCCCGCACGCGGTGGTCATCCAATCCATCGACCTTGGCGATATAGGTCTCCAGATCGACATCCTCGAACGCGCACGGAACCAGCCCTGAACGGCGGGTATGCAGCGACGCCAAGGTCGCTGCCGATCCCAGTCCCAGGCTATTGGCAATGGTCGTGTGACTGATGACTAAGGGCTGCAAATTCTCAGGAAATACCGGTTAGATTAGTGGGTCGGGAAGCCTTGTTTACGGGCGAAATTTTATCATACTAGCCGGTGCGAATCAGAATCCGAGTCCATCATCCGCCCAGATACGCGCGCTGCACCGCTTCGCTGTCCAGCAGTGCTTTGGACGTACCCGCCAGCGTGATCGCCCCGCTTTCCATCACATAACCACGGCTGGCGACTTGCAGAGCGAGCTTGGCATTCTGTTCCACCAGCAGGATGCTCATGCCCTGCTCGGAAATGTCGCGTATGGTCTGGAAGATCTTTTTCACCATGAGCGGCGCGAGTCCCATGCTGGGTTCATCCAGCATCAGTAAGCGCGGGCGGCTCATCAGGGCGCGCGCCATGGCGACCATCTGCTGTTCGCCACCGGACAGCGTTCCGGCCAGCTGTGCCTTGCGCTCGGCCAGACGCGGAAACAGCTCATACATGCGCACCAGGTCGGCGGCGATTTCGTCTGAATTGCTGCGACTGTACGCGCCCATGAGCAGGTTTTCACTGATGCTCAAACGCGCGAAGATGCCGCGACCTTCGGGGACGAGCGCGATGCCTTGCGCCACGCGCCGGTGTGCAGCGGTATCGTGCAGACTCTTGCCTTCGTAGCGGATCTCGCCGCTATTGGGTTGCAACAAACCCGCCACAGTCTTGAGCGTGGTGGTCTTGCCCGCCCCGTTGCTGCCGATGAGCGCGACCAGCTCGCCGGGCGCGATATCCAGATGGATGCCTTTGACCGCGCGGATTCCGCCGTAGGCGACGTGCAGATTTTGTATTTGCAGTATCGGATCAGTCATCGCCAACTCCCAGATACGCGGCGATCACGGCGGGATGGTTACGCACCTTGTGCGGCACATCCTCGGCGATCTTTTTGCCGTAATCCAATACCGCGACGCGGTCGCACAGTCCCATGACGAGCTTCACATCGTGCTCGATGAGCAGCACGGTGATGCCGGTCTCGCGTATGGATTGCAGCAAGGTTTGCAGACTGGCAGTCTCGGTGGCGTTCATGCCTGCGGCAGGTTCGTCGAGAGCCAGCAGCAGGGGTTCGGTCGCCAGCGCGCGCGCGATCTCAAGACGGCGTTGTTCGCCGTAGGACAGATGTTTGGCGAGCGTGTGCGCGGAGCGGGCGAGGCCGACGTAACGCAACAATTCCTGCGCGCGTTGGCTGATCGCCTGCTCCTCTGCACGGGTCTTGCGGTTGCGCAGCAAGGCCCCGAACACCCCGGCCCGGGTGCGCACATGACGACCTATCATCACATTTTCCAACGCGCTGAGATTGGCAAACAAGCGGATGTTCTGGAAGGTGCGCGCGATGCCGGCTTGCGCCAGCACGTGCGGCTTGCCCGTCTGATAGCGATGGCCATTGAACTCGAACTGTCCGGCACTGGCCTGATACAAGCCGGTGATAACATTGAACAGCGTGGTCTTGCCCGCACCGTTTGGCCCGATCAAGCCGTAGATCTCGCCACGCCTGATATGCAGGTTCACATCGGAGAGCGCGTTCAGTCCGCCGAAGCTTTTGCTGATGCCTGAGAGTTGCAGGAGTGGTTCGACAGGCTCACCACGAATGGTTGGAGGAGTGTGATTCATATTGTTTCCGCCGCTTCGTCGGTTTGCAACTCGCGCCTGCGCAGCCGCGACGGCCAGAGTCCCGCCGGTCTATACAGCATCACCACGATCAGCGCGAAACCGAACAGCAACATACGCAGACTTTCCGGGTCGATTAGCGTCTTTCCGAACAGGCTTTGTTGTATCGGCACGACGCTGTGGCGCAAGATCTCCGGCAGCAGTGCCAATACAATCCCACCCAGAATCACGCCCGTGATGTTGCCCATGCCGCCCAGCACCACCATGCACAACACCATGACGGACTCCATCAGGCTGAAACTCTCCGGGCTGACAAAACCCTGGAATCCGGCGAACAACGCGCCGGACATGCCGCCGAACATCGCGCCCATGGCGAACGCCAGCAGCTTGAGGTTGCGCGTGTTGATCCCCATCGCGGTCGCGGCGATCTCGTCCTCGCGTATCGCCATCCAGGCGCGACCGATGCGCGATCTTTCCAGACGGTGCGAGATCAAGACCACCAGCGCGGTGCAGGCGAGGAACAGATAAAAATACAAATGTACCGAAGGCAGCGTGATGCCCAAGATGTTCTGCGTGCTATTCAGTGACACGCCCGCCACACTGATCGGATCGATGCGGCTGATACCTTGCGGGCCGTTAGTCAGATTGAGCGGCGCGTTGAGATTGTTCAAAAAGATGCGGATGATCTCGCCGAAACCCAGCGTGACGATGGCCAGATAATCGCCGCGCAGCCGCAAGGTCGGCGCGCCCAGCAACACGCCAAAACCACCGGCCAGCAAGGCTGCCAGCGGCAGGACGATTAAAAACGAAAGATGGATGCCGTCGGGGAACAGCGTTGGGAATGCCAGTGCCAGATGCGGTGAGCCGGTCAGCGCGTAGCAATACGCGCCCACCGCGAAGAACGCGATGTAGCCCAGATCGAGCAAGCCCGCGTAACCCACCACAATGTTCAAGCCCAGCGCGAGCATGATGTAGAGCATGGCGAAATCCACGATGCGCACCCAGCCGCGACCCAGCAGCGCGTCGGTGATAAAAGGGAGTAACACCAATGCCGCGAACATCAGCCAGAGCAGCAAGCGAGGATTCTTAAGCGCGTTCTGCAATGCGCTCTCCCAAAAGACCGGAAGGCCTAAAGACAAGGACGGCGATCAGCACGAAGAACGCGAACACGTCCTGATAGTTGCTGCCCAGAAATCCGCCGGTCAGATCGCCGATGTAGCCCGCGCCCAAGCTCTCGATCAAACCGAGCAACAGCCCGCCCAGCATTGCGCCGCGCAGGTTGCCGATGCCGCCCAACACCGCAGCAGTAAACGCTTTCAGGCCGAGCAGGAAACCCATGTAATAGTGCGCCAGGCCGTAGTTGGCACTGACCATTAACCCCGCGATGGCGGCGAGTGCCGAGCCCAGCATAAAAGTGAGGGAGATGACGCGATTGATGTCCACACCCATGAGTTGCGCGGCATGCTGGTTCTCCGCGACCGCGCGCATGGAGCGGCCCAGCCGGGTGTGATGCACGACCGTCATCAGTCCCGCCATGATGAGGACCGCCAGCACCACGATGGCGATCTGCACGTCGCTGATGATCGCGCCAGCGAAGCTGTGCGTGGTATTGGCGAACAGGACGGGGAAAGGGTGATAGCCGCGTCCCCATATCATCATCGCCAGATTTTGCAGCAGGATGGAGATGCCGATAGCGGTGATGAGCGGAGCGAGGCGGGGCGCGTGGCGCAGCGGGCGGTACGCAACGCGCTCGATGCCATAGCCCAGTGCCATGCAGCCGACCATCGCGATGATGACACTAAGGGGCAATGCCAGCAGCGGTGACACATCCCAGCCCAATAAAAGGCCGAGAGAACTGAGGCTCAACATCGCCCCTACCATCACCACTTCGCCATGCGCGAAATTGATCAGGCCGAGGATGCCATACACCATGGTGTAGCCCAGCGCGACCAAGGCATAGACGCTGCCCTGTACCAGCCCGTTGACGATTTGTTGGAGAAAAATATTCATGGATGGACAAATAAAAACGACACGGATGCCGTGTCGTTCGGGATTCTACAGCACTGTCATATCAATGCGTCGCACCCAGTGTTTCCAGTGCCTGCCACTTGCCTTGCTGCACCTGGTACATGGTGATCGCACCGCCTTGCAGATCACCTTTGGCATCGAATTGAATTTTTGCGGTGACGCCATCCAGACTGATCCTGGCGAGTTCGGGGAGATATTTGGCGGGATCGACGGAGTCGGCTTTTTGCATCGCGGCGATCATCACGTTCACCGCGTCATAGCAATACGGCGCATAGAGTTGTATGGGCTGGTATCGGGCGACGAAGCGCGTCTCGAACTCCTTGCCGCCGGGCATCTTGCTTAGCGGCACACCGGGCAGCGAGGCGTAACTGCCTTCCGCCGCATCGCCGGCCAGCTTGATATATTCGGGTGTATAGCCGCCATCGCCGGTCATGAACTTGACATTGAGTGCGAGTGCCTTGATCTGTTTTGCCATCGGCCCGGACTGGGGATCCATACCGCCGTAGAACAGCAGATCGGGTTGCTTGCCTTTCACCGCCGTCAGCACGGCGGTGAAATCCACCGCCTTGTCGTTGGTATATTCATGCGTCACGATCTGTGCGCCGGCGGCTTGCGCGGCCTTGATGAATTCATCCGCCAGACCTTGCCCGTAAGCCGTACGGTCATCGATCACGGCGATCTTTTTCGCACCCAGATTCTTCGCGGCATATTCGCCCAGCACACGGCCCTGTTGCGCATCGTTGGCCATCACGCGGAACGCGGTCTTGAAACCCTGTGCGGTGTAATTCACGGCGGTCGCGGAAGGCGAGATTTGCACGATGCCATTGTCGTTATAGATCTTCGAGGCGGGGATGGTGGTGCCGGAATTGAGATGCCCGATCACGCCGTTGACTTTATCGTCGACCAGTTTCTGTGCCACGATGGTCGCGGTCTTGGGGTCGGCCTGATCGTCCTCGCTGATGAGTTCGAAGTGAACTTTGCGTCCGCCTATAATGAGGCCTTTGGCATTGGCATCATCTATCGCCATGCGCGTGCCGCTTTCGTTATCCTTGCCGATGTGCGCCTGATTGCCGGTCAGCGGGGCAGCCGAGCCGATACGCACAATCAACTCACCCGCAGCATTGGTGTCATTGTTGGTGGCTTTGTTGCAGCCGCTCAGAACTAGCGCGGTGGCGATGAACAGCAGGGCGTGAAAGATACGGAATGACATGGTTGATCCTTATAGAAACGCGCGCGGATTATGCGTAGGCGTTACCGTGCTTGTCAATTGTCGGGCCGTAAAAAAAGGTGGCCCGGCAGGCCACCTTCAACATCTAGCAATACTGAAATTGCTTAGATTTTCCCTGCTTTAACTGCAGCAAAAAGTGCAGCTGCCGCGTCATCTTCGTGGCCCTTGATCAGGTTGTTATATTGACCTGTCATCAGAGCTGCTTGTTTTTTCCATTTGTCATTAGACGCAGCTACTTTACGATCTTCCACTTTAAAGCCGGACTTAAATACCGCTGCCAGTGTTTTTGCATCACCGTATTTTTCTGCAACTGTTTTCCAATCAGGCCCTACAACATCTTTACCAACTGCATGACAAGCCTTGCATGCACCTGTGTTGAAGTCACCAGCCATTGCAGAACCTGCAACCATCAAACCTGCCGCAACCATCATGCTAACAATCATTGATTTCATATTTTTCCCCAGTTGTGATTTTGTAGAATAAAAAAGAAGGCGTTTTTATAGCCTTCACGGCGGATTGTAAACAACCTAGCGTATTTTGTGCAAACAAAAAACCAACCCCGCCGTAGCGGGGTTGGTTTCTACTTTACTAACTTTATAGAGCGAATCGTGCGGCAGACGCTATTACATCATGCCATCCATCCCGCCCATGCCGCCGCCCATGCCGCCACCGGCAGCAGGTTTGTCTTCTGGCAGTTCAGCCACCATGCAAGCCGTAGTCAACATCAGACCCGCGATAGAAGCTGCATTTTGCAATGCCACGCGCGTCACCTTGGTTGGATCGACCACGCCCATCGCCAGCATATCGCCATACTCGCCTGAGGCCGCGTTGTAGCCGAAGCTGCCCTTGCCTTCCATCACCTTGTTCACGACTACCGAAGGCTCGTCACCCGCGTTCGTGGTGATGGCGCGGATAGGTGATTCCATCGCGCGCAGGACGATGGTGATACCGGCATCCTGGTCATGATTGGCACCCTTGAGACCGGCAACCGCAGCCTTGGCACGCAGCAAAGCCACACCGCCGCCAGGGACGATGCCTTCTTCGACAGCCGCACGGGTCGCGTGCAACGCGTCTTCCACACGTGCTTTCTTTTCCTTCATCTCAACTTCAGTAGCCGCACCGACCTTGATCACGGCCACACCGCCAGCCAGCTTGGCTTTGCGCTCTTGCAGCTTTTCCTTGTCGTAGTCACTGGTAGATTCTTCCGCTTGCTTGTTGATCTGGGCGATACGGCTCTTGATCGCATCTTCCTTGCCTGCGCCGTCGATGATGATGCTGTTGTCCTTGCCCACTTCGATGCGTTTGGCTTGACCCAATTCAGCGAGGGTGACCTTTTCCAAAGTCAGGCCGACTTCTTCAGCGATTACGGTGCCGCCAGTCAGAATGGCGATGTCTTCGAGCATGGCCTTGCGACGGTCGCCGAAACCGGGAGCCTTGACGGCAACCGTCTTCAGGATGCCACGAATGTTGTTCACCACCAGGGTGGCCAATGCCTCACCATCGACATCTTCGGCGATGATCATCAATGGACGACCGGATTTTGCGACTTGTTCCAAAGCGGGCAGCAGGTCACGGATGTTGGAGATCTTCTTGTCGTGCAACAGGATAAATGGGTTATCCATCGCAACGATCTGGCGATCCTGATTGTTGATGAAATAAGGTGACAGGTAGCCGCGATCAAACTGCATACCTTCAACGATATCCAACTCGTCTTCCAGACCCTGGCCGTCTTCGATGGTGATCACGCCTTCTTTGCCGACTTTTTCCATCGCAGCCGCGATCTTCTCGCCGATCACGGTATCGGAGTTAGCGGAGATGCTGCCGACCTGGGCGATCTCCTTGCTGGTGGTGCAGGGCTTGGAAATCTTTTTCAGTTCGGCAACCGCAGCGATAACTGCCTGATCGATACCGCGCTTCAGATCCATGGGGTTCATTCCGGCGGCGACGAACTTCATGCCTTCCATCACGATGGATTGCGCCAACACAGTCGCGGTGGTCGTGCCGTCACCGGCCACGTCGGAAGTCTTGGAAGCGACTTCCTTGACCATTTGCGCGCCCATGTTCTCGAACTTGTCTTTCAGCTCGATCTCTTTGGCGACCGATACGCCGTCCTTAGTGATGGTGGGGGAACCGTAGGAACGATCCAATACCACGTTGCGGCCTTTTGGACCGAGGGTGACTTTAACCGCGTCTGCCAGAATATTTACGCCAACCACCATTTTTGCACGAGCTGCGTCGTGGAACTTTACGTCTTTAGCTGCCATGTTTGTTTCTCCTGAAATTCATTAGTTAACTTTAGTTTCGGCATGACATCCAGGCTTCGCCCGATATTTAGCCTGCCCGAAAAAATTATTCGCGATGCGAAAATTACTTTTCAACCACACCGATGATGTCGTCTTCGCGCATGGTCATATATTCTTCGCCATCTATCTTGAAGGTCTGCCCGGCATACTTGCCGAACAACACGGTGTCACCCACCTTAACGTTCATGGCGTGCAACTTGCCGTCATCGCTCATCTTGCCATTGCCCACGGCAACGATCTTGCCCTGATCGGGTTTTTCAGTAGCGGCATCAGGGATCACGATGCCAGAGGCGGTCTTGCGCTCTTCTTCCATACGTTTAACGATCACGCGGTCGTGCAAAGGACGAATTTTCATACTGAGGCTCCTAATAAAATTGGGGTTAATGGATGAAGGCGGAGTTTAGCACTCTCTACCTCGGAGTGCCAGATTGGGATGGATCGCTTGATTTCAAGTGCCAGATGAAAAAACAGCCCGCACCCCAAACGCACGAGCCGGATGGACCCGTGCTAACGCCCCTTAGATTTTTGCGGGCAACGCGATCTGGTTGTCGGTGCTGAATTGATAGTCGCGGAAAATATGTTCGGCACTGAGGATTTGATATGTGCCGTCGGCATGGCGATGCGTCGTGTCCTTGAGGCGATAGGTGTAATGGCCGCACGTCCAGCAATCGTAGTTACGCATATGGGTACACAGGCAGGTCTTTTCTTTGACCGAGATCTTCTTGGCATCGGGGTGCAGCGCGACCTCGGCATTGTAGGCATCAATGTAGGCGCACCGCCCGTTCGCATCCAGCAAGTAGCCATATGCCTCGCAATTCGGACGGATGCCCGCGCCGATGGATGGACTGGTGCTGATCATGCGCATCGGATAGCCGGTCGGCGAAGTGTTATTCACCTCCATTTGATCTTCCGTGGCTTTGTAGTATTCCTGCTGGACTTTTTCCGGGATACCGCATTCTTTGGCGACGGTGAAACGTGTCGCCACTTGCACCCCGCCACAACCCGCCTCCAAAAAGTTAGTCGCGTCAGTGCCGGTGAATATACCGCCGGCGGCGATCACCGGGATGGACAGATGCTCGGCCTGCAGATACGCGAGCACTTCTTTGGTGATGGTGAGCAAATCGTATTCCGCCCAATCCATACCGAACCCCAGATGTCCGCCCGCCAACGGGCCTTCGACCACGATGAAATCCGGCAGACGATTCAACTTGGCGGTCTTGCGCAGGAACAGTTGCAGGGCGCGCAGGGAAGAAACGATGATACCCAGCTTGGCATCACGAAAACGGGCGTTGTCTTTCATCAACTCGAACGACCCCAGATGCAGTCCCGCGCTCAAGGTGATGCCGTCGATACCCGCGTCCAGCGCGCCGTTCAGTCGCACACGCAGCGTTTCGCGCGGCGAATTCATGGTCAGTTTTTCCATGCAGTTGACGAAGATCATGCCCTCGCCGCGCTTGGCTTCCATGGTACGGCTGACATGCAAGCGGGTCGATTCGGCAACCTGGGCCAGATCGAACTGCACGATGGATTTATCGGTGATCTCGATATTCAACTTGTATTGCTTTTGTTTTTCGCTGACGAATTTGGTTTTATAGCGTCGGTCAGAAACGGTCGGCAGCATCGCGTCGGAGATATGTCCGATGCCGCCCAGACGTGCGGCTTCCAGTGCCAGCTCGGCCGTGGAAATATCCACCCCCATCCCGCCTATCATGATGGGCACTACTTCTTGTTTGCCTAAGCGCAAGCGGAAATCATCGACACGTTTCATCTGGGTTCTTTCTGAACAAACTGCAAAAAATGAGAGGCGAAGGATGCCACAGATAGCCCAATACTGAAAGCAAAAGCCCCACAAAATCCCTATATCCGTATCGATATCCCCGGGCAATTCCCCGATTTCAGGGAGGTTGGGCGCATCGCACCGATTTTGCCGTGGAGCGACGGGTAAAAACCGTTATGATTTCGCGCATGACACCTGCCGCCCCGAACAACGCCGAGCTCCTCGCTCGCAGCCACTCCGCCGTCTGGCATCCCTGCTCACAGATGAAGCATTACGAGACTTTCCCCCTGCTACCCATCGCGCGCGGCAAAGGCGTGTGGCTGTATGACTACGATGGTGACCGCTATCTGGACGCGGTGAGCTCCTGGTGGGTGAATCTGTTTGGGCACAGCAATCCGGCCATCAACGCGGCATTGGTTTCTCAACTGGAAACGCTGGAGCATGTGATGCTGGCCGGTTTTACACATGAGCCGGTGGTGCGGCTTTCGGAACGCTTGCGCGAGCTTGCGCCGCCTGGATTAGGGCATTGCAGCTATGCCTCGGACGGTGCGTCAGCTATCGAGATCGCCTTGAAAATGAGTGCGCATTTCTGGCGCAACACCGGGCATCCGCACAAGACGCAATTCATCAGTTTGCAAAACAGTTATCACGGTGAAACGCTGGGCGCGTTGTCGGTCACCGATGTCGCGCTGTTCCGTGATGCTTACAGCGCGTTGATACGGTCACAAGCGACGGTGATGAGTCCCGACAGCCGCCATGCCGCAGCGGGAGAGACCGCCGAAGACTATGCGCTGCGCTGCGCGGAAGTTTTGGAATCACATCTGCAACACCATCACGCGCAACTCGCCGCCTTTATCATTGAGCCGTTGGTGCAGGGCGCGGCGGGCATGGCGATGTACCACCCGGTCTATCTGCGCCGCGCGCGCGAACTGTGCCGGCAATATGCTGTGCATTTGATCGCCGACGAGATCGCGGTGGGCATGGGTCGCACCGGCACGCTGTTTGCCTGTGAGCAGGCCGGTATCACGCCGGATTTTTTGTGTCTGTCGAAAGGCATCACCGGGGGGTATTTGCCCTTGTCGGTTGTCATGACCACCGATGAAATCTACCAGGCGTTTTATACCGACGAGACTACTCGCGGTTTTTTGCATTCACATTCCTATACCGGAAATCCGTTGGCATGCCGAGCCGCACTCGCCACCCTGGATATTTTTGCGCAGGATGATGTGCTGTCACAGAATCGCCAAAAGGCAGCCTATTTGAACAGCATCGCGCAGCCCTTGCGCGAACACCGGGCCGTGAAAAACTGGCGCAACACCGGCATGATCTGGGCGTTTGAGGTGGACAGTCCGCATCATGATTTCGCGCAACGTTGTTTTTCCCTCGCGCTGCAAAATGAACTGCTGCTGCGCCCCATCGCCAACACCGTTTATTTCATGCCGCCCTACGTCATCGGCGAACCCGAGATGGATCATCTGGTACAACGCACGTTGCATCTGGTCGAACAACTCTGTCAGCAGCCCCAATCAAAAACATGAACAATCTCATCGCGCTCATTTTATTGTGTCTCAGTCACGCCAGCTTCGCGGCCAATTTACCCGAGTCCGTCCTGGACGCGCTCAAGCACGCACACATTCCGCCGGGAAGTGTCGGGGTAGTGGTACAGGAAGAATCTGCCAGCCATCCGATCATCAGTGTGAATGCAGATGTAGCAATGAATCCGGCTTCCACGATGAAGCTGCTGACCACCCTGAGCGCGCTCGAAACACTGGGGCCCGCGTATCGCTGGAAGACCGAAGCCTATCTGGATGGCAAACTGGAGAACGGCGTGTTGCGCGGCAATCTGGTGTTCAAGGGATACGGCGACCCGAAATTCACCGTCGAACAATTCTGGTTGTGGCTGCGCGAATTGCGCCAGCGCGGCTTGCGCGAGATACGCGGCGACATCGTGCTGGACCACAGTTTTTTCGCGCCCCTGACTCACGACCCCGCCGAGTTCGACAACGACCCGACACGCGCCTACAACGTCGGACCTAACGCGCTGTTATTGAACTTTAACGCGCTGCACTTGCATCTGATTCCAGACGGCAAGACCACCCTTGCCTTGCTCGAACCTGAACTTGCCGGTTACACGGTAAACAATCGCATCGTGACGTCGGCCAAGCTACCCTGTCACGGTGCGGATGCCTATAGCGCGCGTCTGGACGGGCACGCCATCGTGCTGGAGGGCGCGATCCCGCAGGATTGCGGCGAAGCAGACGATTATTTTTCTTTGTTGCCGCATGACGATTATTTTTTTGCCGTGTTCAGTTCACTCTGGCGGGAATTGGGCGGCACGTTGCAGGGAAAAGTACGCGAGGGTAGCGTGCCGCCCGGCCAAACCGCCTTCGCCACCCATGTCTCGCCGGAATTGTCGGAAGTCATCCGGGACATCAACAAGTTCAGCAACAACACCATGGCACGGCAGTTGTTCCTGACCATGGGTGCATCCGACGGACAGCCCGCCGATATCGCGCACAGCATCGCGTCGGTGCGGCAATGGTTACAGCAACAGCCGTTGAAGTTTCCCGAACTGGTGATGGAGAACGGGGCGGGGCTGTCGCGCAAGGCACGCATCAGCGCGCGGCATCTGGCGGAGGTACTGCAACGCGCCACTCGCAGCCTGTACTCGGCCGAACTTCAGGCTTCGCTGCCGATACTGGGCCTGGACGGGACAGTCAAGAAACGCTTCAAAGATTGCAGCCTGACCGGCCACGCCCACCTGAAAACCGGCACCCTGGACGGCGTGAAGTCCATCGCGGGCTACGTACATGCGCAAGGCGGCAAGCAATGGATCGTGGTCTTTATCATCAACCATCCCAACGCTGCTGGCGGACAGGCGGCTCAAGACGCGCTGATCGAATGGGTACAGACCAATCATTGAATGTGGTTTTTTCGACACAGATCGATTGAACCGGCTTGTCATTTTTGGCGACTCTGGCTAGGATGCGCCCGCATCAAAGTTGGGGGACCTTCCCCATGCATGAATCGAACACGCAAGAGGTGGCCATGAAAAAATTAGCGATGATGTTACTGGTGATGTTTGCCCCCATGATGGGACACGCCGAGGGGCTTGCCGTCAGCGGCAAAGTCGGCACTTTGGGCTTGGGCCTGGAACTCACTCAAGGATATTCGGACGCACTGACTGCGCGACTGGGTTTTAATGCCTTTAATTTCGCCACGAATAGCACCAAGGGCACGGTGAATTATGATGCGAACCTACAGTTGCAAACCATCTCGGCCTTGGCGGATTGGTATCCCATGCACGGCGCATTCCGCACCACAGGCGGTTTGTTTTACAACAAGAACAAGCTGTCTTTGAATGCTATTCCTACTGCCGGCACAACCAACTACACCATTAACGGCGCGAATTACGCTCTGAATAGTTTGCAAGGCAACGCGACGTTCAACAGCGTCGCGCCTTACCTCGGCCTGGGTTGGGGCAATCCCACCGGACAAGGCAAGGGGTGGGGGCTGACCAGTGACTTGGGTATTTTGTTCCAAGGTTCGCCCAATGTGACACTGACTCAAACGGGGGGAAATGCCGCCGCGCAAGCGGCGGTGAATCAGGAGCAAGCTCGCTTGCAGAACTCACTGAGTAATTTCAAGCTGTATCCGGTTGCGTCGGTAGGTGTCTCGTATCAGTGGTAAAGCTAGAACGGGTGCGGTTTTTATGTGGTAATTTTCCAGACGTTTGTCTGACCGACGACAGTTTTTCGACCGGACAGATACAACTTATTTGAGCGCAGGCTCTCGATTGTTTTTAGGAGTGATTTTATGTTGTTACGCGGTCTTGTTTCTGTATCCCTGTTAGCTGTCAGTGCCACCGCCTTTGCGGATGCAGTCGATATCAACCTGAACAACACCAGCGCGCAGTTGCAGTACAAGGCCGCACTGGGCGGGACGAATCTGGGCAAGTCTGAATTCGGTGTGGGCATGATCTATAACCAGAATAACAATCTGATGGGCGAAGCCGGGCTGATGGTCAAGGACGATATCGGCGGCAATGCGCCCGGCGTGAGTGTTGGTGTGGGACTGAAGGCTTTGTCAGCGCGGATCGCAACGGTCAACGCGAACGCTTCCGCCCTGGCGTTGGGCGGCATGGTGCGCTATTCCCCGCCGGCCGAACGCCGGCTGGGCTTCGTCGGGCAACTGTATGTTTCGCCCAACATCACCACCTTCGGCGGTGCGAGCAGCTACCTGGAAACCGGCGCGCGCATCGAGTACGAGATCATTCCCCAGGCACAGGTTTATCTCGGCTATCGCAACATCTCGTTCAACCTGAAGAATGCCGGCACGACCACCTTCGATCAAGGCCTGAACATCGGTGTGCGGATGTCGTTCTAAATCGAGCCAAGACCGCAGGGGTCTTCCCCAAGAAACATAGTCGCAAGACGCGCTCCTTGTTTCTTGTGAAAGCCGGACTTGTTCCGGCTTTTTTACGTCTGTTGCTTTTATACAACAGCATTGTTTGATTGTTTACTTTACCCCCTTCAATCGCGCTAGGATGCACGCAGCTGTGGGTCAAGTACCCGTGGCATTCACCATAATCAAAGGAGCTATCATGAAAAAACTTTCAATCGCGGTACTGTTGTCCACTGCTGTAATTTCTTCTGCCGCCTTCGCGTCTGACCAAGGTTTCTACGTCGGCGGTAATGTGGGACAAGCCAGCACCAACTTCACCGGCCTGACCTCTAAAACAGCTACTGCAGTTTCCGTGTTAGGCGGCTACCAGATCAACAAGAATTTTGCCGTGGAAGCGCAATACGGTGATTTCGGTTCCATTACTCCTAATGGCGGAACATCAGCGAAAATCACCGAGTACGGCGTATCCGCAGTCGGTATGTTGCCATTCAGTGATCAATGGACTGGTTTGGTCAAACTGGGTTACGCCAACACGTCTATTGCGACGAATCCAAACACAAGTAACAACTCGGTGTCCTATGGTCTCGGTGTTCAGTACAACGTCAACCAGCAACTCGGTGTACGCGCAGGTTACGATGCCTACAAGGTGGGTGGCACAAACACTAACAACACAACAGCAACCACTGGGGTAGCATCGGTCGGTGTGGTGTACAAGTTCTAAGCTTTCAACAAACTTTAGTCGCATAAAAAACCGGGTTCGCCCGGTTTTTTATCGCCAGAACAATCACAGGCCCAACCCGTTCCACATCGCATCGACCCTGGCTTTGACTGCCGCGTCCATGACGATGGGCGTACCCCATTCGCGCTGCGATTCGCCCGGCCATTTGTTGGTCGCGTCCAAGCCCATCTTGCCGCCTAAGCCCGACACCGGACTGGCGAAATCCAGATAATCGATCGGCGTGTTTTCCACCAGCAGCGTGTCGCGCACCGGATCCATCCGCGTGGTGATGGCCCAGATGACTTCCTGCCAATCGCGGATGTTGATGTCATCGTCCACCACGATGATGAACTTGGTGTACATGAACTGGCGCAGAAAACTCCAGATGCCGAACATCACGCGCTTGGCATGTCCGGCATATTGCTTCTTGATGCTGACGACCGCCATCCGATACGAGCAACCCTCCGGCGGCAGATAAAAATCCGCGATCTCGGGGAATTGTTTTTGCAGCAGCGGCACGAACACCTCGTTCAACGCCACGCCCAGCATCGCCGGCTCATCGGGCGGCTTGCCGGTGTAGGTGGAGTGGTAGATCGGGTCGCGCCGCAGGGTGATGCGTTCGATGGTGAAAACCGGAAACTTGTCCTGCTCGTTGTAGTAACCGGTGTGGTCGCCGTATGGTCCTTCCAGCGCGACTTCATCGGGATGAATCGCGCCTTCCAGCACGATCTCGGCGGAGGCGGGTACGTGCAGATCGCTGCCCAGGCATTTGATCAACTCGGTCTTGCTGCCGCGCAACAATCCGGCGAATTGGTACTCGCTCAAACTATCCGGCACGGGGGTGACTGCGCCCAGGATCGTCGCGGGGTCCGCGCCGATCACCACCGCGACCGGGAAGGGTTGTCCGGGATGTTTTTCGCAATGATCGCGAAAGTCCAGCGCGCCGCCGCGATGCGCCAGCCAGCGCATGATGACTTTGTTCGGCGCGATCACCTGCTGGCGATAGATGCCAAGATTCTGGCGCGACTTGTTCGGTCCGCGCGTGACGACCAAGCCCCAGGTGATGAGCGGCGCGACATCGCCCGGCCAGCAATGCTGGATGGGCAACTTGCCCAAGTCCACATCCTTGCTTTCCCACACCACTTCTTGGCACGGCGCGGAAGACACCACCTTGGGCGACATGGTAAGCACCTGCTTGAGCACCGGCCATTTTTCCCATGCATCTCTCAGCCCTTTGGGCGGCTCCGGTTCTTTGAGGTAAGCAAGCAGTTTGCCGACTTCGCGCAAGGCTTGTGTGCTGTCTTCTCCCATGCCCAGTGCCACGCGGCGCGGCGTGCCGAATAAGTTCGCCAACACCGGCATGGTGTGTCCGACCACATTCTCGAACAGGATGGCAGGGCCTTGTGCGCGCAACACCCGATCGCATATCTCGGTCATTTCCAGGTGGGTGGAGACGGGTGCGGTCACGCGCTTGAGTTCGCCGAGCCTTTCCAGTTGTGCGATGAAGTCGCGTAGATCGTGGTATTTCATCAGTAGAACCTCTTTTCGCCTTCCGGCCGTGTCTTGAAGCGCTTATGCACCCAAAAATATTGTTCCGGCATCTCACGCACGCGGTCTTCGATGAAGGCGTTCATGCGCCGCGCATCGGCGATGTCATCGCCGCTCGGATAGTTCTCCCAGGCGGGATAGAACGTCAGCACATAGCCCGCACTGCCCGGCAGCATGCGCGTGATGCCCGGCACGACTTTGGCTCCGGTCATGAACGCGATGCGCGGCACGGAGGTCATGGTCGCGGCAGGTACGCCAAAGAACGGGATGAACGCGCCGTCCTTCACACCCTGATCCTGATCCGGCGGATAGATGAACGGCATGCCCGCACGCATCCCTTTGAGGATAGGACGCAGTCCCTGTTGACGCGAGTAAAGCTTCTGCTTGCCGAAGCGGGCGCGTTTTTTCAACAGCAGGTCGGTCAGATACAGATTCTTCTGGTTGGCATACATGCAGACCGTGTCGGTGTGCTGCGCCACCCACTGCCCGCCCGCGTCCATGCCGACGAAGTGCGGCGTGAGGAGAATAGATGGCTGGTTCTTGACCGCCTCGAAGTGCTCCACGCCTTCCACGCGTATCAGGCTATTGATACGTTCGGCACTGCCCCACCACAGGATGCAACGTTCTATCACGCCGCGCGTGAACATTTTGAAATGGGCGCGCACCAATTCTTCACGCGCGTGCTCTGTCATATCGGGAAAGCACAATCTCAGGTTGATGGTGGCAACCTCGCGCCGTTCTTTGGCCAAGTGAAATAGCAACACCCCCAGCCCATTGCCGATCGCGACCAGCACCGGAAAAGGCAAAAAATGCAGCAGCCAGAATATAAATACGCCTATGCGAGTCATCATAAAGCCGTTAGTCGTTAGGGGGAGTAACACCGTGCGGAGCTTTATAGCGGTTGTAACTCCACAGATATTGAGCGGGTGCGGTGGCGATGATACGTTCCAGAGCACGGTTGATCTGGAGCGGGACAGACTGCGCGAAATCCAATTCCAGCGGTTCGATGCGGATGGCGTAGCCGCGTCCTTGCGGTAATCGCTCCGCACACGCCAGCAATACTGCCGCGCCGCTGCTTTGCGCAAGCCTGCCGCTGAGCGTCATGGTGTAAGCGGGTCGGTTAAAAAACTCAACCCATTCACCTTCACCATTGCCGGGGACTTGATCAGGTAACAAACCGATGGCTTCGCCGCGCTTGAGTGCCTTATACAGGATGCGCACACCGCCCACATCCGCCGTGGCGAGTTTGACCAAGCCGCGCTTGCGACCCCGAAGCATGAGGGCTTCCAGCCAGGCTTGTTTGGGTGCGCGATACAAATTGGTGAGGGGGAAGTTTTTTCCCAAATATAAACCGACCACCTCAAAACAGCCCCAGTGCGGCGTGAGAAAGATCATTCCGCGTCGTGCTGCCTGAGCGGCTTCAACGTATTCCCATCCCTGCACTGTTTGCACCTTGGCGCACACGTGATCCAGCGGTCTGCACCATACCCAGGGTAATTCAACGATGCTCTTGCCGGCTTCTGCGATGGTTTGTGCGAGCAGTGCCTGATAGGCCGCTTCATCCTTGGCCAAATTGGATCGTCGCAGATTCTCTTCCGTGCGCCGCGCGTAGTGCTTGGATAACCAGTATGTGGCGCGTCCGAGCAACGCGCCCAAGCCGTGCAATGCAGCCAGGGGCAACAACGACAACAAGCGGAATAATGTACGGGACAATAATGAGGTCATCGGTGACAGGGCGAACAATTTGCTACAATGCGCGCCTTAAAAATTTTTACTGCGTTAGTTGGGATAATCATGAGCGAATATTTATTTACCTCCGAATCGGTTTCTGAAGGCCATCCGGACAAAGTGGCGGATCAGATCTCCGATGCGATTCTGGACGCGATTCTAACGCAAGACCCATATGCGCGTGTAGCTGCCGAGACATTGACCAACACCGGTCTGGTCGTGCTTGCGGGCGAGATCACCACGACCGCGAATGTGGACTACATCCAGGTGGCACGCAACACCATCAAACGTATCGGCTACGACAATACCGATTACGGTATTGATTACCGAGGCTGCGCGGTGCTGGTCGCTTACGACAAGCAAAGCCCGGACATCGCGCAGGGCGTGGACAGGGCGTCGGACGACTTTTTGAATCAGGGTGCGGGCGATCAGGGATTGATGTTCGGTTATGCGTGTGACGAGACGCCGACCTTGATGCCGCTGGCGATCTACCTGGCGCACCGGGTGGTGGAACGCCAGGCGCAACTGCGTCACGACGGTCGCCTGCCCTGGCTGCGTCCCGATGCGAAATCGCAAGTCACCATCAAGTACGTGGATGGCAAGCCGCACTCGATAGACACCGTGGTGCTGTCCACCCAGCACGCGCCGGAAATGACGCTGGAACAGATCCGCGAAGCGGCGATAGAAGAAATCATCAAGCCCATGCTGCCCAAGGAATTGATGAAGGGCAAGATCAATTATCTGGTGAATCCGACCGGACGTTTCGTCATCGGCGGACCTCAAGGTGACTGCGGATTGACTGGACGTAAAATTATCGTCGATACCTACGGCGGCGCAGCCCCACACGGCGGTGGCGCGTTCTCCGGCAAAGATCCTTCCAAAGTGGATCGCTCCGCAGCCTATGCGGGGCGTTACGTGGCGAAGAACATCGTCGCCGCAGGTCTGGCGAGCAAGTGTCTGGTGCAGATCTCTTACGCTATCGGCGTGGCCAAGCCTACCAGCGTGATGGTGGACACTTACGGCACGGGCAAGATCTCGAATGAGAAACTGACCGAACTGGTGTTGCGCCATTTCGATCTGCGTCCCAAAGGCATTGTGCAGATGCTCGACCTGCTGCGTCCGATCTACGAGAACACCGCCGCATATGGCCATTTCGGTCGCGAAGAGCCGGGCTTCACCTGGGAAAATACCGACAAGGCGATTGCGTTGCGGGAAGACGCGGCCAAATAATTCATCACTATGCAACTCTATGCTTTTGGCTTAAATCACCAAACTGCACCGCTGGCTGTGCGGGAGCAAGTCGCGTTCAATGTGGACGGGATGGAGAGCGCGCTGCGTGATCTGGTCGAGAACGGCGCGGCCAAAGAGGCGGCGATATTGTCCACCTGCAACCGCATGGAGCTGTATTGCAACGCGTCGCAACCGGATCATGCGATCGACTGGTTGGCGCGATACCACAATCTGCCCCGCAAAGACCTCGAGCCCTATTTGTACACACTGCCCCGCGAACTCGCGGTCAAGCATTCCTTCCGCGTGGCGAGTGGCTTGGATTCCATGGTGTTGGGCGAGCCGCAGATTCTGGGGCAGATGAAGCAGGCCGTGCGCCAGGCGGAAGAGGCCGGCACGCTGGGATTCTTGCTGCATAAATTGTTTCAGCGCACCTTCTCGGTGGCGAAAGACGTGCGCACCCAGACCGAGATCGGCGCGAACCTGGTATCGATGGCGGCAGCAGCGGTACGGCTGGCTGAGCGCATCTTCCCCAGCATCAGCGAACAGCGCGTATTGTTCATCGGTGCGGGCGAGATGATAGAACTCAACGCGGTGCATTTTGCCGCGCGCAATCCCAAACACATCACCGTCGCCAATCGCACCCTGGATCGCGCGCAGACGCTGGCACGACGCATCAACGGCCACGCCATCACACTGGCGGAATTGCCCGAGCAATTGGCGCATCACGACATCATCGTCACCTGCACCGCGAGCCAGCTGCCTATTCTGGGCAAGGGGATGGTCGAGCGCGCACTCAAGGCGCGCAAACACAAGCCTCTTTTTATCGTCGATCTGGCCGTGCCGCGCGATGTGGAAGCCGAGGTCGCCGAGTTGAGCGATGTGTTCTTGTACAGCGTCGATGACATTGCCGAAGTGGTGAAAGACGGGCTGGACGCGCGCCAAAGTGCAGTCAAGGAAGCAGAGGTCATCATCGCTTCGGGCGTGTCAGACTTCCTGCACTGGATGGAATCGCGCGAGGTCGTACCAACCATACGCGCCTTGCGCGACCATGCCGAACGCAGCCGCCGCCATGAAGTTGAAAAGGCACTGCGCCTGTTGGCCAAGGGCGAGTCACCCGAGAAGGTTTTGGAGGCCATGAGCAGCGGTCTGACCAATAAATTCCTGCACGCACCCACGCACGCGCTCAACCAGGTACACGGGGGTGAGCGCGAGAACTTCCTCGAAGTCGTTCATCGCCTCTATCATCTTCATTCTGACGAATAGCAATAGCGGCAAACCTCTAAAAAGTCATTTTTTGGGATGAAGCGCAAGGAGCCGCGCAGCGAATGACGCGGACATATCAAATGGATAGGCTAGGAATGAGTGAGCACGCGACACCGCGATTCGCCAAAAAAATGATTTTTTAGAGGTTTGCCAATGAATCCTAGTATCGCCGCCAAACTTGCCCAGCTGGGCGAGCGTCTGCTCGAAGTCAACGAGCTGCTCAGCACTGAGCAGGCCACCAAAAATATGGATGCGTTCCGCAAATTGAATCGTGAACGCGCCGAACTCGAGCCCGTGGTGGCGTTGTACCACGCCTATCAAGCCACCTTGTCCGACATCGCAACCGCGCAGGAGATGGCGGCCGATCCCGAAATGCGCGAGTTCGCCGATGCCGAGATCAAACAGGGCAACGAGCGGCTTGTGAAGCTCGGCAGCGAGTTGCAAGTGCAGCTGCTGCCCAAAGACCCCAACGATGAACGCAGCGTGTTTCTGGAAGTGCGCGCCGGTACGGGCGGCGATGAGGCTGCGATATTCGCGGGCGACCTGTTCCGCATGTATTCGCGTTTCGCCGAACGCCGCCGTTGGCAGGTCGAAATCATTTCGGAGAGTCCGGGCGAGATGGGCGGCTACAAAGAAATCATCGCGCGCATCGTCGGTCAGGGTGCTTACTCGGTGTTGAAATTCGAGTCGGGAGCACATCGCGTGCAGCGCGTGCCCGCCACCGAGACGCAGGGGCGCGTGCACACCTCGGCCTGTACCGTTGCGGTCATGCCTGAAGTCGATGACGTGGATGAAGTGGTACTCAATTCTGCGGATTTACGCATCGACACCTTCCGCGCCAGCGGTGCGGGCGGTCAGCACATCAACAAGACCGACTCGGCGGTGCGTATCACGCACATCCCCACCGGCGTGGTGGTGGAATGCCAGGATGGTCGTTCGCAACACCAGAACAAGGCACAGGCGATGCGCGTGCTCGCGGCGCGCATTATGGATGCACAGGTGCGCGAGCAGAACGCCAAGATCGCCGCGACGCGCAAGAGTCTGGTCGGTAGCGGCGACCGCTCCGAACGCATCCGCACCTACAACTACCCGCAGGGTCGCGTCACCGATCACCGCATCAATCTGACCTTGTACAAAATGGATGCCATTATGGACGGCGACATCAGCGAATTGAGCAGCGCGCTGATGTCCGAACATCAGGCCGAGCAACTTGCCGCGATGGCAGAAGATGTTGTCTAGGCCGGTGTTTTAACCCGACGACACCTCGTCTCCCGCGCATGAATCTGACCGTCCAACAGCACATTGCTGATGATAGTGCCGCTTTGCAAGTCGCACTGAATCTTGAAACAAGCACCGCACGCATCGAAGTGCAATGTTTGTTGCAAGCCGTACTGCAAGTAAATCGCGCTTATCTGTTTACTCACCCGGAACGTATCTTGAACGATGCCGAATCGTCGCGCTATCACGCGCTGTTTGAGCGGCGTTTGAGCGGCGAACCCATTGCGTATCTGCTCGGTGAACGCGAATTTTTTGGCTTGAATTTCAAGGTCACGCATGCCACGCTGATCCCTCGCCCCGATACCGAGCTGCTGGTCGAACAAGCGTTGCAGCGCATTCCGCACCGGGGTAGTTGCCGTGTACTGGACATGGGTACGGGTGGCGGCGCGATTGCCTTGAGCATCGCCCATGCGCGCGCGGATGCGGACGTGGTTGCGATCGATACCTCGGAAGCCGCACTGCAAGTGGCGCGTGCCAATCAGACCGTACTGAATCTCGGTAACGTGAATTTTTTACTCAGTGACTGGTTCAGCGCGCTGGAACAACAGCGTTTCGATGTGATCGTTTCCAATCCTCCCTATATCGCATCTGGCGATGTCCACCTGTCACAGGGCGATGTGCGCTTCGAACCTGTCCGGGCGTTGGCCTCCGGTGCGGATGGATTGGATGACATTCGCCGCATCAGCGCGCAATCCATGCGGCATCTGCATGCGTGCGGATGGCTGCTGTTCGAGCATGGCTACGACCAAGCCGAGCAAGTGCGCGAAATATTGCGGCAGACTGGTTTTCAGCAGGTTTTTTCGGCGCGCGATTTATCAGGTATTGAACGCGTGACCGGCGGTTGTGCTTGACGCACCGATTCATACCTCACTACAATTCCCGACCATTTAATTCAGGTAATCATCATGACGACAGACATTCAAAAACGCATCCACGATCAGGTGACCACCCATCCCGTGGTGCTCTATATGAAGGGCAATCCCAGGTTCCCACAATGCGGTTTTTCCGCGAACGCAATCCGTATCCTGAACGCGCTGGGCGTGAAAGAACTTTACACCGTCGATGTGCTGCAAGACGAGGACATCCGCCAGGGCATCAAGGATTACGCCAATTGGCCGACCATTCCCCAGTTGTACATCAGGGGTGAATTCGTCGGCGGTTCGGACATCATGACCGAGATGTATCAAAGCGGTGAATTGAAGACCCTGCTGACGAACCAGGCATGAATATCTAGGCATTCATGCCTATAGGCTTTGTGGCAGACAGTTGCTATAGTCCGCCGCGAGTGCTGAAGTGCAGGGTTGGGAACGACTCTTGTTCATACTCTCCTCCTATTGGGCGATCGCTAAGGTCGCCCGTTTTTTTGCCTATGATTTGTTTCATGAGTGCAGCTCACCGGAACAAACTGGACACGGGATTGCATGGGATGAAAAATGTATAGCACCGTGTCACACGGTTGTCATAATTTCTTAATATGCTGGCAACTTCGAGTCGCAATCTGGGAGTGATCGTGCAAGCAAAAATTTTGATCGTGGAAGATGAACCGGCCATTGCCGAGCTGCTGGCCTTTAATGTCATGCAAGCGGGCTTTATCGCCTTGCGCGCGGAAGACGCGCCTAGCGCATGGCAACAGATACGCGATCACTCACCGGACCTGATTCTGCTCGACTGGATGCTGCCGGAGACCAGCGGTGTGGTCATCGCCAAGCAATTGCGTGCCGATGCGCGCACCTGCGACATTCCCATCATCATGCTCACCGCGCGCGGCGATGAACGCGACAAGATCCTGGGACTGGAATCGGGCGCGGACGATTACATCACCAAGCCGTTTTCACCCCGCGAACTGATGGCACGCATCCGCGCCGTGCTGCGCCGCCACATTCCCATCATGCCGGATGAGAACGTCAGTGCCGGCGGCCTTGAACTGTCCCCCGTCACGCATCGTGTAACCGCCAAAGGTCACAGCATCGAACTGGGTCCGACCGAGTTCCGCCTGTTACAATTCTTCATGACACACACCGAGCGGGTATACAGCCGCACACAATTGCTCGATCAGGTGTGGGGCACACAGGTGTTCGTCGAGGAGCGTACGGTGGATGTGCATATCCGTCGCTTGCGCGCCGCACTGGAACCGGCCGGAATGGATAATCTGATACAGACCGTACGCGGAAGCGGCTACCGTTTTTCAACCACTTAACAAAGGAACCCCGTGCTCGATTATTGGTTCAGGGCCAGCTTGCCGGTGATCTCCAGCACGCTGGTGGCGTTGCTCATCTGGGCCATCTTCTCGGTTATTCCTGCCCTGCTGTTCATGCTCGCGGTGTTGCTGTTTTTGATGGCGCGCCATGCCTGGCAGTTATTCAAACTCAGTCGCTGGCTGGCCAGGCCGGATCTGCAGACCATCCCCGCTGCCAGCGGCATCTGGGACGAGGCGTTTTCACTGCTATACAAAATGGTCAAACGCCACCAGCAGACCAAGCTCGATCTGGCCGCAGAGCTGCAGCACATCGAGCTGGCGACTTCGGCGATGCCAGATGGCGTGGCGATCCTCAATGCGGTGAACCGCATCGAATGGTGCAACCCGCTCGCGGAGCATCACTTCGGGCTGAACGCGCAACGCGACATCATGCAGGACATCACTTATCTGGTGCGCCAGCCGGTGTTCATCGAATATCTGCACGAGGCCAATTTCAGCGAGCCGCTGGTGATGACCCCGGCACGCCACGACGATTTACGCCTGTCGATCAAGATCATCAATTACGGTGACAACAAAAAACTACTGATCAGTCGCGACATCACGCAGCTGGAACGCATCGAGACCATGCGCCGTGATTTTGTCGCCAATGTGTCGCACGAACTGCGCACACCACTCACCGTGGTCAACGGCTTCGTCGAGAATCTGCAAGACATGGACGATCTGAGCCACGCACAGATCAGTCGCGCGCTGTTTCTGATGGCCGAACAAACCCGGCGTATGGATAATCTGGTGGCTGATCTGCTGACGTTGTCGCGCCTGGAAAACGACCACACTCCGGTACGCGAGGAAGTGGTGGACATACCCGCACTCCTCCGCACCATCTATCAGGACGGACTGTCGCTCAGCGCGGACAAACACACCATCCATCTGGAAATCGCCAGCGAGAAAAACCTGTCCGGCAATTACGACGATCTACGCAGCGCGTTCGGCAACCTGCTCAGCAACGCGATACGCTACACCCCGGCTGGCGGCGAGATACTGGTACGCTGGGGGGAACGCGACGGACAGCCGGTATTCTCGGTACAGGACAGCGGAATCGGTATCGCGCAACACCATATCCCGCGGTTGACCGAGCGTTTTTACCGGGTGGACCGCAGCCGCTCGCGCGAGACCGGTGGCACGGGATTGGGGTTGGCTATCGTCAAACACATCGCGCTGCGGCACCAGGCAAAACTGGAAATACTCAGCAGCGAAAACAAGGGCAGCACGTTCTCCATCGTCTTTCCGCCCAAGCGCGCGGCAAACTAAGCAACCGCTCCGGTCAACACGAAGCTGATACGTTCGTAATCGAACCCGCGCGTCACGCTGATACCCATCTTCACGCTTTGCTTTTCGCCCGTCGCGCGCACGATTTGCAACACCCCCCCCGCGCTAAACATCTGCCGTGGAATGATAAGACTGGCAGGCGTGCGCAGCGTCACGGCCTCCGGCAGTAAAAAACCGACTTGGACCGTGCCGACACGGGCGATGATTTGCACCGGTTCGGGCAGGCCGGGAAGATAGCTCACACCAAGCTGCAACAAGCCCTGTGCCGATACGTGCAACCACGCTACCGCGCCCAATTTGAACGGCTGGCTCTCATCACGCCGCACCGCGACCAGCTGATGCAGATTCAATCTTCCCTGCGCAGAACGCTGACGGGTCAGCTTGGCTCCCAGCACGCTTTCATCATCCACCACCCATCCCTCTTGCGGTGTGGCGGATTGCGGTGCAGATGCAGCCGGTTCGGCGGACAGGACGCGGCCGAATGTTTCCATCTGCTTGCGCATCAGGTTGTCCATCACGTGTTTGTGCGGCATCACGCTCTTGCCGTTGAGATGAGCGAATATCATGTCCGGCGTATAACAGAATTGCACCGGCACACCGATTTGCTGACGCTCCAATATCCGCAACTGGTAATCCTCGCACCAACACTGGTGCAAGAATGTCAGCAGTTCTATCGCCGCCGTCTTGCCGGGCAACTCGCCCAAGCCGACCTGTTCCAGGCTCGCACCCTGTTGCAGCAGGATGATCTTGACGCGCAATAACTTGCTTAATGGCACCATCTCCAGATAGCGCATCTGCGCACCGGGACGGCATACTTCAACGGGCTGCAGCCCTTGGGTGCCGGACAAATCTACCGCCACCGGCTGCGCATCCCCTTTGCTAAGACTGTAGTGTTTGTCCACGCGCACTTCTCTCGCCCATGTCGCCAGCCAGCGCCCCAACAGCTTCAATTGAGTGCGGCTCAGTTCGGACGGATGCGCGTAACACGCCAGCAGCACCTCCACATATCGGCTGCGGCAAGTATCCGGCGCGGCATGAATGCTCAGCGCATCATCCACGTCTACGTCCTGGAATCCCTGTGTCTCGGCAAACGCATACAATTCATGCAACTGATGCCATAGCTTGGGATTACATTCGTAGCCCGAGCGCAGGTGTTCGAAGATGCCCGAGCCGCTGTATCGCAAACAACGCTGACACAACATCGCACCCATGTCCGCCAGCTTTTTATCGCCCGCCAGATGCGCCTGCAAACAACGCTGGTAGCCTGTCACCATCGCCTGCCATAGTTGGGTAATCGCCAGGAAGATCATCAGCTCGTGCTCGCCCAAAGGCAGTGCTTTGGCGATCAGTTTCTTGGCCATCTCCTCCTGAATATGATCCACGGTCTCGCGCAACACTTCCAACGTATGGAAACGCTCCAGACCCTGCATGGGATAAAGATTGAATTCGTTCAACTGGACGAGCAGCTGACTATGTGCCCATTGCAGATTGGTGAGCTGGAACTGCGCCAACCAGGCGGCACAACCAGCCTGATCCTTGAATACCGGATCGGCTCTGTCATCGGTCGGTTCCAGAGGCAGCGTCAGCATGGCAATTTTTCTAAGCAAGCACGGAGGCCGCCGGCGACGGCGGCGCGCCAATCGGGTGGCGCACCGCCGGATGAGGCACGCTGCGCCACGCCCCAGATGGGCTGCGGAAAATGTTTGTCGTGAACATAGCGCGGGATGATATGCCAGTGCAGGTGCGGTGTCATATTTCCCAGGCTGGCGAGATTGATCTTGTCCGGTTGCATCACCGCGCGCAGCACCTGCTCCACCTTGCACACCGTCATCATCATCGCGCTACGCTGCGATATATCGAGATCGGTCATCTCGGCCACATGCGCGTTGCAGATCACCCGGCAAAAGCCCGGATAGTCTGCATCCTCGACCAGTACCACACGCAGAAAATCATTCCGAAAAACGACCTCGCCCCCATCGTGCATGCACAGTTCACAGCTCATGGCTTTATAGCAACACCCGCTCGATACCGCCGTTATTGGCCTTGGCGACATAGTCCGCCATCCAGTTCGCGCCCAGCAGATGCTTGGCCATCTCCACCACGATGTAATCGGTGGTGGTACCCGCATCGTCGTTGTAACGACTCAAGCCTTGCTGACAGGCCGGACAGGAAGTCAGTATCTTGATGTCACCAGCGAATCCATCCGCGCGCAAGGCATCCGCCCCGGCCTTCATCTCATGCTCCTTGCGGAAACGCACCTGCGTGGCAATCTCGGGCGTCGCCACACCAAAGGTGCCGGACTCGCCGCAGCAACGTTCGTTGAGCGGTACATCCGTACCCATCAAGGTCTTCACTACATCCAGCGATTTGTAGGTCTTCATCGGCGTATGGCATGGCTCGTGGTACATGTAACGGACTCCATCCACACCCGCCAACTTCACGTTTTTCTCAAGCAAATATTCGTGGATGTCGAGCAAACGACAGCCGGGGAATATCTTTTCAAACTGATATTTTTGCAGCTGGTCCATACAGGTGCCGCAGGACACGATGACGGTCTTGATATCCAGATAGTTCAACGTGTTGGCGACACGATGGAACAGCACACGGTTATCGGTGGTGATCTGGCTGGCCTTGTCTTTGAGGCCGCTCGCGTTCTGCGGATAACCGCAGCACAAATAGCCGGGCGGTAGCACCGTGGTCGCACCGGTCTCATACAACATCGCCTGGGTGGCCAGACCGACCTGCCCGAACAAGCGCTCCGAACCGCAGCCGGGGAAGTAGAACACCGCCTCGGAATCCTCGCTGCTGACGCGCGGGTTGCGGATGATAGGGACGATATCGTTGTCCTCGATGTCGAGCAAGGCGCGCGAAGTCTTCTTGGGCAGATTGCCCGGCATGGGCTTGTTGATGAAGTGGATCACCTGCGCCTTGAGCGGCGCGCGTCCCACCGTGGCGGGCGGATGCTTGAGCTGCGCGTCCAACAGACCAAGGTGCTTGGCGACTTTATGCACCGCGCGTTGCAACTTGTAGCTCCACTCTATGGCCACCTTGCGCATCAATTTGATGGTCATCGGATCACTGGCGTTGAGAAAGGCCATGGAGATGGTGCTGACCGGGTTGAATTTTTTCTTGCCCTGTTTGCGCAGAAAGTCGCGCATCGCCATCGACACTTCACCGAAGTCGATATTCACCGGGCACGGGTTGAGGCACTTGTGACACACCGTGCAATGGTCGGCGACATCATTGAACTCATCGAAGTGCTGTATCGAAATGCCGCGCCGTGTTTGCTCTTCATACAGGAACGCTTCGATGAGTAGCGACGTGCCCAAAATTTTATTGCGCGGTGAATATAAAAGATTGGCGCGCGGCACATGGGTGGCGCACACCGGCTTGCATTTGCCGCAACGCAGGCAGTCCTTGATCGAATCGGAGATGTTGCCCAGCTCGCTCTTTTCCAGAATAAGACTCTCCAACTCCATCAAATTAAAGCTGGGGGTATAGGCGCGTTCCAAGTTGCCGCCGCTGAGCAGCTTGCCCTTGTTGAAACGGCCTTCGGGATCGACCTTGAGCTTGTAGTCGGTGAACGCGGCGATCTCGTGTGGCTCGAGGAAGTCGAACTTGGTGATGCCGATGCCGTGCTCGCCGGAGATCACCCCGCCCAGGTCTTTGGCCAACTGCATGATGCGATCCACCGCACCGTTGGCCTGTTGCAGCATGGCGTAGTCGTCGGAGTTCACCGGGATATTGGTGTGCACATTGCCGTCGCCCGCATGCATGTGCAGCGCGACAAAAACCCGGCTCTTCAACACACGCTGATGGATGACGTTACACGCGTCGAGGATGGGCTGATAAGTGCTGCCGTTGAATATCTGACGCAGCGGTTCGCGCAGTTCGCGCTTCCAGGAGGCGCGGATGGAATGTTCTTGCAAGGCTTGGAAAACAGAGGCGGTGCGGGTCGCCGGTAGCGGGTCGCCGGTAGCACTGCTTGGACTACCGGCTACGGGCAACACGCTACTGGCCGTATCAAGATTCCCTCGCAGCCATTCCCAACGCTCGCGCACTTGCGCCAGCAACTTCCGCGCTTCCTGCTGGCGCGTACCGAGCAGCTCGGCATCGCCCAACTGTTTGTCGTCCTGGTAATACAGCGGCAGCTCGCCGGCGAAGAACTCATCCAACGCGTCCAGAAACTTGAGTTTGTTGTGCAGCGACAACTCGATGTTGATGCGCTCCACGCCGTCGCAATAATCGCCCATGCGCGGCAGCGGAATGACCACATCCTCGTTGATCTTGAAGGCGTTGGTATGCTTGGCGATGGCGGCGGTACGCGCGCGGTCCAGCCAGAACTTCTTGCGCGCTTCCGCCGACACCGCGATGAAACCTTCACCGCTGCGCAAGTTTGCCAGGCGCACGATCTCCGATGCTGCTGCGGCGGCGGCATCCGCATCATCGCTCACCACGTCGGCGACCAACACCATCTTGGGACGCGTGCCACGCTTGGACTTGGTGGCATAGCCGACCGCCTTCAAATAGCGTTCGTCCAAATGTTCCAGACCCGCCAACAACGCGCGCGGTTTCGTTCCGAGACTTGTGTCTTCCGACTTGCGGCTGAAGTAGTTGGTGATCTCCACAATCGCCGGCACCGCCTCATGCACTTGGCCGAAAAACTCCAGACACACCGTGCGGGTATGCGCGTGTTCGCGATGCAGAATGAAGCGCGCCGAGGTGATGATGCCGTCGCAACCTTCCTTCTGGATGCCGGGCAGACCGGACAAAAATTTGTCAGTCACATCCTTGCCCAACCCCGCTTTGCGGAAGGCACTGCCGGGGATAGTCAACAGCTCTGCATCACCGTTCTGCGTCTTGCCATCCAGCGCGTAACGCGTGATGCGGAAGGTCGCGGCGGGCGCATCGTGGATCTTGCCCAGATTGTGATCCAGCCGTTCGACTTCCATCCACAAGCCATCGGGCGTGACCATGCGCCACGACGCGAGATTGTCCAGCGCGGTCCCCCACAACACGGCTTTCTTGCCGCCCGCGTTCATCGCCACATTGCCACCTATGCACGATGCATCGGCGGAAGTCGGATCGACCGCGAACACCAGATTGTTTTTTTCCGCCGCTTCCATCACGCGGCGTGTCACCACACCCGCACCGCAATGGATGGTGGCATATGGCTCGCTCAGCCCCGGCAGAACCCGATGCTCGACCGGCGAGATGGCTTCCAGTTTTTCGGTATTGATGACTGCCGAGAATTTATCCAGGGGCACAGCTCCACCGGTGTAACCCGTGCCGCCGCCGCGCGGGATGATGGTGAGTTTCAGTTCGATACAAGCCCGTACCAGCGCGGCAATCTCAGCTTCGCTATCGGGATTCAACACCACGAACGGATATTCCACACGCCAGTCGGTCGCGTCGGTGACGTGCGAGACGCGCGCCAAACCATCGAACTGGATGTTGTCGGTGCGTGTAAGGCGGCTTAGCACTTTTAGCGTGCGCTTGCGCAACGTGATAGTTTGCTCGAACTCGGATTCAAATTGATCAACGGCGGTGTGCGTCAGTGCCAGCAGACGCGCCACCGCTTCATTCGCCTGGCGACGCGCTTCTATGGCACTCAGCCGATGACGCAGCGCGCCGATCAGAGCGTTGCGACGCTTGCGATTACCCAGCAGGTCATCCTGCAAATACGGGTTGCGCGACACCACCCAGATATCACCCAACACCTCATACAGCATCTGCGCCGAACGCCCGGTGCGGCGTTCTTCACGCAGCGTGTTGATGATCTGCCAAGCCTCCTCACCCAGGATGCGCAGGACGATCTCACGATCGGAGAACGAGGTGTAGTTGTAGGGGATTTCGCGCAAACGTGCCGTCATGTTGAATCCGGTCTGTGCTGGGTTTAGCAAGGGCGGCATTCTACCGCATCATGCGCGCATCCTCGACCCCGTCGTAAGCAAGGTCAGTGGCTCAGGACGCGCAATTTTTTCACCCCTGATACCGCGCACAACAGCGGATGAATCTTCGCGGCGGACTGTTAAAATACGTCCACACTCTCAAAGGACCGGTAACATGGCACAAGCGGCATCCCACTATCAACGCATCGGCGGCGCGCAACCAGTCCGCGCGCTGGTGCAGCGTTTCTATCACCTCATGAATGAGCTGCCGGAGTCTTACGGCATACGTAAAATGCACGCGGAAAATCTGCAAAGTGCGGAAGACAAGCTGTTCAAATTCTTATCGGGCTGGATGGGTGGCCCGCAATTATTCGTCGAAGAATATGGCCATCCGATGTTACGCGCCCGCCACCTGCCTTTCACCATCGGCGATTCCGAGCGCGACCAATGGTTGCTATGCATGAACCGTGCGCTGGATGAAGTCGTCGCAGATATTCAGCTACGCCGCGAACTCTCGGCCGCCTTCGCCAAAGTCGCGGATCACATGCGGAATCGCGCTACATAAGCAGCAGTTTTATTCCACCAACAAACGATTGATGACCGCGCCCGCCAGCATGAAACCGAACAGGGGTGGCATGTAGCTGATCGTGCCGTTCACCGAGCGCGGACGACCCCGATCGACGGGTTGTGGCGGCAGCGTAGCCCGGGGGGACTCATCGGTGTACACCGTCAGCACGCCTTGTTTGATGCCCAGTTCGCGCAAGTGCTTGCGCATCTCGCGCGCCAGAGGACAGACGCTGGTCTCGCTGATGTCGGACACGCGGATACGGGTCGGGTCAAGCTTGTTGCCCGCACCCATACTTGATGCGACGTTCATTCCTATCGATATGCTATGTCCGACCAGCGCGACTTTGCATGACATCGAATCGATGCAGTCAATGACGTAATCACAATCAGTCGGCACCAGCTCATGGACATTTTCGCGCCCCAAAAAAGTCCGTATCAACGTAACCTCGCAATCCGGATTGATGTCGGCGATGCGCGCGCGCATCAACTCCGCTTTGGCTTGCCCGACGGTGGAAAGTAGCGCGGGCAATTGGCGATTGATATTGCTGGTCGCCACCACGTCGTGATCCATCAGCGTCAAGCGACCGATACCCGCACGCGCCAAGGCTTCGGTGCAATATGAACCCACTCCCCCCAGGCCCGCGACGAACACATGCTTGCCGCGCAGCCGCTCGATGCCGTCATCGCCGAGCAAGATTTTCGTGCGTTCAAACTGCGGGAGAAGTGTCGTCTTCATGGTGTGATTTTTTATTTTTTCGAGGCGCGATTATACGGCGTGAAAATATTTTCCAAGTGATGCACTTACAAATCCGTTCGTGGTGAGCTTGTCGAACCAGCAGCAGCGTAACTCAAACCCTTCGACAAGCTCAGGGCGAACGGTGGAGTATCTAGCCTCCCGCCAACTTAGGCAAAACGTTCAACGCATTATGCGTTGTTGCCTCGGCGACTTCTGCTAATGTCACGCCGCGCAACCCTGCCAGGGTCTGCGCGATGCGCGGCAGATACTTCGGTTCGTTGGGCATACCGCGCCGCAAAAAATCCGGCGGAATATCCGGCGCATCGGTTTCCAGCACGATACTTTCCAGCGGCAAGGCCGCCGCCAATTCGCGTATGCGCAAGGCGCGCGGATAAGTCATCGCACCGCCGAATCCCAATTTGAAACCGAGCTTGATGAACTCATCTGCCTGCTGGCGACTGCCGTTGAACGCGTGTGCAATACCTGCTTTAACCTTGATGCGTCTGAGATTTTTCAGCACTGCGTCTTGTGCGCGACGCACATGCAGCAACACCGGCAAATCCAACTCCCGCGCCAATTTGAGTTGTTCGACGAAAAAGTATTCCTGTCGAGCCTGATCGAAACCCTCAACAAAAAAATCCAGGCCTATCTCACCTAAAGCGACAGCCCCCTGCCCCAATATATGTCCGCGCAGCTGCACCAGATCATCCGTTTTCGATTGCTCTACGTAAAGAGGGTGAATACCGTAAGCGGGAAAACAACCGGGATGTTGGCCGCACAGACTTTGCACTGCAATAAAATTACTGCGGGACACGGAAGGGACGATGAGCCTGTGGACACCCGCTGCCATTGCATTCCGACAAACCTCAGCTTGGGTTTCACCAAACTCTGCTGCATCCAGGTGACAATGCGTATCGATGAGATCCATTGCGTGTTCGCGTATGCCAGCTGCTCAAGGAATGGAGAACAGCCCCATCGTCACAATGATCTTGCCCATCACCCCGCCTTGCTCGATCAACCGGTGCGCTTGTGCGACCTCGACCAGGGGCAATTGCCGGGAAACCAGCACGCCGACCTTGCCCGCCTCGACCAGCTTCGCACCTTCCTCGAGTATCTTGCGTTGGCGTATGCGCTGGTCGTGCAGCTTCATCAGTTGGGGCGTGATCATCAATTCGTAGCACAGCGTCAAATTGCGCAGGCGCGCCAACTGCACGTCTTCCGCCGACATCGGCGTGGCGACGATGCTCACGACCTTACCGCCTATTCTGGTAGCGGCAAGCGAGTGGATGAAGGTCTCGCCGCCCACCGTATCAAGTACCACATCCACGCCCTGCCTGTCGGTCCAGGCCATCACTTCTTCCACGAATTTCTGCTTCTTGTAATTGATGATTTTTTCCGCGCCCAGGGCCTGGGTCAATGCGGCTTTTTTATCGTCGCTCACGGTCACGGCGACTCGTGCGCCCAGGTGGTGGGCCAGCTGCACGGCGATATGCCCCACGCCGCCCGCGCCCCCGTGGATCAATATAGTTTGTCCGGCCTGTAGCTGCGCTTTCTCGATCAGTGCCTCCCATGCCGTGATCAACACCAAAGGCAGGGCGGCACTGTCCTGCATGCTCAGGTTGGCGGGTTTGGCGGCGCAGCAATCCTCATGCAATGTGGTGTACTCCGCATAACAGCCGGGTTCCAATCCGATTCCGCCATTGTTAAAATACACCTGGTCACCCACCTTGAAGCGGGTCACATCCGCACCGATCTCATCAACGACACCCGCACCGTCGCAGCCCAGGATCGCGGGCAACTGATCCGGATAATAAATCGGTTTTGCGCGCAGCTTGGTGTCCAGGGGATTGATGCCGGCCGCCGCCAGTTTCACCCGCAAGTGCAGCGGCGATGACACTTCCGGTATCTCCAGATCGCGCAAGTGCAGCACATCGGTTTTGCCTGCAGCGGTGGTTAGCATGGTTTGCATGTTGCAGCCCTCTCGTTAAATCAAACTGATGGCTATGTTAAACTGCACACCTCGAATTTGCACACTATTGGCGGTCTGAATATGTCTGGCAACACACTCGGCACTTTGTTTACCGTGACTTCATTTGGCGAATCGCATGGCGCGGCGATAGGCTGTGTGGTCGATGGCTGCCCACCCGGACTGTCTTTGTGCGAGGCCGATATCCAGCACGATTTGGACAGGCGAAAACCCGGCACGTCACGTCACGTTACGCAACGCCGCGAATCGGATACGGTCGAGATCCTCTCCGGCATCTTTGAAGGCAAGACTACCGGCACACCTATCGCGCTGCTGATTCGCAACGAAGACCAGCGCAGCAAAGATTACGGCAACATCGCCGCAACGTTCCGACCCGGGCATGCCGATTACACCTACACCCAAAAATACGGTTTCCGCGATCATCGCGGCGGCGGACGCTCATCGGCGCGCGAGACCGCCGTACGTGTGGCGGCAGGAGCCATCGCCAGAAAATGGCTGCATGAGCGTTATGGCGTGGTGATACACGGCTATCTCGCGCAACTGGGTGAAGTCGTTGTGCCATTCAACAGCTGGGCGGAAGTGCATGACAATCCTTTCTTCGTGGCTGACGCCAGTTACGTTGATCAACTGGAAGACTACATGGATGCGCTGCGCAAATCGGGCGACTCCATCGGCGCGAAACTCACCGTGGTGGCAGAACATGTGCCGGTCGGCTGGGGCGAGCCGGTATATGACCGACTCGATGCCGAGATCGCTTACGCGCTGATGGGCATCAATGCGGTCAAAGGCGTGGAGATCGGCGCGGGTTTCGATTGCGTGACCCAGCACGGCAGCGAGCATGGTGACGAAATGACTCCGCAGGGATTTCTGTCCAACCATGCCGGCGGCATACTCGGCGGAATTTCCACCGGGCAGGACATCGTCGCGCATCTCGCCATCAAACCGACATCGAGCATCCGCATCCCGCGTCGCTCCATCGACCAATCCGGTGCGTCCATCATGGTCGAAACCCACGGTCGCCACGATCCCTGCGTCGGCATACGTGCCACACCGATCGCCGAAGCAATGCTGGCTTTAGTGCTGATCGATCATGCGTTGCGTCACCGTGCACAAAATGCCGATGTGCATTGCGACACACCACAAATCGTATAGTTGTTGCAGCCCGGTGTATCTGCTCCGCAGACTCCTGCTCCCGGTCATCCTGCTTGCGCTTGCCGCGTGCGTGACGCTTGTGCCCCATGAGTACTTGGTCACGCATGCAAAGTTGGATGAGAAATTGGAGCGGTCTTTTCCCATACATCGGGAGCTCGGACAAGGGCTGTTCAGCACCACCATCGATGTTCCCGAACTGGGCTTCGGTGCGGCTCAAAATCGCATTTCCCTGACATCCGGATTTTCTGTGCACTCGGTTTTGAGCAACGATATGCGGGGACGCTTTGTAATGACCTTCGCGTTGCGCTATGACGCTATTCAGCACGCCATCTTTTTGCAGGATACGCGTTTCGAATCGCTAAAGATCGAACCGGAGAATACCTATGCGGAAGTGCTGCGAGCGGCACTCGATCGGGTGCTGGATGCATACTTGACTGAGAATCCCCTGTATCGTTTTCGGTCTGATGAACTGCACTTTGCAGGGACGGATATCGAGATCACGGGGATCGAAGTGGCAACGGATGGCATCAGGCTAAAGTTAGCTCCCAAACCACAACCGCACTAGCGATCCTGCCTCCCTGTAGCTTCTATTTAGCAGCAGACGATGTCTCAAAACGGCGCGTGATTTTATTTCACTCTTTGCAAAAACGCCCCGACATTTCTGACGGGGCGTTATGCATTGTAAGGAGTCTGACGATGACCTACTTTGGCTATGGCCGCCCCGGTTGGGGCTTAACATTCGGAAGCGGAATGTTAGCCAACACCGCAATAAGCCGCTGCGCGGCGTATTGTCACTTACAGTAGGTCAACATTAAACCCACAAAGCAAAAACGCCCCGACATTTCTGACGGGGCGTTATGCATTATAAGGAGTCTGACGATGACCTACTTTCACATGGAAGGACCACACTATCATTGGCGCGGAGTCGTTTCACTGTCCTGTTCGGGATGGGAAGGAGTGGGAC
>JABEVG010000048.1 GCA_013044075.1 Gallionella sp.
CACATGCGAGGCGGCCGAGCGGCCCACCTTCGTTTGTCGGTGCTGCGGGGCAGCGATGAGCGTCATCGAGACATTCTTGCGCAGGCAACCCATCCGGGCGCCGCCCGGAGGCGACACGTGAGTAGGTTCAATCGCTGCCGCACGATCTCTCTGTCTGCTCTTCAGATCATCGAGCCGATAGCGGACCGTTTCGTCCTACCCATGGCTTGGCTCGATCTCTTGCCCAAGATACACCCCATCACAGCATGGGCCCGAGCCCAACGCACGGTGTTGGGCGGCGCCGGCCATCAAGCGAGCCATGATTCCAGCCACGACACCCGATCCGGCAACCGTCAAATCACCATAGTCAGTCACTCATCCTGACCGCCCCCGCTGCATTCCGCGGTTTCCTCCTTCGAGGTTTATTCAACGTCTGCCCGATGACGTCCGCGTACCATCCCCGCGTCATCGCGTTCAGGGCAGACATCGAACAAACCCTAACCTGAGCAGCCGGTTGCTGTTGCCTGAACTCAATATTCCATGAACGTTCACTCTTTGGCAAGATATTATCAAGGATATTATCAAGGAGGTATAGTGGCAACGTGTCATTTGCTGCCGGTCGAGGTGTAGAATATTATGCAAAAAACTAGCACTGGAAAGTCTGATCTTCGGTCATGCCCTACTGCCGCTCTTGTCTGCATTCATTTAGCCCAAGAACGGTAGCTTTGGAGATTGTAATATAAGCAGATGCCGGACCATTCCGTGCATCTATGTGTGGTTCGCAACGAATTTGAGGAAGCATATTGTCTACTCTATATGAATTGGCCGTGCTTGGTTCGCCGTCCGATGCGCAGATTAGCGAGCTTCATGCAGTCGTGGCAAAGTCGATTGAGCCTTTTGGGTTGTGCCTCGGGCGTGAAGTTGCGTGGTCTGTTCGCCCTGACAATTTTGACCCAGATCAGCGTAATGCATCGGCAGCAGTTTTCTTTGGTGGCACAAATGCACCTGTAGTTAATGTCAATGAGTTAATGCAACGGGCTCTTCCTGTTATACCCGTTGTTTCAAAACACGAGATGGTAGCGCATGAAATTCCCCTGATATTACAGTCACTGAACTGCTTGGATTACAGCAAAGGCGGTATGCAAAGGGTTGCAACAGCTTTGCTCGAATGTGTTGGGTTGTTACCCAGACAGCGCCGTATCTTTCTCAGTTACCGCAGGGACGATGCTACCCAGGTGGCACTTCAACTGTTCGAGGCATTGTCTGCGAGATTGTTCGACGTGTTTCTGGATACGCACAAAATTGGGGTGGCAGAGGATTTTCAATCAATGCTCTGGCATCACCTCTGCGATTCAGATGTGCTGGTGATGCTCGACACCCCAACATACTTTGATAGCCGCTGGACTAGTGCCGAGTTTGGACGAGCTTTAGCCAAAGGTGTTTCCGTGTTGCGCATCGGATGGCCGGATTGCACACCGTCAGAGCGTATAAAGACCGCGCACCGTATTGACCTGACTCAAGATGAAATCGGGGCTGCGGATGGCAAGTTGACGGACGAGGTGATTAACCGCATTTGCTCACGGTTGGAGGCGGTGCGCGTTGAAAGCCATGCGGTACGCAACACCAATCTGGTGAGTAACCTGCGCAATGCGATTGAAAAGATTCAAGGGGAACTCATCGGGGTCGGTAGCCATAAAGCAGTCAATGTAAAACTGGCAGACGGGACTGGGGTTGTGGTTTATCCCGCAGTTGGCGTTCCCACCTCATCAACATTACATGATGCTTCGGTGAATTCACCGCGCCAATCTGTTGCAGTGATCTATGACCATATTGGACTCCACCCGCGCTGGCTCGCACATCTGGATTGGCTCGGGAGCCATGTTGATTCGGCACACTGGGTGAAGTCTAGCGAAGCGGCCTGGCAATTTGCAGATTGGGTGGGGTAGATCATGAACTCAATCTTTTTGTCCGCAAGTGTGCCCATCGTGGGGCGAGGCGAGTATTACAAGACGGCCAATCCATTCTTGATTCAGTGTGCGGTACGTGAGTTTGCAATTGCGGTGATTCGCCACCACAAGATTGTCTGGGGTGGCCATCCGTCCATTACGCCAATGATCTGGAGCATCTGCGAGGATTTGAATGTCGATTATTCGGAGAATGTGATTTTGTACCAGAGTCGTCATTTCAAAGACCGTTACCCGGAAGAAAATCAACGCTTCAACAACGTGATTTTTACCGATGATGTGGAGGGGAATAGGGATGCCAGTTTATTGCGAATGCGCAGAGAAATGTTATCCAGAAAAGATTTGGATGCGGCTGTATTCATTGGTGGCATGGAGGGCGTGGAAGACGAGTATCGCTTGTTTCGAGAATATCACCCCAATGCAAAAGTTTTGCCTGTTCCAGCGCCGGGAGGTGCCGCACTGTTATTGGCTGAAGAGTTGGGCTGCTGCGATGACGCGGGGATGCGCGACATTGATTTTGCGAGCTTGTTTCATAAAGCTGGATATTGTATTGAGCTGAATGAAGCAAAGAACAGGAATCGCAATAGTCCATAGTTTTTGAAATAGATTGGCCGATATTTTGAGGCAGCACTTCTACGCAGCTGAATATTTAACATAGGGGGAACCATCATGGCTAGAAAAACATTTTTTAGTTTCAGATACAAGAAAGATAACTGGCGTGCTGGCATCGTCCGTAATAGCTGGGTTACGAAAGACAAGGAAAAAGTTGCTGCTGGCTTCTTTGATTCTGCCGAATGGGAAAAGGTGAAGAAGGAAACGGATTCCGCCATTGAAAAGTGGATTGATGAGCAACTCAAGGGAACGTCGGTCACCGTTGTCTTAATTGGCACGGACACAGCGGGTAAAAAATGGATCAACTACGAAATCACAAGTAGCTGCAAAAAAGGGAATGGGCTGCTTGGTATACATATTCACCAGCTTAAAGACAAAGACCAAAAAACGGGTCTCCACCGTTTAGTGTGGAAAGTGGTGTAATCTTTGTCGTCATTGGATAACCTGGTTGAGGGGGTTGACATGACAACTGTGGAGAACTTGTTTAC
>JABEVG010000049.1 GCA_013044075.1 Gallionella sp.
CTCGCGGATGATATGGCGCGCCACGAATTCCGGCGTGTCCTCGTGCATGTGGATGAAACCGTGCAGCTCGCGCAGGATGTTGTTGGGGATATGCCGCGAAGTGCGCGTCTCGCCGTACAGATAGATGGGGATGTCGGCGTTCTTGAAACGGATCTCTTCGACAAAAGCTTGCAGGCTTTTCAGCGCGAACTTGGTGTCTTCCGGGCTACCCGAGCCAAACTCTTCGTCATCGATAGACAGCAAAAAAGCTGATGCGCGGCTCTGCTGCTGCGCGAAGGAAGTCAGGTCACCGTAACTGGTCACCCCCAAAACTTCCATGCCCTCGGTCTCTAAGGCCTCGGCCAATGCACGTATGCCTAGGCCGCTGGCGTTTTCGGAGCGAAAGTCCTCGTCGATGATGATGATAGGAAAGCGAAACTTCATGTTCAGTTCCTCGAGTATGTTGATTGGAGAACCGCGCTTCGTGTACAGCCTACACATTGCGCAGGGTTGAGCTTCAGTGAAGACTCATATTGGCCGCAGGTTAATGTGATGCCGAAACTAAAACGGAATTTCATTAGTGACTCCCAGCGGGATTAAGGGTTGCAGGCTAAATTAGGCGCGGATTGTCGCAGATTTTTACCACTCGTGTGACCGCGAAATTGTGACGGAATGCTGGCCGTCACTGGGGCGAATAAGGATTGTGCAAAGTTGCGATCAACTCGGTCAGCACGGCGCGCACCTGCTGTTCGTCGCAACCCATCAGCACCGCGTCTTCCAGCGCGTCCTGGCAGGTCTGGCGGATCTCTTCCAGATTTTCTTGCAGCACCTTGTTCTTTTCCACACAGGCGATCACGTCGCCTGTGGGGGAACGCCAGATGATGCGGATAGCTTTTTTCTTCACGTATACCTGCTCCAGTTTCGTCATTCCCGCCTACGCGGGAATTGACGAGTCCCTAAAATTCACATCTTCGGCAGGGTCACGCCGTGTTGGCCCTGATATTTTCCGCCACGGTCCTTGTACGAGGTCTCGCACACTTCGTCGCTCTCGAAGAATAACACTTGGGCGATGCCTTCGTTGGCATAGATCTTGGCGGGCAGCGGCGTGGTATTGGAAAACTCCAGCGTCACATAGCCTTCCCATTCCGGCTCGAACGGGGTGACGTTGACGATGATGCCGCAGCGCGCGTAAGTCGATTTACCCAGGCACACGGTGAGCACGCTGCGCGGGATGCGGAAGTATTCGACGGTGCGCGCCAGCGCGAACGAGTTGGGCGGGATGATGCAGTAATCCGCCGTGACCTCGACGAATGAGTTGGGGTCGAAATTCTTGGGGTCGACGATGGTGCTGTTGATATTGGTGAACAGCTTGAATTCGTTCGAGCAACGGATGTCGTAGCCGTAGCTGGACGTGCCGTAGGACACGATCTTCTTGCCATCCACCTCTTTCACCTGCACCGGCGAGAACGGTTCGATCATGCCGTGCTGCTCCGCCATGCGGCGTATCCATTTGTCTGACTTGATGCTCATGCCGCTTCCTTGATGAATTTGTGCGGGCGCGATTTTAACCGACTTACTTAGTCTTGTCGGGAAGACATGTCCGAGGAGCAGCACAGATTGTTTTCTCTTGAAAACTTAAAAATTAAGCAGAGTAAGACAGCCACTGAAACTGACTGTTACTTTTTGACATGAGGGCGATGCAATTTCGCCAGACTCACCGATAAGGAAGCAAAAACTTCTTTCTCCTTTTGCGGCATTGCACGAAAATTCTTTAGCAAAACCTCTTCGCCATGGCTGTATTCAGGTTGTGCCACAAGCAAAACCTCCTCCTCTGCAAGCGCAACCAACTGGTACACCCGCATACCAAAGACATATGCCAATGACTCCAGCAGCTGAATACTCGGCCCATGCTTTCCAGTTTCGATACGCGATATATTAGCAGCCGTAATTTTTGCTTGGTACGCAAGTTCATCCTGCGTCCAATTCCGCGCAATCCTGAGTTTCTTTATAGTTTCGCCCAAATTCATAGTGGCGAAGTGTGTTGGCTACCGCCTCTCCTCTCAATATATAGTTCGTAATATATGTTTATTATTTATTGAGTTTTACGTAATATAAGCCTCTCAAACTTTCGCTAAACGAAGTTTGATTTTTCAATTACATAAACTTGATAGAGAGGTAGCAGCATGACAATTAAACAGGGATTGATTGCAGCAGCGATTTTGGTGTGCGTTTCCAATACCGCTTTTGCGCGCGACAACGGGGGTTATGCGGGCGTAGGTTTTGGCTCTACTTGGACTAACGTTCAAAATACGACTACTGGCGTAACGACCAATTACAGCAGCTCCGGCGCACATATTTTTGGCGGATACCAACTTAACCAGAATTTTGCTGTTGAAGCCGAGTACGTAGATCTCGGAAAATTCAGTGGTACAACTGTTGCAGTTGCAGGCACGGGACTGGGTGTATCCGCAGTCGGAATTTTGCCAGTGAGCGACAAATTCTCGCTTTATGGCAAACTAGGAATAGCAAGTGTTAACTCCACTTTGACCGCAGCACCCGGTTATGTACTACTCGTTCCCGCATCAGAATCAAAAGTCGGGGTATCTTTTGGTGCCGGTGCAGAATTAGCTATCGCTCCTCAAGCAGCAATCCGTTTATCGTTGGACAGCTATGCGTATTCCGCTGGTACAGGCCAACTGACCGGCAATGTTGGCGTAGTTGGCATCGCTGGAATTTTCAAGTTTTAAGGTTAACGCGTAATCATTGCGCCAGACTTGAAGCCCGCCACCGCGCGGGCTTTTTCTCGTCTCGACAGATTTTGCAACACAGAAATTATCGGTACTGGGGACACTAAGCAATTCGCCGCGATGCCGCTTGATTTGCTAAAATCCGCGCCTTCTAACGCATTACGGCACTTTCCTCATGGCTCGCAAAATCCTCGTCACCTCCGCACTCCCTTACGCAAACGGCAGCATCCACCTCGGTCACCTGGTCGAATATATCCAGACCGACATCTGGGTGCGCTATCAGAAGATGCAGGGCAATGAAGTCCACTACGTCTGCGCCGACGACACGCACGGCACGCCCATCATGCTGCGCGCGCAGAACGAAGGCATCACGCCTGAACAGCTGATAGACCGCGTGTGGCACGAACACAAAGCCGACTTCGACGGCTTTCATATCGCGTTCGACCATTACGGCAGCACCAACAGCATCGAGACCAAAGAGTATGCGCAGGACATCTATCGCAAATTGCGCGCTTCCGACCTGATCGAAGTGAAACCGGTCGAACAATTTTACGACCCGGTCAAGGAGATGTTTTTGCCGGATCGTTTCATCAAGGGTGAATGTCCCAAGTGCCACGCCAAAGACCAATACGGCGACAACTGCGAAGCCTGCGGCGCGACTTATGCCCCTATCGAGCTGATCAACCCCTACTCGGCCGTATCCGGCGCGCAACCGGAACGCCGCAGCTCGGAACATTATTTTTTCAAACTGTCCGATGCGCGCTGCCAGGAATTCCTGAGCGCGTGGACGCAAGGAACGCTGGCCTCGCAAGCCATACCACCACTGCAACAGGAAGCCGCGAACAAGATGAAGGAATGGTTCGAAGCTGGGTTATCAAACTGGGACATCTCGCGCGATGCGCCGTATTTCGGCTTCGAGATCCCCGACGCGCCGGGCAAGTTCTTCTACGTGTGGCTGGACGCGCCGGTCGGCTATATGGGCAGCTTCAAAAAACTGTGCGGGCAAAAGCATCTGAATTTTGACGAATTCTGGAACGCCGATGCCAAAACCGAGCTGTATCACTTCATCGGCAAAGACATCCTGTATTTTCATTCGCTGTTCTGGCCCGCGATGCTGAAGTTCGCCAACTTGCGCACCCCGACACAAATCTTTGCGCATGGTTTTTTGACCGTGAACAACGAGAAGATGAGCAAGTCGCGCGGCACGTTCATCACCGCCGAGAGCTATCTCAAGCAAGGCCTGAATCCCGAGTATTTGCGCTACTACTACGCGGCAAAACTCAACGGCACCATGGAAGACATCGACCTGAACCTGGAAGACTTCGTGGCGCGGGTTAATTCCGATCTGGTCGGCAAGTACATCAATATCGCCAGCCGCACTGCGGGGTTCATCAGCAAGCACTTCGACGGCCGATTGATCGCCGTCTCCGATAGCGCGACCATCGCCGCGCTGCAAGCCTCCGCACCGCTCATCGCCAAGGCCTACGAAGAACGGGACTTCGGCCGCGCGCTGCGCGAGATCATGCGTCTGGCCGATCTGGCCAATGCCGACGTGGCAGCAGCCGCACCGTGGGCGACTGCCAAGAAAGACGGCGCAGAAGCGCAAGCCATATTGCAGCGCGATTGCTCCGCCGCGCTGGAGATGTTCCGTTTGCTGACGCTGTATCTCAAACCCGTGCTACCTGAGCTAGCTAAGGCGGTCGAATCATTCCTCAACGTCGCACCACTGGGCTGGAACCATGTGAGCGATAGTCTGGGCAACGACCATCGCATCAACACTTACCAGCATCTGGCGACCCGCATCGACCCCAAGAATATTGAGTCGATGGTGGAAGCGAATAAACAAACACTCGCGCCACTCCCCTCGCCCTCCGGGAGAGGGGCTGGGGGTGAGGGAGCGCACAAAATCCCCATGCCTGAATCTGTTAAAGCCTTTGCGCGCAAGCTGCGTCAAGAACAAACCGATGCCGAAGCACTCATGTGGGAATTACTCCGGAATAAAAGATTGGGTGGTGCGAAATTCCGCCGCCAACACCCCGTGCAATCTTATGTGCTGGATTTTTATTGCCACGAAGCAAAGCTCGCCATCGAGCTTGATGGGGGGCAACACGCAGATGCGCTTGTGCATGACGAAAAACGTGCAGAATTTTTAAAGTCTCAAGGCATCAATGTTCTACGATTTTGGAACAATGAATTTTTGGCGCAAACCGAAGCTGTACTGGAAAAAATTTGGCTGGAATTGGACAATCGGAATGCAATTGTTGTTACACCGCCTGCTCCCTCACCCCTAACCCCTCTCCCGGAGGGAGAGGGGCACACTATCGCACCAACTATTTCTATAGACGATTTCAACAAGATCGATCTGCGCGTGGCGAGGATCGTTAATGCCGAGCATGTGGAAGGCGCGGAAAAGTTATTGAAGCTGACGCTGGACATCGGTGAAGCGCATCCGCGCACCGTGTTCGCGGGCATCAAGTCGGCTTACGATCCGGCGACACTCATCGGTCGCATGACGGTGATGGTGGCCAATCTCGCGCCGCGCAAGATGAAGTTCGGCCTGTCGGAAGGTATGGTGCTGGCGGCTTCGGGCGACGCACCGGGGCTGTACATCCTGTCACCGGACGTCGGTGCGCAAGCGGGCATGCGGGTCAAATAATCACCTCCGTTCGTGGTGAGCTTGTCGAACCATGAACGGATAAATGAGGGTCTGTTTAGTCGCGCTCCCTTCGACAAGCTCAGGGCGAACGGCAATTGAGGAGGTGCTGACACAGCACGTATGAACAATTCATTGTTGGTGAGATTTACCCGGTATTTTCGTCCCCGCTTGATCGATGCCCTGCGCGGTTATGATCGCGAGCGTTTCACCACAGACATCACCGCCGGCATCACCGTCGGTGTGATCGCGCTGCCACTGGCCATCGCTTTCGCCATCGCGTCGGGTGCAAAACCGGAAGCCGGTATCTTCACCGCCATCATCGCGGGTTTCATCATCTCGGGCTTGGGCGGTTCGCGCGTGCAGATCGGCGGCCCCACCGGGGCGTTCATCGTCATCGTGTAC
>JABEVG010000001.1 GCA_013044075.1 Gallionella sp.
CATGTTGGGTGTACTGCTGATCCTTGCGCCGCGCGGCATTCCGGCACGCTGGCTGGGGCTGGTATTGATGCTGCCGATGTTTCTGAACACGCCGGGATCGCCCGCCCCCAACACCTTGCGCATGATCATTTTCGATGTCGGACAAGGCCTGGCTGTGGCCGTGCAGACCCACGATCACGCGCTGCTGTTCGACACCGGCCCCGATTTCTCCGGCGATGCAGACAGCGGCAACCGCATCCTCGTCCCCGCTTTGCGCGCGCTCGGCATCGATCGTTTGGACGGACTGATACTCAGCCACGACGACCTCGATCACACCGGCGGCACGACCTCCGTGATGCAAGCCATGCCTATCGATTGGGTCACCTCTTCCTTGCCAGACAGCAGCCCGTTGCTGCGAAATTTCCCGCGTCAGGCCATCCAAGAGATGAAGGGTTCGCGGCATTGCACCGATGGCGATCATTGGCTATGGGACGGCGTGCGCTTCGACATCCTGCATCCCGCAGCCGGTGCCGACACCTCAATCAAGCCGCACGACAACGATCTGAGTTGCGTGCTGCGCATCAGCCTGGGTGAGCAGCACATTTTGATCGTGGGCGACATCGAGAAGAAGAGCGAGCAACGCCTGCTGGATAACCATGCGGAACAACTCCCCGCCAGCTTGCTGGTCGTGCCGCATCACGGCAGTAAAACGTCTTCCACGCCGGATTTTGTCGCCGCCGTGTTGCCCGACTACGCGGTATTCACCACAGGCTATCGCAACCGCTACGGCCATCCCAAAGAAGAGGTCGTGCAACGCTACGCAGACAGCGGCGCGGAACTGCTGCGCTCGGATGAGGATGGCGCGATATTGGTCGAGATGAACGCGCAAGGCTTGAGCGTGGAACGCTATCGCAAGACCCATCAACATTATTGGACGCATCAGGTGCATGAACAGCATTGAACGAAACGCGGATCGCATAGAATGCCCATCATGTCCCGCCCTATCCTCTATTCATTCCGTCGCTGCCCTTACGCCATGCGGGCGCGTTGCGCGATCGTCACCAGCGGCATCAGCGTTGAACATCGCGAGGTCATGTTGCGCGACAAACCCGCAGCCATGTTGGCCGCGTCGCCCAAAGGCAGTGTGCCGGTACTGGTATTGGCCGATGGTCAGGTGATAGACGAGAGCTGGGACATCATGCTGTGGGCGTTGCGGCAACACGACCCGCAAGGATGGCTGGGAAAAGATGGGCTTTATGCGCAGGCTGCCTTGCCTTGGGTGCACGAGAACGACACCGGTTTCAAACGCGCTTTGGATCGCTACAAATATCCCGAACGCTTTCCCGAACACCCGCAAGAGGCTTACCGCGCGATGGGCGAAGCATTTTTGCAGCGACTCGAACAACGTCTGACAGTCACGCCCTATTTACTGGGAAACACTCTGTCCGTCGCCGATGCCGCCTTGCTGCCCTTCGTGCGCCAATTTTCTGCGGTAGATAGCGACTGGTTCGCCAGTGCGCCCTATCCCAAACTGCGCGCCTGGCTGGAAAGATTCACCTCCTCGGAGTTGTTCGCGCAGGTCATGCAAAAAACTCCGGTGTGGCAACATGTCTGATATTCACTAAGCCATACGTCCCACATACATCCCGATCGTTCTCATGCCGAGCAACACCTACGGCACATCCGACCTGCAAAACATCTACCCGACCCTGATCGTAAGGGGGCTACAGCTTGAAAAAATGCTCGCGGTAATGCTTGAGTTCCGCGATGGATTCGTAGATATCCGCCAAGGCTTCGTGTTTACCGTGTTTCTTCACCCCCTTCGCCATATCCGGCTTCCAGCGTTTTGCCAGTTCCTTGATGGTGCTGACATCCAGATTCCGGTAGTGGAAATAGTCCTCGAACAGCGGCATCGAACGGGCCAGGAAGCGACGATCCTGGCAGATCGAATTTCCGCACATCGGCGAAGTCCGGGTTGGCACATGTTGTTTCATGAATTCCACCATCCGCGCTTCGACATCCGCCTCGCTCAGGGTAGAGGCTTTGACTTTCTCTATCAGTCCCGATTTGGCGTGTGTGGACTTGTTCCAGTTGTCCATCGCGTCCAGCACGCTATCGGGCTGATGCACCACCAGCACGGGGGCTTCGGCGACGGTCTCAAGATTGCTGTCCGTGATGACGATGGCCGCTTCGATGATGCGGTCCGTGTCGGGATTGAGTCCGGTCATCTCCAAGTCTATCCAGATAAGATGATTCTGATTTTGTGCCATAATTCGCGAGCCCTGAACAATAAGTAATGAAGATAAGAATTTTTCGGCGCGCATTGTAGCGCGCCTTTTTACAAAACCCACCCGCATCACGCCATGACCGCCACGCAATTCACCCTAATCTTTATCGCCGTACTCGCTCTATCCACACTGACCAAACTCTGGCTGGCGCGGCGGCATCTGGCACACATCGAGGCGCATCGCGGCAGCGTGCCGGCGGCGTTCAGCGCGAAAATCACGCTCGCCGAGCATCAGAAAGCCGCCGCCTACACCAGCGCGAAAACCCGTTTCGCCATGCTGGGCACGCTGTTCGATGCCGCGCTGCTGCTGGCTTTCACGCTGGGCGGTGGCATCCAGTGGATCGCCGACCTGTGCGGCGGATGGTTCGGCTCGACGCTCGCGCAAGGCATGGCGACCGTGGTTGCGGTGCTGTTGCTCTCATCGCTGCTGGAAGCCCCGTTCAACTGGTATCGCACCTTCCGTATCGAAGCGCGTTACGGCTTCAACAAAATGACGCTCAAGCTCTATTTCCTCGACGCACTCAAAGGCTTGCTGATCGGCGCGATACTCGGGCTGCCGCTGCTGGCCGGCGTACTGTGGCTGATGGATCGCATGGGTGCGCACTGGTGGCTCTATGTATGGCTGGTGTGGGTCGGTTTCAACCTGCTCATCCTGTTCATCTACCCGTCCTTCATCGCGCCGCTGTTCAATAAATTCACCCCGCTGCAGGACGACACCATGAAAGCGCGCATCCAGGCTTTGCTGGTCAGATGCGGCTTCACCAGCAGCGGCCTGTTCGTCATGGATGGCAGCAAACGCAGCGGGCACGGCAACGCCTATTTCACCGGCTTCGGCAAGACCAAGCGCATCGTGTTCTTCGACACCCTGCTGGAGCGACTGAGCATCGACGAAGTCGAGGCGGTACTGGCGCACGAGCTCGGCCATTTCAAACACCGCCATGTGATCAAACGCATCGCCGCCACTTTCGCCATGAGTCTGGGATTCTTGTGGTTGCTCGCGCAGTTCATGCAAAACGCATGGTTCTACCAGGGCCTGGGCATCAACCCCGCAACGGGCGCAGGCCCGGTGCACACGGCGATCGCATTGCTGCTGTTCTTCATGTTGCTGCCGGTCTTCGGTTTTCTGCTCGGCCCTGTAATGTCGGCCTACTCGCGCAAGCACGAGTTCGAAGCGGATGCCTATGCCGCCACGCAAACCGCCGCGCATGACTTGGTGAGCGCGCTGGTCAAGCTGTATCAGGACAATGCCGCCACGCTGACACCCGATCCGCTGTACTCGAAATTTTACGACTCGCATCCGCCCGCTGCGGTGCGTATCGCCCAGTTGCAAACCCGATAAGGAATCGAAAGGAATCAACATGAAACTCATCACGACCTTTATGCTGTTGTGCGTCAGTCTTGGCGTGCAAGCCCATCCTTTTCCGCAGGGCGACGCGACGACCGGGGAAAAACTATTCGCGCAACTCCAATGCAACCGTTGCCACAGCAACATGTACGGCGGTGACGGCAGCGCGATCTTCACCCGCCCCAACCGCAAGGTGAATAGTGCGCCGCAGCTGCTCGCGCAGATCGGCGTGTGCGGCGGCAATGTCGATAAAGAATTTTCCGCGCAGGAAAAACAGAATATCGCCGCGTACCTGAATCGCTACTACGACTTTAAGTGAGGTTAGACATGACCACGTGTGACTTGACCGGCAAAAAATGCCAACCCTGCGAAGGCGGGATGCTGCCCTTGTCGCAACCCGAGATCGACCGCCTGCTGCCGCAACTGGATGGCTGGCAGCAATACGACAGGCTGATTTGCAAGACCTACCACTTCAAGAATTATTTTCAGACCATCGCGTTCGTGAATGCCATCGCCTGGTTGTCGCATCGCGAGGATCACCACCCCGATCTGGGGGTCAGCTACAAAGAATGCCGCGTGGCCTATACGACCCACGCCATCCACGGCCTGTCGGAAAACGATTTCATCTGCGCGGCAAAAGTGGAAGCGTTGTTCAAGCCTTGAGCACCCCATCGAACAGCCCGCTGCACGCCCAGGTCGTGGCGGCTTTCGGTCGCCAATATCTGGCCAAACTTCCCGATGGTGAGATGCTCGCCTGTTTAACGCGCGGTAAAAAAAGCGATGTGGTGTGCGGCGACCATGTCGAACTGCAACGCACCGGCGACGCTTCATCGGGCCTGAGCATCACCGCGTCAAACATCGGTCAGGCCGTAATAGACAAGGTCGCGCCGCGTTCGTCTCTGTTGTTTCGCAGCGATGCATTCAAACAAAAACTCATCGCCGCCAATGTCACGCAGATCGTCATCGTGGTGGCGACCGAGCCATCGTTTAGCGATGAGCTGTTGGCGCGCTGTTTGGTCGCCGCCTACGATCAACATCTTGAAGTACTCATCGTGCTGAACAAATGTGATTTGAATGCCGACGCGGCACGCGCGCAACTCGCGCCATATCGCGCCATCGGTTATCGCGTCATTGAGTTGTCGGCATTGCAAGATGTGACCCGGCTGCGCGCCTTGCTGGACGGGCATGTCAGCGTGCTGGTCGGGCAATCCGGCATGGGAAAATCAACACTCATCAACGGGCTGCTACCCGATGCGCAAGCGGCCACGCGCGAAATCTCGACGGTACTGGATTCCGGCAAGCACACCACCACCCACGCCAAACTGTATCGGCTGAACGAGACCAGCAGCGTGATCGACTGCCCCGGCGTGCAGGCCTTCGGCCTGCATCACTTGAGCTTCGGTGCGATCGAGCAGGGCTTTATCGAATTTGCGCCGTATTTGGGGCAATGTCGGTTCCGCGATTGTCGTCACTTGAAGGAACCCGATTGCGCGCTGCAGCATGCCGTTCAAAAAGGCGAGATCAACGCGCGGCGTTTGGAATTGTTTTTGCAGATCGCCGCGAACAAGGCTTAAGAACAACAAAACTTGGCCTTTATTTCCGCTCCATTCAAAGAGCAAGGAAACTTCCGGTTGCGACACACACCCGCTATAAGATGCTGAACATCTGGCTGGCTGCTTTGTGTCTGGAAGCAGACGTTGGAATGTGTATAAATCAGCCAGCTTGTCCATCGCCACCTGACCGATAGTTCGCACTCGTCATTCTATTCATTGAAAGCCTCATGCTGAACAAGCAACGGACATAACTTCGTACTTAATCTTTTAAACAGTTTTGCTTAGCGGCCACAATTCCTGACTTGTAGTACTACAGGTCAATGGCTGTGTAACTTTTCCTGCAACCACACTTTGATCAATGATTGGTAGGGTACGTCCCGTGAGTTCGCCGCTACTTTGATGGAGTCAAGTAAGTGCTGAGGCAGACGCAGTGAAATAGTTTTAGTCGTTGGCTTGAGATTTGGCAGTACAACACGTTGCGCTTTCGTCCAATCCAAATATTCTGTGGAGTCGTGCGTTTGCCAAAAGACCTGTTCTTCAGCTTCACTGGAAAACTTTGGAAGCGTTTTAAGTTGTTTGCTCATAAATTGTTCTCTCCTTCTTATGCATGTCCCTGGCCGAAATCACACGAATTTTCTCGCCAGTGTTGCGCAGGGTGAAAGTGATATGCAACGTTCGCCCTTCATCTGTCTTGCCCAATGCGTGAAAGCGATGTTCACCTTCGCTGTGTTTCACGTCCGCAAGCAGAAGTAGCAGCTCATTGAAAAAAACCTGCTCTGACTCAGCCATTGAAACGCCGTGCTTGTCATTCTTGCGAATGTTCCCTTTATCCCAATCGAAATCGGTAATCTTGGTTAGATCAATCATTTGTGTATATTATGGTGATATACAATAAAAGGCAAATTATCCATTTTTTTAGTGCTTATAAATCTACCCAATGCCTGGCAAGCGTTAAGTATCAAAATTGGCACCACGCCTAACATCATTTCGCTAAATAGGCTGCCGGAAAACCGTCATTGGTGACCGGCTGTAGATGGCACTAACCAGTTGCTGACGAACAGCAGCTTTACGGCAACGGGCGTAGGGTGCATTCCATGCACCATGGTGCGAGCAGCTCACCCTACGAAATGCGGAATTATTTTTCGCTATTCAACCCCAGCTTCGCCCATCCGTCGTGCCCTAACTTCTCCATCGTGGCGATGTTTCTTTCGGGGATTTGATCGGCATCGGGGAACGCCTCCACCGCCTTATCTACACTGGCTTCGCGCAGCAAATGCAAGGTCGGGTACGGCGAACGATTGGTGTAATTTTCGATGTCGTCCGGCTGCGTACCGGCGAATTGGTACTGCGGGTGCAGCGTGGCAACCTGGAACTCGTCGTTGAATTCCGGCTCGGCCACGGCGATGTCCACCGTGTCGAAAAAATCATTGAAGTCGAGGAAATCGGTAAACACATGAGGATGGATGAGCAATGTGGTATCGATCTTCTCCGCATCGGTGTCCTGCAGCAAGCGCAACTCGGACAATAATTCTTCCAGCAATGCTTCCGGCGTGGCGGCGGCACTGACCACATAGCGGATCTGCTTCTTCACCTGCACCGCCTTGGCGAACGGGCACAGATTCAGACCGATCACGGCCTTCTCCAGCCATGTCCGGGTGGCAGCGATGATGGCATCGTTTTGAGTGGTCATTGCATTTCTTCCTTTTTAATACAGCTGAATGGATTAAGCGGACGCGTGGCGGCAATCGTCCGCTGTATTTATTTGGTAACACAAATGCTTTATCGTCTGGCTGATTTTGTCCGTTATAATCTTAACCCCACTTGCATCAATACTTCTCTTCATTTAGGAACCATTATGGCAACCGCTAACAAAAAAACTGCAACCGTCACCAAAGCCGCGACCAGTGCCGTGGCAAAAAAACCGGCAGCAAAAAAAGTCGTCGCTGAAGTCAAGACCGCCAAAACTGCGGTCGTACAAAAGACCGCAGCCAAGACACCGGTCGCCAAAACGCCCGTGATCAAAGCAACGACAGTCAAAGCAGTAGCGACCCCCAAAGTGGCTGTGAAAAAGGTAGCCGCCGCTAAAGCAGCTCCGGTAGAACCCAAAGCGACCAAAGCCCCCGCCGCCAAAAAACCGGCGGCAAAGAAAACAACGCTTGAAGTATCACCGCAACAGCGTTATCACATGATCTCCACCGCTGCCTATTTTCTGGCCGAGCGTCGCGGATTCGTCGGGGGTTATGAGATGCAAGACTGGATCTCGGCCGAGTTCGAGATCGATGCAAAACTGAATCCCTGAACATCTCTTCCGGCACAACCGCCCTCAACAAGGCAGGGGCGGTTCGTCCATCAACGCGATCTGCTCGCGCAATTCCAGGATACGGTCTTGCCAGTAGTGCTGGGTGTTGAACCAGGGGAACGCAACGGGGAACGCCGCATCCTCCCAGCGTCTGGCGATCCATGCCGAATAGTGGATCAGCCGCAAGGTGCGCAAGGCTTCGAGCAGATGCAACTCGCGCGGATTGAACTCGTAAAAGTCTTCGTAACCGATCAGCAGGTCGGCGAACTGTCTCGTCTGCTCGGCACGATCACCCGACAACAACATCCATAGATCCTGGATCGCCGGCCCCATGCGGCTGTCGTCAAAATCGACGAAATGCGGCCCGCTATCCGTCCACAACACATTGCCCGCATGACAGTCACCGTGCAGACGCAACGTACCCACATCGCCCGCGCGTTCAAAGCAACGCCGCACGCCATCCAGCGCGTGGACGACCACCCCGCGATACACCTCGATCAACTCTGCCGGAATGAAGTTGTGCGCCAGCAGATAGTCACTGGCCTCGACACCGAAGGTCGCCACGTCCAGCGTGGGACGATGACGATAACTTTCCAGCGCACCGACGGCATGGATGCGCGCGATGAAACGTCCCATCCATTGCAGCGTATCCGGCCTGTCCAACTCCGGCGCGCGCCCCCCTTGCTTGCGAAACAGCGCGAAACGGAACCCATTGTGCTGATGCAACGTCTGTCCGTTAACGACCACGGCAGGCACGACCGGAATCTCGCGTTCAGCCAATGACGCAATGTAAGCGTGCTCTTCCAGAATCGCCGCATCCGACCAACGTGCGGCGCGATAGAACTTCGCCACGATGGGCGCGGCATCTTCGATGCCCACCTGATACACGCGGTTCTCATAACTGTTGAGCGTGAGCAGACGTCCATCGCCGCGCATACCGATGCTGTCCAAGGCATCAAGTACCGCGTCGGGATTGAGAGCTGAAAATGAGGGAGTATTCATGCGCGGCATTGTACTTGAGCCCGCGCAAGTCAGACCGCTAACCGAGCAGATTAGCCAGGCTCAGCATCAGCATCAGCAACAGCCAGAACACCACCGAACGCCACACCAGTCCTATCGCGCTTTGCATGAAGTCGGCATCGGCATCATCGCCCAAACCCAGTTCCGGCCTGTCCAGCGGCAAGCCGTCTTGCGGGATGATCATGCCCAGTCGCACACCGAGCGAACCCGCCCCGCTGGCCAAGAGGATGCCGGCTTCCTTGTCCGGCCAGGTGCTGGCCTGGCTGCGCCAGCAATACAGCGTGTCTTCAAAATCGCCGACGATGGCGAAGGTAATGGCGGTCAGGCGTACAGGCAACCATTCCAGCACATCGAATGCCTGGCGCGCGAAGCCGGTGAAGTCGCCAAACTCGGCCTCGTCCCCCCAGCGCGCGCGCAAGAATTGCCCCATGCGATACAGCAACGCACCCGCCGCGCCACCCAGACCCAGCAGGCTGAACACCACGAACCACACGATCACACCGAACACTTTGCGATGCGACGCGAGCAAGGCTTCCTCGATGGACAGACGCGCCACTTCTTCCGCATTCAATTCATGCGCGGGCGCGTTGCGCCAGGCGGCCAACAGTCGGCGCGCCTCGTCCAGATTGTCGGCACGCAAGGCCTTGTGGATATCGGTGAAGTAATGACTGAACTGGCGAAAGCCCATGGTGAGATACAACACCAGCACATTGAATGCCCACGCCAGGATAGGATGCGCGGCCTGCAACACCCAGTACACCCCCACCATGACGAGCAGCAGCGGCAACACCGCCAACAGCCAGGCGATCTTGCCGTGCTTGTGTTCGCCCGCATTGAAATGCCTCTGGAAAAAATCGACGTATCTGCTCAGCCAGCCGAACAAATACTTGCGTTGGGAAAGCGGATGAAATTGTTCCAGCGACAACGCGGCGATCAGGGCAAACAGGCTCATGGCATCAGCACAACAGCAAGAATTGAACGGGGCGAAACATAGCACACAAGAACGCTCAACTCTATCGCTCCCGCCAAAAACGTTTTTACTGCGCCACCAATCGCCACAACGAAGTCGTCTCGGCCATGCGCGCCGCATGCAAAGGGTCACCGGCATCGGACGCTTTGGGATGGTGCGGTTTGATGTCGTGTTTCTCCCGCACCCGCAAACCCGCTGCCGCGATCCACGCCAGCAACGTTGCGCGGGTGCGCAGACCCAGATGTTCGGCAATGTCGGAAATCACCAGCCAGCCTTCTCCGCCGGGCGTGAGATGCGCGGCCAGCCCCGACAGGAAACCGCGCAACATGCGGCTGTCCGGATCGTATATCGCATACTCGATCGCGGAGCTGGGACGAGCCGGTATCCAGGGCGGATTGCACACGATGAGCGGCGCACGGCCAGCGGGGAAAAGATCGGCTTGCACGACTTCCACCTGCTGCGCGTACCCCAGCCGCGCGAGGTTCGCGCGCGCGCACACCAACGCGCGCTCATCCTGATCGGTAGCGACCACGCGCCCGACACCGCGCTTCACCAGCAACGCCCCCAGCACTCCCGTTCCCGTACCGATATCGAACGCCAGTTCGGCCGTTGGCAACGGTGCGCGATTGACCAGTTCCAGATACTCGCCGCGCACCGGCGAGTACACGCCGTAATGAGGATGGATACGCGCACCCAGTGCGGCGATCTCCACACCTTTTTTGCGCCACTCATGCGCGCCGATCAAGCCCAGCATCTCGCGCAACGAAACCACAGAAACCTCACCAGGGTGTCCGGTCAAAAGCTTGTCGTCTGCCTTGCCATATACCTCGGTGCAAGCCTGCGCCACATCCGGTGCGCGCCGCAAAGGGATGACATAGCCTGCATCCAACGGGATCAAGATGGTCGCCAGCACACGTGCGCGTTGCGCCTGCGCCTGTCGGTGCAGATTGAACGCCTCGCCGGGCACGGCCGGTCCTTCAACACCGCTCAGAACAGTCTTGCGCGGCTTGCGATCTATGCGCCGCGACATCGCCACCAGCAACTGCCGCGCATTCTGGAAATCGCCGCGCCACAAAAACGCCGTGCCTTCGCAAGCCAGGCGATACGCCGCATCCGCCTTGAGCGTGTCATCCGCGATTACGACTTTTTTGGGTGGGGGCGTGCCATTCTCGGAACGCCAACGTGCCTTGCACGCTTTGCCTGCCTCATTCCATTCCATCACGGCTTGCGTTTTTTCTATCGTCATTTTTGGCGCACCGACCACCACTCGCGTTGCTGGTCTTGATCCATGAACGTCCACGCCAGGATGCGGCTTTTCTTCTGGCCTTGCGACATCTCCAGGGTGCGATCCTGCTTCGCACCCGAATACTTCAGGGCGCGATACACATGGGGCAAGCTGGACGACTTGGAGACCAGCGTGGTGAACCACAGACAATTGCTTTGGCCAGAACGGCTCTCTTCTATCATGCGTTTCACGAACGCTTCTTCGCCGCCGTCGCAGCACAATTCGAGGCTCTGCCCGCCGAAGTTCAACACGGGACTCTTGTGCTTATCATCTTCCTTGCCGAGATTTTTCCATTTGCGCTGCGAACCGTGTCTGGCCTCGGCCAATGAGGCATGGAACGGCGGGTTGCATAGTGTGAGATCGAACAACTCATCGGCTTGTGTCACCCCGGCAAAGATCGCCGTGCGTGACTGCTGCAAACGCAACTCGACCGCTGCATTCATCTGATTTGCGTCCAGAATATGTTGCGCATTGTTCAGTGCCAGGGGATCGATGTCCGTGCCGACGAACTGCCAGCCGTAAGCGCGATGGCCGATGAGCGGATAGATGCAGTTCGCACCCACGCCGATGTCGAGCACCCGAACAGAGTTTCCGCGCGGAATCCTGCCGCCATTGCTCTCGCTCAACAGGTCGGCGAGATAGTGCAGATAATCCGCGCGACCGGGGATGGGCGGACACAGATATTGCGCGGGCACATCCCAATCCGCGATGCCGTAATCGTGTTTCAACAGCGCGCGATTGAGGGCTTTAACCGCAGCCGGGTCGACGAAATTGATGGTCTCGTTACCGTACTCGTTCACCGCCACGAACGCGGCCAACTCGGGGCTCGCCGCGATAAGCGACTGGAAGTCGTAACGACCGCGATGCGGGTTGCGCGGATGGAGCGTGTTCTTTTCAGCGGGTGGGGACCGACCCTGCGCGGCGCGAGTCGTCACCAAAGCCTTACAGGCTGCCCATCTTGGGCAACTCGCCAACCAAGGGCGCGACATAATCGAGCCAGGCTTGCGTCACGTCGTTGCCCGCCGCGTTGATGAATTCGTCTTTCATGTGGGTTGCCTCGCGTGCCACCGATGCCAGCGGCGTGATGAAGCATTCGCTGCGGTATGGCACGCTGCTCAAGCGGCGTATCGACACCGAGCCGGGCTGCCCGGTGGTGGCGGCATGGTTCACCGCGACCGCGCCGACTTCGCGCGCCTCTCTGGCATCGACCGGCGAGATGATGGTCGGAAAAGAGCGTTGCAAATAACCGAACGTGTCGGCACGCACGCGCACCTTTTGTCCAGCGAACGCGTCTTTCACCAAGGCGGCAAGGGTGTCGCCCAATGCGCCGCTGCCCGACAACTGGATGTTGCCGTGCGAATCTTTTTCGCCGCTGGTGGAGATCGGGTGACCGTCCTTGTCGGTGATGCCTTCGGAAACAGCGATCACGCAACGGCCATATTTCGCCACCGCATCGCGCACGTCCTGCTGGAAGGAAGCGACATTGAACACGCGCTCAGGCAGATAGATCAGATGCGGGCCGTCGTCCGGTGCCTGACGCGCCAAGGCGGAGGCAGCGGTCAGAAATCCGGCACTGCGGCCCATCACCACGTTGACCTTGATCCCGGACAGCGCGCGGTTGTCGCGGTCGTCGCCCATGAACGCCAACGCCACGAAACGCGCGGCGGAAGCGAAGCCGGGACAGTGGTCGGTGACTTTGAGATCGTTGTCGATCGTCTTGGGGATATGCACGGTGCAGAAATCGTAGTTCGCGTCTTTCGCCATCTCGGCGATGATGTGCGCGGTCTCGGCGGAGTCGTTGCCGCCGATGTAGAAGAAATAACGCACATCGTTCTTCTTGAACACTTCAAAGACTTTTTCGCATTCCGCTTTGCCGGGTTTCAAGCGCACCGATCCGAGTGCCGCCGCCGGTGTCGTGGCGACCAGCTCCAGCTGTTCCAGACTCTGCGTGGTCAGGTCGATGAAGTCTTCTTTCATGATGCCCGCGATGCCGTGATGCGCGCCGAGGATGCCGGTGATGTTGGCTTGCTGGCGCGCCGCCAGTACCGCGCCGACCAGAGATTGATTGATGACCGCCGTCGGGCCGCCGGATTGACCGATCACCATTTTGCCGATTAGTTTTCCCTGTGTTGCCATCACGTCATCTCCTTAAAAAAGTGCGGCCATTCTAACCGAACTGGCTGCCACTTCACCCGGTATCGCTTATAATCGCGCCTCTTTCAAAACCGATCCTCCAAGGACACCAACATGAGCCTGAACAAAGTCCCCTCCGGCAACAACCTACCCGACGATTTCAACGTCATCATCGAGATCCCGCAACACGGCGAACCGGTCAAATACGAGGTGGATAAAGAGTCCGGTGCGATCTTCGTGGACCGCTTCATGAACACCGCGATGCACTATCCGTGCAACTACGGCTACATCCCGCACACCCTGTCCGACGACGGTGATCCGGTCGATGTGCTGGTCATCACACCCGTGCCGCTGAACTCCGGCGTGGTGGTGCGCTGCCGCCCCCTGTGCGTGTTGAAGATGGAAGACGAATCCGGTTTCGATGCCAAGGTGCTGGCGGTTCCGGTGGATAAACTTTCCACCCTGTATCGCGGCCTCAAGAGCCACACCGAATTGCCCCCCATCGTGCTGCAACAGATCGAACATTTCTTCGCGCATTACAAAGATTTGGAGCCCAACAAATGGGTCAAGATCGGCGGCTGGGAAGGCATAGAGGAAGCGCGCAAAGAGATCATGGCGGGTGTTGCCAATTACCAGAACTCAAGCGACAAACCAGAGTTTTGATTTCGGGAGAGACACAATGACCGCGCACATCATCGACGGTAAGGCCATCGCACAAAATGTGCGCGCAGAGTGGAAATTGCGTGCCGACGCACTCAAGGCACGCGGCGTCACGCCCGGCATGGCGGTCATCATCGTGGGCAATGATCCGGCCTCCAAGGTTTATGTCGCCAACAAAGTCAAAGCCTGCGCGGAACTGGGGCTGTATTCCATACACCGCGAACTGCCCGCCGATATCAGCGAAGCGCAGTTGTTGAAGGAAATCGAAGCCCTCAATAACGATCCCAAGATTCATGGCATCCTGGTGCAACTGCCGCTGCCCAAACATCTGGACTCGCATACCGTCATCGAGGCGATCAATCCCGACAAGGACGTGGACGGCTTCCATCAGAAGAACGTCGGCGCGCTGGTCACCGGCGAAACCCCTTTCCCTTCCTGCACCCCGTACGGTGTGATGGTGCTGCTGGAAAAAACCGGCATCGGTATCGAAGGCAAGCACGCGGTCATCGTGGGTCGCAGCAACATCGTCGGCAAACCGATGGCACTGCTGCTGTTGCACAAGAACGCCACCGTCACCATCTGCACCTCCAAGACCGTAGACCTTGCCAAGCACACGCGCGATGCCGATATTTTGGTCGCGGCGGTGGGTCGAGCCAACTTCATCACCGGTGAGATGGTCAAGCCGGGTGCGGTGGTCATCGACGTGGGCATCAACCGCAACGCCGAAGGCAAGCTGGTCGGCGATGTGGACTTCAACAGCGTCAAAGAAGTGGCCGGCTATCTCACACCCGTACCCGGCGGCGTGGGACCGATGACCATCACCATGCTGGTCGCCAACACCGTGCGTGCGGCGGAGCGGCTATCTGGTCTCGGCCAGTAGCCCGGCTACCGACTCCCGTGATCGTTCAGGGCAAATAGCGCATGAGAGTCCACTACCTGTACCGTATCGCCAGCCCCGTCATCACCGCCTTGGCCGTCATCGCGACCTCGTCGGTACTCGTCATCGCGATCTACTACACCCAGTATGGCATGCAATGGATCGCGTTTCTGGCCGGCATTCTGGTGGCGGCGACTCTCGCGAAAGCCCTCCGGGTGTCACGCGCGGAATGGGTCTCGATACGCCGCACCGCACAGTTGACCGCGACCCGGGAAAAACTCGAACAGGAAACCCAGCTGCGCAAAACCGCCGAACAGCGGATCGCCGAGTCCGCGCCGAGATTGCAGTTGATCGACGAAGTCCTGCCCACCATGGTCGCGCTCGTCGATGTCGAAGGACACTGCCGTTATTACAACCGTGCGTTCATGGACTGGCTGCATCTGCGCCCCGAAAACATCCACGGCCGGCACATGCGCGAGATACTGGGTGTCAAGGTTTATCAGGATACGGCGACCGCCGTGCGCCAGTCTTTGAACGGGCACCCGGTACATTATGAACGGACGCAACAGATGTCTGACGGTCCGGTCTACCGGTTGTCCATCGACCACCTCCCGCAATTTACCGAGGATGGCAGAGTGTCGGGGTTCTTTATGTTGATGAATGACATCACCGCGCCCGGCGACTTGCTCCCGGGTCATTCCGCCAGCAAAAAACCGGCGCATCCGGGCAACATGAACGCTTATCTGCACGACGGCAAGGCAAACCAGGATTTGTTCGTCGCATCCTTCTCCGAACAGGTCTCGGGGCAGAAGGATGCGAACCGGATCGTCACGGCAATCGAAAAAGGCGATTTCCATTTGTTCTGCCAGCTCATCACACCGTTGACCGCCAGTACCGGGGCAACCGGACACTATGAGATCCTGGTCAGGCTGGCCGAGGAAGAGGAAGGCATGATGCCGCCCGGGGCATTCTTCCCGCTTGCCGAAAAATACGGACTCATGCCGCAACTGGATCGGTGGGTCGTGCAACATGTGACGGAATGGGTCGCCCTCCAGCATCCGCAAGGGTGGCCGCAGAACGGGTCGATATTCTTCATCAACGTGTCGGCAGCGACGGTGATCGATCCCGGCTTTCCGGAATTTTTGCAATTGACGTTGCTGGAATATGGGGTGGCGGGAGCTGCCTTGTGCTTCGAGGTAACGGGTGCCGAGCTGTCCTCAAGGAGCGCGGATGTTGCCGAATTTGCACGGCAGGTCAGGCACTGCGGTTGCCGGGTCGCCGTCTGCGGCTTCGGACGCGAGCAGATACTCTTCGACCTGATACGCGGCTTTCAGGTGGACTTCCTGAAGATCGACGGCAGCATCGTGCTCAATCTCCTACGCGACCCGTTGTATCTTGCCCGAGTCACCGCCATAGACCGGGTCGCCAAAAAGATCGGGGTCAGAACGATCGCGGAGCTGGTGGAAGATGAAGAGACGATCGCAAGACTGAAAGAAATAGGCATCGATTTTGCGCAAGGCTTTGGCATCTCGAAA
>JABEVG010000006.1 GCA_013044075.1 Gallionella sp.
GCTCGATCTGCCCGACAACACGCTCTGGGATATGATGTCGGGCAGACAGGCAGTCGGCGATGCGGCACAGTCGGCTTTGTTGGAAAAAATAAAATCGGCGTGACAGGTTAGATAAAAATAGGGATCGATATGGAAACGAAACGTGTGGCAACTCTGACTTTGGATGATGGACGCAGCATCGAATTACCGATGATTTCCGGTACGCTCGGGCCCGATGTGATCGATATACACGGGCTCAGTGCGCTGGGCGTTTTTACCTACGACCCGGCATTTTTTTCCACCGCAAGTTGCACCTCGGAAATTACCTTTATCGATGGCGATGCCGGACTGCTTTACTACCGTGGTTATCCGATCGAGCAATTGGCCGAGCAGCCCGACTTTCTGGAAGTGTGTTATCTGTTGTTGAACGGCGAGCTGCCGAGTGCCGCGCAAAAGAAAAACTTTGTCGAGCATGTCACCAGACACACTATGGTGCATGACCAGTTGGCGAGATTCTTCAACGGTTTTCGGCGCGATGCACATCCGATGGCCGTGATGGTCGGTGTGGTGGGGGCGTTGTCGGCGTTCTATCACGACTCGCTGGATATCAATAATCCCGAACACCGTGAAATATCCGCTTTCCGCCTGTTGGCCAAGCTGCCGACCATTGCGGCGATGGCCTACAAATACAATGTGGGTGAACCCTTTATTTATCCCAAGAATAAATTCAGCTATGTGGAAAACTTCATGTACATGATGTTCGCCACCCCGGCCGAAGACTATGTGCCCAATCCGAAACTGGTGCGCGCCTTGGAGCGCATCTTTATTTTGCATGCCGACCATGAGCAGAATGCGTCCACTTCCACGGTGCGTCTGGCGGGATCGAGCGGTGCGAATCCTTTTGCGTGCATCGCATCGGGCATCGCCGCCCTGTGGGGGCCCGCTCACGGCGGTGCGAACGAAGCCGCGTTGAAAATGCTGGAAGAAATCGGTGATGTGTCGCGTGTCGCGGAATATGTGCAGGGCGTGAAAGACAAGAAATACCGGCTCATGGGATTTGGTCACCGCGTTTACAAGAATATGGATCCGCGTGCATCGGTGATGCGCGAGACGTGTTATGAGGTGCTGGAAGAGCTGGGGTTGGAGAACGACAAGTTGTTCAAGCTGGCGATGGAACTCGAACAGATCGCTTTGCATGACCCGTATTTCATCGAGCGCAAACTCTATCCGAATGTCGATTTCTATTCCGGCATCGTGCTGCGCGCACTGGGAATACCGACCAATATGTTCACTGTGATCTTTGCGGTGGGACGCACCGTGGGCTGGATCTCGCAATGGAACGAGATGATTGCCGAAAAAGGACAAAAGATTGGTCGCCCGCGCCAGCTTTACACCGGTGCCACGCGGCGCGATTTTGTACAGGTGGATAAAAGGTGAACGAACCCCATAATTTTTTGCGGCAAATGCGCGACAGCTCATTGCTGTTCGGTGTCAACGCGCCCTTCATAGAAGAATTATACGAACGCTATCTGCAAGATTCCGCCAGCGTTCCCGCCGAGTGGCATGCCTATTTTGACCAGTTGCAGACCCCAACCGGCGGTGTGCCGGATGTTGCGCATAGTGCCATACAGCGCGCGTTCGAGGCGTTGCCCAAGGCCGCAGCGGCGCAACTGCTTGCGCCCGAAGCCGAACACGAGCGCAAGCAGGTCAAAGTGCTCCAGCTCATCAATGCCCATCGATTTTTGGGGCTTCGGGTAGCCAATCTCGATCCGTTGAACCGCCATGCCAAGCCGGTTGTTCCCGAGCTCGATCCCGCTTATTATGATCTGAGCGCGTCCGATATGGATACCACATTCGAGACGGGTTCTCTGGTTGGTGGCGCGCGCATGACGTTGCGCGAGATACTCAAGCTGCTGCGCCAGACGTATTGCGAGAGCATCGGTGCGGAATATATGTACATCAGCGATGTGGCACAAAAACGCTGGATACAGAGTCGCCTCGAAAGTGTGCGCAGCGTGGCCGGGTTCGATGCGGCGCAACGCAAGCGCGTTTTGCAGCGCATCAGCGCGGCCGAGACTTTGGAGCGTTATCTGCACACCAAGTTTGTCGGCCAAAAACGCTTTTCTCTGGAGGGTGGTGAGACACTGATCCCGCTGCTCGATCATTTGCTGCAACGCTGCGGGACGCAAGGCGTGCAGGAGGCGGTCATCGGCATGGCGCATCGCGGCCGTCTCAATGTGCTGGTGAATATTCTGGGCAAGCAGCCGTCCATGTTGTTCGCGGAATTCGAGGGCATACATGCCGAACATCTGACTTCTGGAGATGTGAAATATCACCAGGGCTTTTCTGCCGACATTGAAACACAGGGCGGCGAGCTGCATGTCGCGCTGGCTTTCAATCCCTCGCACCTTGAAATTGTGAACCCGGTGGTGGAAGGTTCGGTCAGAGCGCGCCAGCAGCGACTCAAAGATCACGACGGAATGAAAGTGATACCGATTCTGTTGCACGGCGATGCCGCGTTTGCCGGACAGGGCGTGATACAGGAGACACTGGCGATGTCGCAGTTGCGCGGCTTCCGTACCGGTGGCACGGTGCATGTCATCATCAACAACCAGATTGGTTTTACCGCTTCGGATTCACGCGACACCCGCTCGTCCAGTTATTGCAGCGATGTGGCGAAAATGATAGACGCGCCGATCTTTCATGTGAATGGCGATGACCCCGACGCGGTTCTGCTGGTCACCGAGATCGCGCTGGACTACCGCATGCGGTTCCATCGCGATGTGGTGATCGACATGGTATGTTTCCGCAAGCTGGGACATAACGAGCAAGACGAACCTTTGGTCACCCAGCCCTTCATGTATCGCTATATACGCAAGCATCCCGGGACCCGTGCGGTGTATGCGGAGCGTTTAGTGCATGACGGCGTGATCAAGGCCGAGGAAGCTGAGGAGATGGTCGCCGTTTATCGTCAGGCGATGGATCAGGGGCGCAACTCGATCCAGCCCGCCTTGGAAAAAGGCAGCGGCAAGATCACCACCGACTGGAGTGCTTACAAGGGCGATATCCACTGGGATGCACCGGTCGCTACCGGCGTGCCGTTGGCAAAGTTGCAACAGTTATCGGCACCGCTGACTACTGTGCCGGAGAACTTCGTGCTGCAGTCGCGTGTGCAGAAAATCGTCGACGATAGAGCCGCCATGGCACGCGGAGAATTGCCGTTGGATTGGGGTATGGCGGAGAATCTGGCCTACGCCACTTTGTTGAGCGAAGGTTATCCGGTCAGGTTGTGCGGGCAGGATAGCCAGCGCGGTACCTTTTTTCACCGCCACGCGACATGGCACGATCAGAATCGCACGGTGTGGCACGAGGGGGCTTATACACCGCTGCAACACCTGTCTCCCGATCAGGCAAATTTCACCGTGATCGATTCTTTCCTGTCTGAAGAAGCGGTGCTGGGTTTCGAATACGGTTATGCCACGGCAAGGCCGAATTCATTGGTGTTGTGGGAAGCCCAGTTCGGTGATTTCGCCAACGGCGCGCAAGTGGTCATCGATCAATTCATCGCATCGGGCGAAGTGAAATGGGGACGATTGTGCGGGCTGGTGATGTTGCTGCCCCACGGTTACGAAGGTCAGGGAGCGGAACATTCCTCGGGGCGCATCGAACGTTATTTGCAACTGTGTGCCGATTACAACATTCAGGTCTGTATCCCTTCTTCCGCCGCGCAGATGTTCCATTTGCTGCGCCGTCAGATGCTCCGGCCTTTCCGCAAACCCCTCATCGTGTTCACCCCAAAAAGTCTGTTGCGCAGCAAAGACGCGGCCTCTCCATTGAGCGATTTCACGCAAGGCCGTTTCCAAACGGTCATCCCTGAAGTGGATGAGATGGACGCGCGCCGCGTGAGCCGCATCATCGCGTGCAGCGGCAAGGTGTACTACGATTTGCTCGCGGCACGGCGCGCCAAGGGTATCAGCGACATGGCGATCATCCGCATCGAGCAGCTCTATCCTTTCCCCCATGATGATTTTGCAGCGCAGGTCGCGGCGTACCCGAATGCCGGCGAATTCGTCTGGTGTCAGGAAGAGCCTGGCAACCAGGGCGCGTGGCATCGTATCCAGCATTATCTGCTGCGGCATTTGCGCAAAGGCATGCGGTTGGATTACGCGCTGCGTCCCTCGTCCGCCGCGCCCGCCGCCGGTTATCTGGCGGTGCATCAGGAACAACAAAAGGCAGTGATCGAAGCGGCGTTCCGCGACGATCTCGACAATAAACCTCATCCAGGAGCTGTACACCATGAGTAACGTTCAATCCCATTTGGTTGAAGTCAAAGTCCCGCAACTGTCCGAGTCTGTTTCCGAGGCCACGCTGATTACCTGGCACAAGCGGGTCGGTGATGCCGTGCGCGAGGGCGAGAATCTGATCGATGTGGAGACAGATAAAGTGGTGCTGGAATTACCCGCCTCGAAAAGCGGCGTACTCAGCAAGATCATCAAACCGGATGGCGCGAAAGTCGGCAGCAACGAAATCATCGCGCTGATCGACACGGATGCTGTTGCGTCTGCCGCATCTCCCGCTGCTGTCGCCACGACTCAACCCGTCGCCGTGTCGCCCTCGGCACGCAAATTGGCGCATGAGTTGGATGTGGATGCCAGTCGGCTGGAAGGCAGCGGACGGAATGGTCTGGTGACCAAAGAGGATGTGATGCAGGCCATGCAACAGCCGGTGGCTGCGGTCGCGGCAAGTGTGCCTGTCATCGCGCCGTCCGGCAATCGTCCCGAGCAGCGCGTGCCGATGACACGCATCCGACTGCGCATCGCCGAACGCTTGCTGCAATCGCAACAGAATGCGGCGATCCTGACCACGTTCAATGAGGTGAATATGCAGCCGGTGATGGATCTGCGCAATCGCTACAAAGACGCGTTCGAGAAGAAGCACGGTGTGAAGCTGGGTTTCTCCTCGTTCTTCGTCAAGGCGGCCGTGCTGGCCTTGCAGAAGTTCCCCATCGTCAATGCCTCGGTGGACGACACGGACATCATCTACCACGGCTATTTTGACATCGGCGTGGCCATCGGCAGCGAGCGCGGCCTAGTCGTGCCTATCATCCGCGATGCGGACAAACTTTCTTTCGCCGACATCGAAAAGCAGATCGCCGATTTCGGTGTCAGAGCGAAGGTCGGCAAGCTGACGATGGAAGAACTCACCGGCGGCACGTTCACCGTTTCCAATGGCGGTGTGTTCGGTTCGATGCTCTCCACACCTATCATCAACCCGCCGCAGAGTGCCATCCTCGGCATCCACGCTACCAAGGACAGGGCGGTGGTGGAGAACGGCCAGATCGTTATCCGACCAATCAACTACCTCGCGGTGTCCTACGATCACCGCATCATCGACGGTCGTGAAGCCGTGCAATTTTTGTCGACAATCAAAGAAGCTCTGGAGTTTCCGGGGCGGGTGTTGCTAGATTTGTAAATGCGAACATTTACAGCCTATCGAATTTTTGAAGAGAGCGGCAAATCTGCCGGGCGTTTTGTCGAGCTCAATCTGGATGATCTCGACTCAGGCGAGGTCGTCATCGAAGCGTATTACTCCAGCGTGAATTACAAGGATGCACTTGCCGCCACCGGTACAGGCAAGGTGATACGCCGTTTTCCTTGTGTGGGTGGCATCGATGTCTCGGGCGTGGTGGCAAGTTCATCTGATATGCGTTTCCAGGTGGGCGACGAGGTGCTGGTCACCGGCTATGACATGGGCGTGGCGCATGATGGCGGCTATGCCGAGTTCGTGCAGGTCCCCGCCGATTGGGTGGTGCCGTTACCGCAAGGGTTGAGTTTGTTCGATGCGATGGCATTGGGGACGGCGGGCTTTACCGCCGCGCTGGCGATACACCGCTTGGAGCAAAACGATCTCAAGCCTGAAAATGGCAAAGTGATCGTGACGGGGGCAACGGGCGGCGTGTCCAGTTTGGCGATACAAATGCTGGCGCAGCGCGGTTATCGGATAGTCGCGTTGACCGGTAAAGATGCGGAACATGGTTATCTAAAGGCGTTGGGGGCGAGCGAAATCCTGTCGCGCAACGGTCTGACAATGGGTACGCGACCCATGGAAAAGTCGTTGTGGGCAGGAGCACTGGACTCGGTGGGAGGAGAGACTTTGGCCTGGCTGACGCGCACCATGCAAGTGGACGGTGCTATCGCGAGTTTCGGCAATGCCGGTGGAATAGAGTTACATACCACCGTGCTACCTTTCATCTTGCGCGGCGTGCGTCTGCTGGGGGTGGATTCGGCGGCGACAGCGATGCCCTTGCGTAGCCATATCTGGCAGCGATTGGCGACGGATTTACGTCCAGAACAGCTCAGTAAGGTGGTGAATGAAGTACATTTCACTGATTTACCGCAAGTTTTCCCCAAATTGCTGCAATCCAAGCTGCGCGGACGCGTGGTGGTGGGTATTAAAGCCGTTGCTTAGTGTTATAATTCTCCGTTCCTAGCTGGGAAACAGCGCGAAAGTGGCGGAATTGGTAGACGCACTGGATTTAGGTTCCAGCGCCGCAAGGCGTAAGAGTTCGAGTCTCTTCTTTCGCACCAGCACCTAATTCAATTCAATATCAAGGAAATACAGCATGTCCAGCGTAGAAACCGTGAGCGCGTTAGAACGTCGTCTAAACGCATCCATCCCGCAGCAGGCCATTATTGGTGAAGTTGCGGCTCGTTTGAAACACATTGGTCGCACCGCGAAGATCGCCGGTTTTCGCCCGGGGAAAATACCCAACAAAGTCTTAGAGCAGTATTACGGTGTCCAAGCACATCAAGAGGCTTTGGGTGAGGCGTTGCAGCGTTCGTTCGCCGAGGCGGCGCAAGTCAATAATCTTAAGGTGGCGGGTTATCCTGAATTTGATGTAAAAACGGCGGATCTTAAAGCCGAAACGATAGAGTACAGCGCGACTTTTGAGGTCTACCCGGAAATCGAAGTGGGTAGTCTGGCGGGTGAGTCTCTCGAGCGCACCACTTACGCATTGAGCGATACAGATGTCGATAATACGGTTGAAACTTTGCGCAAGCAGCGTTCAGTTTTTGTCGCGGTCGATCGTGCTGCGCAGTCTGAAGATCAAGTGAACGTGGACTTTACAGGCAAGCTGAATGGCGAGATTTTTCAGGGCGGTGAGGCTAAAGATTATCCTGTACAAATCGGCGTGGGCCGTATGTTGCCGGAGTTCGAGGCGGCCATCATCGGTATGAAGGTCGGCGAGACCAAGTCATTTGACATGACTTTTCCGGAGACTTACCACGGCAAGGATGTGGCGGGTAAGGAGGTCACGTTTACGATCACTTTGAATAAGGTTGAAGCTCCAAAGTTGCCCGAGTTGGATGCGGAATTTGCTATGTCTGTGGGGATTCCAGATGGTGATGTGAGCAGGCTGACTGCGGAAATTCGTGTGAATCTGCAACGCGAACTGGACAGGCGTTTGAAAGTGCGCAACAAGGATGTGGCGATGGATGCGCTGCTCAAGGTGACGCAATTCGACGTGCCCAAATCATTGGTTGATTGGGAAGCGAAAAGCCTGATGCAGCAAGCTTTGCGCGATATGGAACAGCGCGGTATGAAAGCGGGCGCGATGCAGTTGCCGTTGGACTTGTTCAAGGTGCAAGCGACCAAGCGCGTCAAGCTGGGGTTGATTCTGGCAGAAGTAGTCAAAAAACACGATCTTCAGGCCAAACCCGGGCAGATCAAGGCACTGATACAAGATTACGCGCAAAGTTTTGATGAGCCAGAACAAGTGATACGCTGGTACGCGGCTGAGCCTAAGCGCATGCAAGAGGTTGAAAATCTTGCATTGGAAGAAAATGTAGTGGCCTGGGTCATGAGCCAAGCCAAGGTCACCGACAAAGTCGCGGTGTTCAGTGAACTGATGGGGAATGCTTAATTATGTTGCGCGACCTTGAGCCAAAAAGTATAGGCATGATTCCGATGGTGGTTGAAACCAGCGGTCGCGGCGAGCGTGCTTATGATATTTACTCGCGCCTGTTAAAAGAACGCGTGGTGTTTTTGGTTGGCGAGGTCAATGACCATACGGCGAATCTGATCGTGGCGCAGATGCTGTTCCTGGAATCGGAAAGTCCAGATAAGGATATTCATTTCTATATCAATTCGCCCGGCGGCTCGGTGACGGCGGGGATGGCCATCTATGACACTATGCAATTCATCAAGCCCCATGTGAGTACACTATGCATCGGTCAAGCCGCCAGCATGGGTGCATTCCTGTTGACGGCGGGTGAAAAGGGAAAACGCTTTTGCCTGCCTAACTCACGCGTGATGATCCATCAGCCATTGGGTGGCTTTCGCGGGCAGGCTTCGGATATCGAGATACACGCGCGCGAGATTTTGTATTTGAAACAAAAGCTCAATCAGATGTTGGCACATCACACCGGACAATCGGTTGAAACCATAGAGCGTGACACTGACCGGGATAACTTCCTCAGTGCTGCCGATGCTGTGAAATATGGCCTGGTCGATCAGGTATTGGAGAAGCGTCATTAGAGTATTGGTCTCGCCGATAATTTAACGAAAGGTTGAGAGATGGTTAGCGAAAATAAATCCGGCGATAAGCTGTTGTACTGTTCCTTTTGTGGCAAGAGCCAGCATGAGGTCAAGAAACTCATTGCCGGACCCTCTGTGTTTGTGTGCGATGAGTGTGTGGCATTGTGCAACGACATCATGAAAGAGGAGGCGCAAAGCGCGAATATCAAGGCCGACAAGTCTGATCTGCCGACTCCCAAAGAAATTTGCGCGTCACTGGATGACTATGTGATAGGTCAGGAAAAGGCCAAACGTATCTTGTCCGTTGCGGTATACAACCATTACAAACGCCTGAAGAGTGATGCCAAGGACGGCGTGGAGCTGGCGAAGAGCAATATATTATTGGTCGGGCCCACGGGTTCGGGTAAGACCCTGCTTGCGCAAACGTTGGCGCGTCTGTTGAACGTGCCGTTTGTGATGGCGGATGCCACGACCTTGACCGAAGCGGGTTATGTCGGTGAAGACGTTGAAAACATCATCCAGAAGTTGTTGCAGGCGTGCGATTACAATGTTGAAAAAGCGCAGCGCGGCATCATCTACATCGACGAGATCGATAAAATCTCGCGCAAGTCTGACAACCCATCCATCACACGCGATGTGTCCGGTGAAGGCGTGCAGCAGGCCTTGCTGAAACTGATTGAAGGCACCAAGGCCTCGATTCCTCCGCAGGGTGGACGCAAACACCCCAACACCGAATTTCTACAGGTCGACACCACGAATATTTTGTTCATTTGTGGCGGTGCGTTTGACGGTTTGGAAAAAGTGATACGCAATCGTTCCGAAAAAGCAGGGATCGGTTTTGGTGCGAACATCGTGAGTAAAGAGCAACATAAGACAGGCGAAACCCTGCGCGATGTAGAGCCGGAAGATTTGATTAAATTTGGTTTGATACCGGAGTTCGTGGGCCGTTTGCCGGTTGTCGCCACGCTGGAAGAACTGGATGAAGTCGCCTTGGTGCAGATTCTCACCGAACCTAAGAATGCCTTGACCAAGCAATACCAAAAGTTGCTGGCGATGGAAAACGTGGAATTGGAATTTCATGCTGGTGTACTGCAGGCGATTGCTCGCAAGGCATTGGCGCGCAAAGCGGGCGCGCGCGGTTTGCGTTCCATACTCGAACAGGCTTTGTTGGATGTGATGTTTGATTTACCTTCGATGGATAACGTCTGTAAAGTGGTGCTGGATGAAACCGCAGTTACGGGTGAAATCAAGCCCATCATCATCTACTCGGATGCCCATAAAGCCGCGTAAGTTGCGGTGACGATATGGTCGAAGTTCGGCCATACGCTCTTTATCTTGTCCCGATGGGTGGTGATGCTTGAATTGCACAAAAGCAACCCCACCTAGCCCTCCAATCAATAAAGAGGTTATTGCCATGATTGAACAAGATACCCAGATTTCCAGTCCTGCCAATCTATATTCGTTGTTGCCCCTGCGTGATGTGGTCGTGTTCCCGCATATGGTCATTCCACTGTTCGTCGGTCGTTCCAAATCGATCAAAGCATTGGAAGCGGCGATGGAAGCGGGTAAAGGAATCGTGCTGGTCGCGCAGAAATCAGCGGCCAAAGACGATCCCAGCACAGACGATCTGTATGCCATCGGCAGCATGGCGAACATTTTGCAAATGCTCAAGTTGCCGGATGGCACCGTCAAGGTTCTGGTCGAGGGTACGCAACGCGTGAATTTGTTGAGCGTGGTCGATTCGGGAAGTCATTTCGATGCTGAAGTGACTATCGTTGCGGCCGAAGAGGGGGCGAGTAGTGAATCCGAGGCGATGCGCCGCGCTTTGATCGCGCAGTTTGATCAATACGTTAAGCTCAACAAAAAAATCCCCCCCGAAATCCTGACTTCGCTGGCCGGCATAGACGATGCAGGTCGTCTGGCCGACACCATCGCAGCGCATTTGCCACTTAAGTTGGAGCAAAAGCAGGAAGTGCTGGAGATAATCGACGTGCGTAAACGTCTCGATCATCTGTTGGGGTTGCTGGAAGCCGAGATCGATATTCTGCAAGTGGAGAAACGTATCCGTGGGCGCGTCAAACGCCAGATGGAAAAGAGTCAGCGCGAGTATTATTTGAACGAGCAGGTCAAAGCCATTCAAAAAGAGCTGGGCGAAGGCGAAGACGGTGCCGATCTTGAGGAAGTAGAAAAGAAAATCAAGGCCGCTCATATGCCCAAAGAGGCACGCCTTAAGGCTGAAGCGGAGCTGAAGAAATTACGATTGATGTCACCGATGTCGGCCGAAGCCTCGGTTGTGCGGAACTTTATCGACGTATTGATCGGTTTGCCCTGGAAGAAAAAAACCAAGATCAGCACCGACCTCAAAAAAGCCGAGATCGTTCTGGAAGAAGACCACTACGGTTTGGATAAGGTCA
>JABEVG010000050.1 GCA_013044075.1 Gallionella sp.
AATGGCTAGTTGTATCATCAGGCGGGAATGACGCAGTTTTTTGTTAATGGATTATTCGGATTGAATGCAACAAGGGAGAGAGCCGATGAAGGCGAGTGAGCTGAATTTCCTGGTGGTCGAGGATGATCTTTCGTTTCAGACTTCAGCGACAATCCGGCACTGCGCAGCAGCGTGGAATCCAGTGCCGACATGGCACGCACACTGAAAGTCAAAAGAGAATAGTCTGATGTTTTCCAAATAGCCGCGCAAATCCCCCCTTATTTCCGCAATCGACTTGATCCGCGTTCCCGATAATGAGCATGTGCAAAGAGTGTCTGCCGGATACTTGAAGCAAAGCGAATGTCGAGAGGTCGGTTATGAGGTATCTGAAAATAACAAAAAATGATGTGCTGATGTGCAGCGTCCCGCAGCTCGGACCCGGTGCGATTGGCTGTTTGAACATCGAGTCGGGGCGGCCATCATGGATCTGACGGTGTTCCAGAACTTCATCAAGCGGGCGAGCAACCTGCGCAGCCTGGCCGGGCCGGTGCTGATCGTGATGATCCTGGCGATGATGGTGTTGCCGTTGCCGCCCTTTCTGCTGGACATCCTGTTCACGTTCAACATCGCGATCGCGGTGATGGTGTTGCTGGTCAGCATGAACACCACACGCGCGCTGGATTTCGCCGCTTTCCCCACCATCCTGCTGATCACCACGCTGCTGCGTCTGTCCCTGAACGTGGCTTCCACCCGTATCGTGTTGCTCGAGGGGCATACCGGCCCGGATGCGGCGGGTAAGGTCATTGAATCGTTCGGGCATTTTCTGGTCGGCGGCAATTATGCCGTGGGTATCGTGGTGTTCGCGATTCTGGTGGTCATCAACTTCGTGGTCATCACCAAGGGCGCGGGTCGTATCGCCGAAGTGGGCGCGCGGTTCACGTTGGACGCGATGCCCGGCAAGCAGATGGCGATCGATGCCGATCTGAATGCCGGACTGATAGGCGAGGATGTGGCGCGCAAACGCCGCGCCGAGATTTCCCAGGAGGCCGATTTCTACGGCGCGATGGATGGTGCGTCCAAGTTCGTGCGCGGTGATGCCGTGGCCGGCATCATCATCCTGCTGATCAACATCATCGGCGGCCTGATCGTCGGGGTGTTGCAACACAATCTCGATATCGCCACGGCCGCCAAGTACTACACCTTGCTGACCATAGGTGACGGTCTGGTCGCGCAGATCCCGGCACTGGTGATCTCCACCGCCGCCGGTGTGGTGGTGAGCCGGGTTGCAAGCGATGAGAATATCGGCCAGCAATTGGTCGGCCAGTTGTTCAAGCAGCCGCAGATCATCATGCTGACCGGTGCGATCATCGGCATGATGGGTTTGATACCCGGCATGCCGCATGTTGCTTTCCTGTCGCTGGCGGGTGCGATGGCATGGCTGGCTTATCACCTGTCCCAAAAAAGCGAGAAAGCCGCCAAGCTGGAGCAGGCGGAGGTGGTGCCGCTGTCGATGACGGAGTCCAACGACGCGAGCTGGGAGGATGTCGCGCAAGTGGACGTGCTGGGTCTGGAAGTCGGCTATCGGCTCATCACGCTGGTGGACAAGGCGCAGGACGGTGATCTGCTGCGCCGCATCAAAGGGATACGCAAGAAGTTCACCCAGGACATCGGTTTCCTGCCGCCTGCCGTGCACATCCGCGACAATCTGGAACTGCGTCCCAACGGTTACCGCATCACGCTGAAGGGGGTCGAGGTGGGAAGCGGGGAGTCCTATCCCAACCTGTTCCTCGCCATCAACCCGGGCAAGGTCTCCGGTGAGCTGCCGGGCACACCGACGCGCGATCCGGCCTTCGGTCTGCCTGCGGTTTGGATAGACGGGGCGTTGCGTGACCAGGCGCAGGTCATGGGCTACACCGTGGTCGATCCCGGCACCGTGGTGGCGACCCACCTGAGCCATATCATCAACACCCAGGCATCGCAGTTGCTGGGACGGCAGGAGGTGCAACAGTTGCTCGATCATCTCGGCAAGATCGCGCCCAAACTCACCGAGGATCTGGTGCCCAAGGTGCTGCAACTCGGCACGGTGCAAAAGGTATTGCAGAACCTGCTGGACGAAGGCATGCACATCCGCGATATGCGCACCATCGTGGAAACGCTGGCGGAGAACGCGCCGCGTATCCAGGATGCGTTCCAGCTTACCGGTCTGGTGCGCGTGGCACTGGGTCCCGCCATCGTGCAGCAGTTCTATCCCACCGCGCAGGAGTTGGAGGTGATCGGCATGGATAAAGAGCTGGAATACATTCTGATCCAGGCGATGCAATCCAGCCACGAGGGCATCGGTATCGAGCCGGGTCTGGCCGATACGGTGCTGCGCGAGACCCGCGCCGCCGCCCAGGCGCAGGAACAATTGGGGTTGCCGACGGTATTGCTGGTCCCCGCGCAATTGCGTGATCTGCTGGCGCGTTTCTTGAAGCGCGCGGTGCCGCAATTACGGGTGATTTCGCACGATGAGATACCGGATTTCAAAACCATCCGGGTCACCGCAACAGTGGGAGGTAGAACATGAGCGTCAGAAAATTCATTGCCCCGACCGCACGTCAGGCATTACGTCAAATCCGCAACGAGCTGGGCGAGGACGCGGTCATTCTGTCCAACCGCAGCACCGAACAAGGGGTCGAGATCCTCGCGCTGGCGAACGAGGATATCGCACAGATGACGGGGAAATTCGCCGCGCCTGGCGCGCGTCCCGCCATCCCGGAAGTTCAGGTGCAACCGGTCAAGGCTGCCGTGCCGGGCGTGACCGGCAACGAAGACATCCTGGGCGAGATCAAATCCATGCACAGTATGTTGCAGCAACAGATCTCCGCCATGTCATGGAACGATGTGCAGCGGGGTGACCCGCAGCGGGCCGGCTTGTTGCGCAGGATGCTCAACGCGGGATTCAGCACCCAGCTGGCGGGCCAGCTGCTGGACAAGATGCCGTCCGGAAATGCGCGCGGCGAGTCGTGGATCAAGCAGGTGTTGAAACGCAATTTGCGCGTCGCCGGCGAGTCAGACGATATCGTGACCCAGGGCGGGGTGTACGCGCTGATCGGGCCGACCGGGGTGGGCAAGACCACCACCACGGCCAAGCTGGCGGCACGCGCGGTGGTGCGCTACGGCGCGGACAAGGTGGCGTTGTTGACCACCGACAGCTACCGGATCGGTGCCTACGAGCAGCTCAAGATCTACGGCAAGATCCTCGGCGTGGCGGTGCATGCGGTAAAAGATACCGACGATCTGCGCCTGACATTGTCCGCCTTGCGCCACAAGCATCTGGTGTTGATCGACACCGTGGGCATGGGGCAGCGCGATGAGCGCGTGGCAGATCAGAACGAGATGTTCGACGCGACCGATGTCAAGCGGCTGCTGCTGCTGAATTCGACCAGTTCGGGCGATACGCTGGAAGACGTGGTGCGCATGTACCACAGCAAGCAGGTCATCGGCTGCATCACCACCAAGCTCGATGAGGCGGTCAATCTGGGTGCGGTGCTGGACGTGGCGGTGCGGCATCGCCTGGTGATGCATTACATGGCGAATGGCCAGCGTGTGCCGGAAGACCTGCATCCCATCAATCTCGACTATCTGTTGCATCGCGCCATCAAACCCGCCGGGCAGACGAGTGCCTTTACCATCCATGAACTGGATTTCCCGGTGCTCATGGCCGGGTTGCCCGGCGCAGTCGCTTCGGTAAAGTCGGACGGATTGCCTGCCGTGGGTGCACTGCTCGCCGGACACGTCGCCACAGCGGAAAGCGGGGCGAGACATGCGTTCTGAACACGGACTCGATCAGGCCGAGGGATTGCGCCGTCTGCTGGTCGGCAAGCAGACCCGGATCGTCACGGTCGTGGCGGGCAAGGCGGGGGTGGGGCGCACCAGTACCACGATCAATCTGGCCGCCGCGCTGGCGCGTTCGGGCAAGGATGTGCTGGTGCTGGACGAGAATCACGCGCCGAATAATCTGCTGGAGCAGCTGACGTTGTCCGCGCCGCGTGACCTGTTGGATGTCGCGCAGGGACGATGCGCGGTGCAGCAAGCCGTGCTGCGCGCGCAGGGCTACACCGTGTTGCCTGCGGCGCGTGCCATGAGCGCGTTGAATCGATTGCAGGCGGTCGAACAACACAGGCTGGAACAGGCACTCACCGAGGCGAGTTCCGGGGTGGACGTGATGCTGGTCGATGCGTCGTTGCTCGCCAGTCCATCCGCTCCCTCGTCGAGTCTGGCAACGGGCGTGTCGTTGCTGGTGGTGGTGGATGCCACGGTGAGCGGCATCACCGCAAGCTATGCCCTGATCAAACGCCTGGCATTGGAGAATGCCAAACTGCGCTTCGAGATCGTGGTGAATAAGGTCGCCGGAAGCCGCGAAGCGATGACCGTGTTCGCGAACATGGCCGGGGTGGCGCGTCTGCATCTGGCCGCCCGGCTGGAGTACTTCGGCTATATCCCGCTCGATGAGAAGCTCAAGCGCGCCACCCAGTTGGGCAGGTCGGTGGTGGAAGCTTTTCCGGCTTCCTCGTCCGCGAAAGCTTATGCGGAACTGGCGCAGCATTTCCTGCATCTGCCGGTCGAGCAGAACGAAGCGAACGGCGGCATCCCGTTCATGATGCAAAGCCTGATGCGGCAGATGCGCAGCGGGCGAGCGGCACACCTGGTGAACTGACGCATGTATACCGCAAACGGCTTAAAAGACAAGGATTACTGCCTGCGACAATATGCGCCGCTGGTGAAACGGCTCGCACATCAGCTGATGACCAAACTGCCGTACAGCGTGCAGATCGACGACATCATCCAGGCGGGCATGATGGGGCTGCTGGATGCGGCGAGTCGTTATGACGACCTGCACGGCGCGCAGTTCGAGACCTATGCCACGCAGCGTATCCGGGGCGCGATGCTCGACGAATTGCGCCAGGCGGATTGGCTGCCGCGCAGCATGCGCCGCGACATGCGCCAAATCGAAGTGGCTATCAGCCGTTTGCAACAGCAGCTGGGCAAGCCGCCGAACGAAACCGAGATCGCCAAAGAGATGAAGATCTCGCTGGCCGAATATCAGCAGAAGCTACAGGAAGCGCGCGGGGCGCAACTGGTGTATTTCGAGGATTTCCACGACGATGGCGAACACGATTTCTTTGAGCGATTCACTTCCGACCACGATGCCGACCCGATGGACATATTGCAGGATGAACGTTTCAGGGGCGCGCTGATGCAAGCGATCGAAAACCTGCCGGAACGCGAATCCATGTTGATGGGCATGCTCTATGAGCAGGAGATGAATCTGCGCGAGATCGGCGAAGTGCTGGGCGTGAGTGAATCGCGCGTCTCGCAGTTGCACAGTCAGGCGGTGGCACGCCTGCGTACCGCGCTGAAAGGCCGCTGATGGACAGGTTGACCATACTGGGTTTCATGATCGGGGTCGCCGGGATCATGACCGGACAGCTCCTGGAAGGCGGCGGCCTTGGCATCCTGTTCCAGGGTACTGCCTTCCTGATCGTGTTCGGCGGAACGATAGGGGCGGTGATGGTGCAATGCCCGATGAAGGTGTTCACCACGGCGATCCGGATGGGCGGCTGGGTGTTCGTCGAGCCCAGGTTGAACGGCATTCGTCTGGTCAGCCAATTGACCGAATGGAGCGTGTTGTCGCGCAAGTCCGGGATACTGGCACTGGAAGCGCGTATCCCGGGCATCAGCGATCCGTTCATGAAGAAAGGATTGCAGCTCCTGGTGGACGGTGCCAGTCCCGAGAAGATCCGTGAAGTGATGGATGTGGATATACACCGGTGGGAGCAGTTGCGCTGGCAGTCGGCGCGTGTCTGGGAGGCGGCCGGCGGCTATTCGCCCACCATCGGCATCATCGGTGCGGTATTGGGCCTGATCCATGTCATGGAGAATCTTGCCGAACCGAGCAAGTTGGGCGCGGGTATCGCGGTGGCGTTCGTCGCGACGATATACGGCGTGGCGTTTGCCAACCTGTTTTTTCTGCCGGTGGGGAACAAACTCAAAGCCATCATCATGCGTCAGGCGGATATATACGAGATGATCGTCGATGGTCTGGTGGCAATTGCCAGCGGTGAGAATCCGCGTCTGGTCGAGCTGAAATTGCAGGGTTACATCGAGTAGCATGGCACGCCGGAAAAAACGCATCGAACATAGCAATCCGGATCGCTGGCTGATCTCCTATGCCGATTTCATCACCCTGTTGTTCGCCGTGTTCGTGGTGCTGTACGCCATTTCCTCGGTGAACGAGGCGAAGTACAAGATATTCAGCGACTCGCTCAGCATCGCGTTCACCAATCAACCCAGCACGTCCTCGACCACGATCATCCCGAACAAACAGGAGCAGCTGCTCAAGACGTTGGTCGACCGGCGTACCGCGCGACTCGGCGAGCAGCAGCGCAAGATGCAGGAGCGGATGAAGGCAGTCGCCGACGGTCTGAGCCAGGTCATGGCGACGATGATAGGGCAGGGGATGGTCAGCGTGAATCAAACCAAGCGCGGCATCGTGATCGACATCAGTGCGAGTTCTTTATTCAAGCCGGGTGAGGCGGTGTTGCAGCCTGCGGCGGCAGAGGTGCTGAATCGGGTGGCGATCGTGTTGAGCCGGGAAGATCAGCCTATCGAAGTCGAGGGGCATACCGATGACGTGCCGATCAGCACGCCGCTGTTTCCGTCCAATTGGGAGTTGTCGTCGGCACGCGCCAGCAGTGTGGTGAGGATGTTGATCGACCACGGCGTGCCGCCACAGCGTCTGTCGGCGGTCGGTATGGCATCGAACCAGCCGGTGGTGGCCAATGACAGTCCCGAGCATCGCGCCAAGAACCGCCGTGTCAGTATCACGATACTGACACCAGACACAGAACACATCATCCTTCCGGCAACCCCTTAGGGAAGCACGGCCTAAGCACTGGCGATCGGTTTGCCGCTACCCGGCGAGAAGTTGGGTTGTCCATCCGGGCCGTACAAATTCGCTTTGCTGGCGGCGTTGCTCAGCACGCTCAATGCCTGCTGGTTATAGCGCAACTTCATTTGTATCAGTTCGCCACTGTTCTGATTGAGTTGTCGTGCGCGTGTGACCAGACTGCGCAGCTCCTGCCAGACCGGCCATGCGGCAGGGCATCGCGTCCGCAGCCAGGTCTGGATGGTGGTTTCGTTGAGTTCGGGAAGGGTGTTCTTTAACAAGAGATGACGCGCCTCGACCAGCTCGCTCAATGCCAGGGCAGAGGCGGATTTGTGTTCGGCCAGTGCCGGCAACTGATCGCTGAGGTTTTCCACCAGGGCGTTCTGTTCGCGCTCCAGCAAGGCGACAAAATCGCGCAATGCATCGCGTTCGGCAGTCAGCGCGGCGAGTATCGGGATGCCGCTATCCTGATTCAAGCCTTACCCCCGGCTGTGACCGATCAGTGACCTGACCGATTCCAGCAGCTTGTCGGCGACGACACCGGAATTCACCTGGAAACGTCCCTGGCTGATGGCCTGCTTGATCTCGGTCACCTTGTTCAGGTCGACGACGGGCGTGTTGGCCATACTGCTTTCCATGCTTTGCAGTTGGGTGGCCGTGGTGCCCAGCGACACACTGGTGCTGCCGGTTTGCGCCGTCGTTGCAGGCGGGGTGGATTTTCTTGCGCCGGGACGGGATGCGCTTTCACCCACCTGGCTGGTGGGCAGCGGCTTGCCGGGTTTATCTATTTTCACGATGATCCTCTCGATCTGAATAAGCCGGGTCTCCCGGACTGTTGACCTCTATATCGGTCAGAAAACGGAAACCTTTAGGGTGATGGCGCGCCTTTATAACTGATGCCGGCGCGCAGCACAACCGCAGCTTTGCCATTAGGGCGCGACTTCGACCACGCCGCCTGCCCTGGCCAGGCCGCCTACCACGCCGCCGCTCTCTTTCCTGACTTTGACGTACTGCCCCTCGCTGGCATTGTTCAACGCCACGCCGCCGCTGCGGACGCTGAACCCGCCGCCTTGCACGATCAGCTGTGCGGTCTGTCCCTGCACGATGGTGAACGGGGCACGCAGCATGTCTTCGCGCAGCACCTGTCCGGCACCGACGCTGTACCGCAACACTTTACCCAGTACTTGTTTGCTGTCGGTCATGCCGCCGGTCTGGCTGATCTCCATGGTTTGGCTGGTGATGTCCTCGTCGCGCAGCACATGTCCGGCGGGTAGTTGCCGCACATTGATCAGCAGACCGACAGTGATCTTGACACTCACCGGTACGAAGATCGACCAGCCATGTGCTTCGGCACAGCGTACGCCGACCGAGGTCTTGCCCAGCAACTGGCTTCCCACCGGCAGAAAGGCCTCCAGCTTCGAGCAGGCGGGCAGGAAGATGCGTTGGTCTATCTCTTCCACCTGAAACTTTGCAGTGCCGGGCAAGGCGGCAGTCTGCTGCCGCACGAACGCGGTCACCGTGTCGTGCAGTATCTGGTGGTCTTGGGCGGCAGCCAGAGCCGCCGCGCTCTGCACCAACAGGCAAAAGATGAGGAATCGCTTTTTCATGCTGCACATTGTGCCTGCCCTCGCGCGAGGGAGAGGCCGGAATTGAAGCAGAAATCCGTGCTTATTCGGCAGATAAAAATTATTTGCGCGTCTTAGTATGCACATCAGGAAAGTGGCTGAAGTTGGAGAGGAGGGTGGGATGATCAATAAATTGGATGATCAATTGCGATTGCAGCAGACGGCGTTGAATTTGCGGTCCGCGCGTCAGGAGTTACTGTCTTCCAATATCGCGAACGCCGATACGCCGAACTATAAAGCCAGAGATATCGATTTCGCCAGTGCTTTGCAAAATGCCGTGTCCGGTGTCGCGGCAAAGTTGCCGGCAGCGCAGACTTCACCCGCGCATCTGGCGGGGAATACCGGCGGTTCTGTCATGGGTGCGCCGGTCATGTACCGCAGACCGTTGCAGCCCAGCGCGGACGGCAACACCGTGGACATGGATGTCGAGCGCGCGCAGTTTGCCGACAACGCGCTGCGTTACGAAACGAGCGTGCGATTCATTACTGACGATATCAAACAAATCATGCTTTCCATAACGGGGTAAATCATGTCGCTATTCAATATCTTCAACGTGGCCGGTTCGGCGATGACAGCGCAGTCACAGCGTCTGAACGTCGTGGCGAGCAACATGGCGAATGCCGATAGCACGACCAGTGCGAACGGCCAGCCGTATCACGCCAAGCAGGTGGTATTCGGTGCGACTCCGGTCGGTGCCAGCGACGCGCAGGGCGTGAAGGTCCTGGCGGTGGTCGAGGACACCTCGCCGATGAAGATGGTGTACGACCCCAAACATCCGATGGCGGATGCGCAGGGTTATGTTGCGATGCCCAACGTGAACGTGGTGGATGAGATGGTGAACATGATCTCCGCCTCGCGTGCTTACCAAAACAACGTGGACGTATTAAACACCTCGAAGAATCTGTTGACGAAAACCCTGACCATCGGTCAATAACACGAAAGGAATCCATCATGGTGAACCCTATTCAAAGCAGCCCTGCATCATCGTTATTCAGCTCCATCAATACAGCCAACAATTCGGCAACCACCAGCACTTCCGCGGCCCCGACATCCATCGCCACCACACAGGATACCTTCCTGAAGTTGCTGGTGACGCAGATGCAGAATCAGGATCCCATGAACCCGATGAACAACGCGCAGATCACCTCGCAGATGGCGCAGATGAGCACGGTGAATGGCATCAACCAGCTGAATACCACGCTGCAAGCGTTGAGCAGCAGCATGACCAGCAGCCAATCGATGCAAGCCGCTGCCATGATAGGTCACGGTGTGATGACGCCGGGTAATACGGTCACGCTGGCCAATGGCAGCGGGATAGGCGGATTCAACCTGCCCCAATCCGCCAGCAATGTGCAAGTCGCCATCACCGATGCGTCGGGTAATCCGGTCACGACTTTGCAGCTGGGCGCGATGGGGGCGGGCGTGCAAAATTGGCAATGGAACGGTATGGATTCTGCGGGCGCGCAGGTGCCTGCCGGCACGTATAACTTTAGCGTCACCGCGATGCAGGGGGCTAGCAATGTCGCTGCTACCGCCTTGACTTACGGGGTGGTGAATGGCGTGACACCCGGTGCCACCGGCACGAGTCTGAACGTCGGCGCGAACGGTTTGATCCCGCTCACGCAGGTGCAGCAGATCCTTTAAGGGACAGCGGTATTTTTTAAGATAGGCAGTAAACGAACCAACCAACCCCGCAAGGGATACATCGCCAGCAATTCAACCATCGTTTGGTTCTGGTGTAACTAAGGAGATCATCATGTCATTTCAGCAAGGTCTAAGTGGATTGAGTGCGGCAGCTACGAATCTGGATGTGATAGGCAACAACGTGGCGAATGCGAACACGGTCGGTTTCAAAGGATCGACCGTACAGTTCGCCGACGTGTACGCCAACAGTCTGGCGGGTGCATCCGGCGGGTCGGGTTCCGGAGGTGGGGCACAGGCCGGGACCGGCGCGACGGTCGGCGCAGTCGCGCAGCAGTTCGGACAAGGGACGATCACCACTACCAACAATTCCATGGATATTGCGATCAATGGCAACGGATTCTTCCGTATGAGCAACAACGGCGCGATCACCTATACCCGGAACGGACAGTTCCATCTGGATCAAAATGGCTTCATGGTCGATAACAGCGGCAATCAATTGACCGGCTATAAAGTCAGTCCGGGCGGAACGATCATTACTTCGTCGCCGGGGCCTTTGCAGATTCCATCAACCCCCTTGCCACCCCAGCCGACCGCGAATGTGACGGCCGGAGTGAGTCTGAGTGCCAGTGCGACTGCACCCGCCACGGCGGTGTTTAATCCGGCCGATCCGACTTCTTACAACAATTCGACCTCCACCTCGGTGTTCGACAGCTTGGGCAACAGCCATGTGGCGGCCCTGTATTTCCAACGGCAAGCACTTCCCCTCGGCCCCTTGGGTGCTGCGACAGTGACAGCCGGTTCGACAGCGATGGCCTTGGGTTCGACAGCCGGTCTGGCCGCCGGGAACACGCTGACTGTGAATGGTGTGACCTACACGATCAGTGCCGTTACCAGTCCGACCTCGCTCACCGTGAGCCAGCCAGCCGCCGCGAATTTTACCGGTGCGCCTACGTCTACCAACGCACCCTCTTCGAGCTGGAATACCTTTTTGACCGTGGACGGGGCACCCGTTCCTTCACCCACCGCCGCGATGAGCGTGATGACGTTCAATACCAACGGGACACTGGCCACGCCAACCGGTCCAGTCCCTTCGGCCTCATTTACTCCCGCCGGGGCTGCTGCGCAGACATTGACATTCAACTTTGCAGGCTCGACCCAGTTCGGCACGTCCTTCGGCGTCAATACCCTGGCGCAGGATGGTTATGCCACCGGACAGTTGAACGGCATCAATACCAATGCGGATGGCACCATCGTGGGGAAATATACCAATGGACAAACCAAGAATCTGGGACAGGTAGTGCTGGCCAGTTTCAGTAATCCTGAGGGCTTGCAGTCCATGAGCAACAACCAATGGGCGCAGTCCGGCACGTCGGGCGTGCCGCTGGTCGGCTCGCCGACCTCCGCCAGCCTGGGTACCTTGCAATCGGGAGCGGTAGAAAACTCCAACGTCGATCTCACGGCCGCGTTGGTGGACATGATCACCGCGCAGCGCACTTACCAGGCCAATGCGCAGTCGATCAAGACCCAGGATCAAATGATGCAAACGATGATCAACTTGAGGTAGTAGGAAGTAGGAAGTAGGAAGTAGGAAGTAGGAAGTAGGAAGAGTGGTTGCGCTCACCGCTTACCGACTTACATATCGAGGAGGGTGTCATGGACAGACTGATCTATACCGCAATGACGGGTGCTTCGCAGGTGCTGCAGCAACAGGCGGCAGTGGCCGAGAATCTGGCCAATGCGAACACGACGGGTTTTCGGGCGGAACTGGATACTTTCCGCGCGGTGCCTATCGTGGGTGAAGGGCTGGCAACACGCACATTCGTGGTGGATTCGACGTCTGGCGCAGATTTCACGCCGGGGGTGTTGCACCAGACTGGTCGGACTTTCGATGTGGCGGTGCAAGGCAAAGGCTGGCTTGCCGTGCGGACACGGGATGGCAAGGAAGCCTACACGCGCAACGGCAACCTGCAAGTCTCGGCGGGCGGCGTGTTGCAGACGGGTAGTGGGTTGAATGTGGTCGGTGAGAGCGGTCCGCTTACGATTCCGCCCGGTACCGATGTGACCATCGCCAAAGACGGGACGATCTCCACTGTGCCCAGCGGTTCTCAACCCGCCTCGGTCGTGATCGTGGGGCGGATGAAACTGGTGAATCCGCCCGACCAGCAACTCGATCGCGGTGCCGACGGGATGTTTCGCCTCAAGACTGGCAAGGCTGCAAGCGCGGATGCCAAAGTGGGTATCGTGTCCGGCAGTCTTGAGGACAGCAATGTGAATCCCGTGGAAGCGATGGTGAATATGATTTCGCTGTCCCGGAAATTCGATATGCAGATGAAGATGCTGCAAACCGCAGACACCAATGCGCAGCAAGCCACCCAGATTCTCAATGTGGCGTAACTTTGAAAGGTCAGGATCATGATACGTTCTCTATGGATCGCAAAAACCGGTCTGGATGCCCAGCAGACCCAGATGGATGTGGTGGCCAATAATCTGGCCAACGTCAGTACCAATGGTTTCAAACGGTCGCGCGCGGTGTTCGAGGATCTGTTGTATCAGACCATACGCCAACCGGGTGCGCAGTCTACGCAGCAAACCCAGCTGCCGTCGGGTTTGCAGCTCGGCACCGGGGTACGCCCTGTGGCGGTCGAGCGGATTCATACCCAGGGCAACCTTCAGTTGACGGGTAACCCGCTGGACGTGGCGATCCAGGGGGCGGGATTCTTTCAGATCCTCATGCCGGACGGCACTCTTGCCTATACCAGAGACGGTTCATTTCAAACAGACAACCAGGGCAACCTGGTTAACGCCAGCGGCTACCCCGTGCAGCCGGCGATTGCCATTCCGGTCAACTCCACCAGCGTGACGATCGGGCGCGATGGCACGGTTTCGGTCACGCAACAGGGCGTGTTCACAGCGGTGCAGGTCGGCAGCTTGCAGCTCGCGACCTTCATCAACCCGACCGGCTTGCAGAGCATAGGCTCCAATCTTTATCAGGAAACTTCTTCTTCCGGCACACCCAGCGTCATGGTGCCGGGTACCACCGGTGCCGGGACCCTGAATCAAACCTATGTGGAGACCTCGAACGTGAACGTGGTGGAAGAAATGGTGAACATGATACAAACGCAACGCGCCTACGAGATCAATTCCAAAGCGGTCACGGCTTCGGATCAGATGTTGCAGAAGCTGACGCAGATGTGAGGAGCAACGCGATGTCAGATATGGTTAAACAGGTTCTGCTGGGTGCGCTGGTGGTGTTGGCAGGGTGTTCCATGACGCCGCCTACCCGTATCCAGCAACCGATGAGCGCGAAGCCGCCCGCCAAGATATTGGCCGCAACGTCGGATGGCGGGATTTTTCATGCGGGCGTGAATGAACGGCCGCTGTTCGAGGATCAACGCGCGCGCAATGTCGGCGACATCCTGACCATCAGCCTGGTGGAACAGACCAGCGGAAGCAGACAAGCCAGCGGCGGTACGACCAGTGCGAGCAGTGCCAATTCGAGTACGCCCAGCATCACCAGGGGAGCCGCCTCGCTGCTCAATCCGTTCTCCATCAACGGCAACAGCAAAAACAGTTCGGCGAATACCGGGGTGGGCGCGGCGACGGAGAGCTTGACCGGCACGATCACGGTGACCGTGATCGAAGTGCTGGAAAATGGCAATCTGCTGGTCAGCGGAGAGAAACAGGTCGCCTTGAATCAGAGCGATGAATTCATCCGTTTCTCGGGTGTGGTGAACCCGGTCACGATCAACAACAATGTCGTGCTGTCCACCCAGGTCGCCGATGTGCATCTGGAATTCAAGAACGCGGGTGCGATGAGTGAAGTGATGAACGATACGAGGAGTCTGGGATTCCTCGGACGATTCTTCAAGTCGGTGTTGCCGTTCTAGTGAGGTATACGATGAAACAGATTGTCCTGCTGCTGCTCTTGCTGGTGCTTCCGTTCGGCGCGTCGGCCGATCGTATCAAGGATATTGCCAGTATTCAGGGGGTGCGTGACAACCAGCTGATCGGTTATGGTCTGGTGGTGGGGCTGGATGGCAGCGGCGACTTGACCATGCAAACCCCGTTCACGGTGCAGAGTGTCATGAGCATGCTGACCCAGATGGGCGTGAATCTGCCGCCGAGTGCCAGCACCACGATGCAGCTCAAGAATGTCGCGGCGGTGATGGTGACGGCCATGCTGCCCCCGTTCGCCAAACCCGGCCAGACCCTGGATGTGACGGCATCCTCGCTCGGTACCGCCAAGAGTCTGAGCGGCGGTACCTTGTTGATGACCCCCTTGAAAGGTGCGGACGGGCAGGTCTATGCGATGGCACAGGGTAACGTGCTGGTCGGCGGGGTGGGCGCATCATCCGGCGGCGCGTCGGTACAGGTGAATCATCTGAGCGTGGGTCGATTGCCTTCCGGTGCGACGGTGGAACGCGCGGTGTCCACCCTGCTGGGACAGGGGGATTTTATTCATCTGGAATTAAAGTCCAATGATTTCACCACGGCCGCGCGCATTGTCGATGTCATCAATGCGCGTATCGCTCCGGACACCGCGTCGGCACAGGATGGCCGGCTCATCGAGGTGCGCGCGCCCGCAGGTGCGCAGCGCGTGGCCTTCATTTCCAGGATCGAGAATCTGGAAGTGGATCCCGCACAGGGCATCGCCAAGGTGACCATCAACGCCCGAACGGGATCGGTCGTGATGAACCAGGCGGTGACGCTGGATACCTGCGCCGTCGCGCACGGGAACCTGACGGTGGTGATCAATACCGATAGCAGCGTGAGTCAGCCGAATGCCCTCTCCGACGGCAAGACGGTGCAGGTCGACAAGACGACGATAGACGTGAAATCGGACAAAGGCGGTCTGGTACAGCTTCCCAAAGGGGTGTCCCTGAGTGAAGTGGTCAAGGCATTGAATTCGATCGGCGCGACCCCGCAGGATCTGCTGGCAATCCTGCAAGCCATGAAATCATCGGGCGCGTTGCATGCGGAATTGGAGATCATCTAGTGAGCGCGCCGTTGGACATCACAACGACCGGTGGTCTGGCACTGGACTCGCAGTCGCTGGCATCGTTGCGCGTGCAAGCCAAACAGTCTCCGGACAAAGCACTCAAAGCGGCCGCGCAGCAGTTCGAATCGGTGTTCCTGAACATGATGCTCAAGAGCATGCGCGAGGCGACGCCGCAGGGCGGCCTGTTCGATAACGAACAAACCAAGATGTTCACCGGGATGCTGGATCAGCAGCTCGCGCAGAACATCTCCAACAAGGGTATCGGCCTGGCCGACATCATGGTCAAACAGCTCGGCCGTACTCTGGGCAATGCCGCCCCCGCCGCCCCTGCTGTCAGCACGAACCTGCCCGCAGGCAAGCGGACATCGTTGCCAGCGGGTGCGATGAACGCGGTTCCGTCTGCCTATAACGCGAAGTTTCAGCAGGATTTTGTCGATCGTATGTTGCCGAGTGCATTGCAGGCCGGGCAGCTGACAGGTGTCCCGCCGCAACTGATGATGGGGCAGGCGGCCCTGGAAAGCGGTTGGGGCAAACATGAGATACGCATGGCGGACGGCAGCAACAGCTACAACCTGTTCGGCATCAAGGCGGGTGCGGGGTGGACGGGCAAGGTCGCCCAGGTGACGACCACCGAATACCAGAATGGCGTGCCGACCAAGCAGGTTGCAAGTTTCCGTGCCTACAGCTCCTATGACCAGGCGTTCCGCGATTACGCACAGATGTTGAGCAGCAACCCGCGCTATGCGCCGGTGTTGCAGCAGGGCGGCAATGCGGCGGGGATGGCACAGGCGATACAACAGGCCGGTTACGCCACGGATCCGAACTATGCCGACAAGCTGGTGCAGGTGATGGGAAAACTGAATATATCCTGATAGTCCCGGTGAGCGACGTTCAGGTTAAAGGGCGTCTCTAAAGAATTTCCGTGGGATGCCGATAATCAGTCTGAGTCGGTGACTCGGACGCAAAAAAGGATCGCATGATGAGCAATATCTTTGGTATCGGTCTTAGCGGGTTGAATGCGGCTCAGGCCGGCATGGCGACCACGCAGCACAATATCGCCAATGCCAATACCCCCGGCTACAGCATGCAGCAGATCGTGCAAACCGCCAGTACGGCGCAATACACGGGTTACGGTTATATCGGGCAGGGCACCAATGTCAGCACGGTTCGGCGGATATACAACGATTTCCTGAACACGCAGATTTTACAGGGGCAGGCGCAGTCCAGTCAGCTGAACGCCTATCAAACGCAAGTCACGCAACTCGACAATCTGATCGGGAGTCCGACGGTAGGGCTGTCCCCGGCGATACAGGGATTCTTCAACGCGGCGAATACCGTGGCGACTTCGCCGAATTCCGCTCCGGCGCGCCAGTCGCTATTGAGTGCCGCACAGTCCATGACGGCGCAGTTCCAGTCGCTAGGCCAGCAACTCACCAGCATGAGTGCCAGCCTGAATGGCCAGATCGGCACGAGTGTGTCGGCCGTGAACACCCTGGCACAGCAGATCGCCGCGCTGAACCAGAACATCGTACAGGCACAGGGGACAGGGCAGCCGCCCAACGATTTGCTGGATCAGCGCGATCAGCTGATCAACCAGCTGAACCAGCAGATCCAAGCGACCGTGGTCAAGCAGTCGGATGGCAGTTACAACGTCTTCATCGCCAGCGGACAATCCCTGGTGGTTGGGAACCAGTCCTACGGCTTGAAAGCAGTTCAGTCCCCGACCGATCCCGGTCGCACCGAGGTGGCTTACACGGCGAATGGTGCCATCATTCCGCTGGCTCAGAGCGGGATACAGGGCGGGGTGTTGGGTGGCTTGCTGGCGTTCCGCGACCAGAGTTTGAATCCCGCGCTGAATGCACTGGGGCGGGTGGCGACCGGTATCGCATCGAGTGTCAATCAGCAGAACCAGCTGGGACAAGACCTGAACGGGGTGTTGGGCGGCAACATCTTCAACGTTCCCGCTCCCGTGGTAAACAGTGCGGGCAATAACACGGGTAATGCGGTCATCGCCGCGAGCATCGCGGATCCGAATGCCCTGACCACCAGCGACTACACCTTGAAGTTCAACGGCGGGACCAGCTATACCTTGACCCGACTGTCGGACAATACGGTGACGAATATCTCTGCCATGCCGCAAACCGTGGACGGGTTCACACTGAACCTTGCGTCCGGTGGGGCGGCAGCGGGCGACACCTTCCTGATTCGCCCGACGGCGATGGCTGCACAGGGGATATCGGTGGCGATTACCGATCCGGCCAGGATTGCCGCCGCCGCGCCGATATTGGCCAGCGCGGCCCTGACCAACACCGGCAGCGGTGTCATCAGCAACGGCACGGTGAATCCACCCGCGCCCGTGAATGCGAATTTACAGAGTCCCGTCAGCATCAGCTTTACCAGCCCGACCACGTTTACCGTATCGGGAGCCGTACCGGCAGTCGCCGGGACGGTGGCTTACACAGCGGGACAGAACATCAGTTATAACGGCTGGACCGTGCAGATCAGCGGGACGCCCGCGACAGGCGACGTGTTCAACATCGCGCCGAATACCAACGGTGTCGGCGATAACCGCAATGCCTTGTTGATGGCCGGATTGCAGACGCAGAACACGCTGGCCGGCAGCACGGTCAGTTTTCAGGGGGCGTATAACCAATTGGTCGCACAGGTTGGCAATACCACCAGTTCGGTGACCCAGTCGAGCACGGCCCAAACCACGATGCTCAACCAGCTCGTGCAAACCCAGCAATCCGCATCCGGAGTGAATCTCGATCAGGAGGCCGCCAACCTGATGCGTTATCAGCGTGCCTACCAGGCGGCAGGACAAGCCATCAAAGTGGCCAACACGTTATTCGATACGTTGTTGACGTTAAGATAGGAAGGTGAATGATGCGTATCAGTACCAGCATGCTTTACGACACCAATGTCGCGACGATGAACCAGCAGCAAGCGGCCTTGATGCAGACCCAGCAGCAGCTCGCCACCGGTGTCAGGCTGATCAATCCGTCCATCGACCCGGGTGCCTCCGCGCAGGCACTGGCCGTGACCCAGGCGATTGCGACCAATACCCAATATACGACCAACAGCAACACGGCGCAGAGCACGCTGACGCTGATGGATAGCGCGCTTCAGGGCGTGACATCCACGTTGCAAAGTATCCGGTCACAGATGATCTCTGCCGGTAATGGGAATCTCACCGCCAGCCAGCGGCAAAGCATTGCCACCAACATGAGCGGCCAGCTACAGCAGTTGGTCAGCCTGGCGAACAGCACCGATGGGCAGGGCAACTATCTGTTCTCCGGATTCCAATCCAGGACGCAGCCTTTCGCCAGCACGAGTGCGGGGTATGCGTATTTTGGTGACGGCGGGCAGAACCAGACTCAGGTGAGCAGCACCCTGCAAGTGGGTACGACGATGTCCGGTGCGGATATATTCATGCGCGTGAAAAATGGCAATGGCACGTTCGTCACCCAGGCTGCATCCGGTAATACCGGCACCGGCGTAGCCACGCAAGGGAACGTCGTGAATCCGGCACTGTTGACGGGAAACAATTACAGCGTGGCGTTTAGCGTGGCAGCCGGGGTGACGACCTACAGCGTGACCAATACCTCGACTGGATCGGTGCTTTCCACAGGTAATGCCTATGTGGCCGGGCAAGCTATCAGCTTCGACGGGATGCAATTCAATATCCAGGGTGCGCCAGCCAACGGGGACCAATTCACGGTCGCGCCGAGCAGCAATGTCAGCATCTTCAAATCGGTCTCGGATTTTGTCACGGCACTGAACACCCCGGGTGCGGCATTGGGGATCAGCAATGCGGTCGGCAATCTGGATGCCGGTATCAGCAGCGTGTCCAATGCGAACACCCGCGTGGGTACCAATCTGCAACTCATCTCAGCCGCACAGGCGACCGGAAACAGCCTGGGGCTGAACTACCAGCAAACCTTGTCCCAGCTCCAGGATACCAACTACACCCAGGCGGCGACGACGCTCGCGCAGGAGAACCTGGCATTGCAGGCCGCGCAGAAATCCTTTGTCCAGGTGTCGGGTCTGTCGCTGTTCAACTACATGCCGTAAGCGATTAACCGGCTATTTTGAGTTGGCCAGGTTGAGCATGGTATCGAGCGCGTCGTGCGTCAGCTTGTCCAGCAGCGGCGCGAAGTAGGGTGTCATGAGCAGCAGCACGATGAATCCGATGGCCAGCGTGACCGGGAAACCCACGGCGAACAAGTTCAACTGCGGCGCGGCACGGGTCAGGATGCCGAGTGCCAGATTGGTGATGAGCAATGCAGCCAGTAACGGCAGCGAGAGTTGCAGCGCGTAGGCAAAGATCACTCCCCCCCAACTGGCGATCCCGTAAAACCCCTTGCCTGAGATCATGCTGCCGACCGGTAGCGTCTGGAAACTTTCCGCCAATCCCGCGAAGACGAAGAGATGTCCGTTCAGGGCGAGGAACGCAAGCGAGGCGACGATGTTCAGCCACTGCGAAATGACGGGGGATTGCGCGGCGTTGACGGGGTCGTAGAAACTGGCGAAGCCCAATCCCATTTGCAGCCCCGACAGTTCCCCGGCCATTTCCACGGCGGTGAAGATCAATTTCATCGTGAAGCCCATGGCCAGACCGATGAGGATCTGCTGGATCAGGATCAGCAGTCCCTGCGGTGAGCCGACCGCGACCTGGGGAAGTCCGGTCAGCGTCGGGGCGACGATCAGTGTCATCACAAGGGCGAGACCGATTTTGACTCTTACCGGAACTTGTTTGGCACCCAGCACCGGAGAGCTTGCGATCAGGGCGAGGATGCGGGTGAAGGGAAAGATGAAGGCGACCAGCCAGGCATCCAGCTGTGCGCTGGTGATGCTGATCATGGCATCACCCTATCATCCAGGGAATGTTGCCGAACAGCCGCTGCACGTAATCGACCAGCATGCCTATCATCCACGAACCGCTGAGCATCAGCACGACAAACATCCCCAGCAGTTTGGGAATGAAGGACAGCGTCATCTCGTTGATCTGGGTGGCCGCCTGAAAGATGCTGACGACCAGCCCGATCACCAGCGCGCTGAGCAGCATCGGGGCGGAGATCATCAGCGTGAGCTCCATCGCCTGCTGGGCTAAGGTCATGACGGATTCGGGACTCATGTCAGGTGTAGAAACTTTGCGCCAATGAGCCGATCAGCAGATTCCAGCCGTCGGCAAGCACGAACAACATCAGCTTGAACGGCAGCGAGATGACTGACGGTGACACCATCATCATCCCCATGGACATCAGCACGCTGGCCACCACCATGTCGATGATGAGGAACGGGATGAACACCACGAAACCGATTTGGAACGCGGTCTTCAGCTCACTGACCACGTAGGCCGGAACGAGGATGCGCAGCGGTACCTGATCGGCGTTTTGCAGCGGCTCGCTGTTGGATATTTTCACGAACAGGGCAAGGTCGGCTTCGCGGGTCTGGCGCAGCATGAAAGTCTTGAGCGGGACCACGCCTTTTTCCACGGCATCCTGCATGCTGAGTTTGTTCTCGCTGTAGGGCAGATAGGCCTCGGTATAGATCTTGTCCAGCACCGGCGACATGACGAAGAAAGTCAGGAACAAGGCCAGACCTATCAACACCTGATTGGGGGGGGAGGACGGCGTGCCGATGGCGGAGCGCAACAGCGACAGCACGATAATGATGCGGGTGAAGCCGGTCATCATCAGCAGAAGCGCGGGCAGGAAACTCAGCGAGGTGAGCAGCAGCAGCGTTTGCAGACTGAGGCTGTATGTCTGTCCGCCCCCTGCCGAGGGGGTGCTGGTGATGGCCGCCAGACCGGCTTCGGCACAGGCGTTCTGGGTACTGCCCAGCAGCGCGAGCAGGGCGACGGCGAGTACGAAAAAATTACGTTGCATCGCGCTTCTCGACGAATTTTTTCAACCAGGCATTGAACGGTATCGGTTGCGGCGCGTTCGGGATGTCCGCGCCGGACGCGTTCGATTTGGGCAGGGTATGCAGGGCGCGGATCTGGCCGGGTCCGACCCCGATGACCAGCCAGGTGTTTTCTATTTCAACCAGGACGACACGTTCGCGTTGGCCCACCGCCACGCCACCGAGCACTTTCAGATGGTTGCCCGTGCCTTGCCGGGTGACATTCATGCGTTTGAGCAACCACGCCACCAGGACGATGGCGGCCAATACCAGCAACAGGCTGAACATGATCTGCAGGATGCTACCCGAACCGACCGCAGGTGCGGGCGATGGCAAGGGGGGATGGGTCACATCGGCAAGAGTCGGCAGGCTGATCGCCAGCAGGGCCATGCCGCCGAGACAAGGAAAGCGGATGCGCATGTCAGCGGTTCAAACGGCGCAGGCGTTCCGAAGGGGTGATGATGTCGGTCAGGCGTATGCCGAGTTTGTCGTTCACCACCACCACTTCCCCCTGTGCGATCAGAAAGCCGTTGATCATCACATCCAACGGTTCGCCCGCCATGCCGGCGAGCTCAACCACCGAACCCTGCGCCAGCTGCAGCAGGTTCTTGATCGGCATCTTGGTGCGTCCCAGTTCAACGGACAGTTGCACCGGGATGTCCATGATCATGTCGAGATCGTTCTGCGTGGTCGCGCCGCCGGTCGAACCGAACTGCTCGAACACATGGGGCTTGGCGATCTCGGCGGTGGCACTTTCGGTGGAGGCTTGCTCGGCCATCGCCGCACCCCAGTCATCGGCGGTGATCGCTTCTTCGGTCGTGGTTTCATCGGACATGATTCTCTCCTTCTGTCATCGTGAGCATCTTTTCTATCTTGAGCGCGTATTGATTGTTGGATGCCCCGTACTTGCACTCCATCATGGGCACGCCATCCACCGATGCGGTGATGTTCTCCTCCACCTCCAGCGGGATGACATCGCCACTGTGCATCTTCATCACTTGTGCCACCGTCAATTTGGCCGAGCCCAGGGTGGCGACCAGTTCGATGCTGGCGGATTGCACTTGTTTCGAGAGCAGGTTGAGCCAGCGTTTATCCACCGCCAGATGGTCGCCCTGCATGGTGCTATAGAGCAGGTCCTTGACCGGTTCGAGCATGGAGTAGGGCATGCAGACATGGAACGCGCCGCCATTGCCGCCCAGCTCGATGTCGAAGGAGGTCACGATGACGACTTCGTTCGGCGTGGCGATGTTGGCAAATTGCGGATTCATTTCCGAACGCAGGAATTCGAACTCCAGCGGATAGACGGCTTCCCAGGCTTTGCTATAAGTCTCGAACACCACTTCCAGCATCTTCTGGATGATGCGCTGCTCGGTCTGGGTGAACTCGCGGCCTTCCACGCGCATATGAAACCGCCCGTCGCCGCCGAACATGTTATCCACCACCAGGAAGATCAGGTTCGGATCGAAGATGAACAGCCCGTTGCCGCGCAGCGGCTTGGCCTGGATCAGGTTCAGGTTGGCCGGCACATGCAGGTTGCGGATGAACTCGCCGAATTTCAGAACCCGCACCGGCCCGACCGAAATTTCCGGTGTGCGACGGATGAAATTGAACAGCCCGATACGGAACAAGCGCGCGAACCGCTCGTTGATGATTTCCATGGTGGGCATACGCCCGCGCACGATACGTTCCTGCGAGGCGAGGTTGTACGGACGAACTCCCTCAGCCTCGGCCGGATGCTCATTGGCATCATCGGCTTCGCCATTCACTCCCTTGAGCAGGGAATCAACTTCGTCCTGGGAGAGGAATTCGCTCATGGTCGCTATTGGATGATGAATGAAGTGAACAGCACTTCCGAGATTCCGCTGTTGGCCGCCTTGGGTGTTTCCGCGACGGGTTTGGCCTCACTTGCTTCGGTAACGGGTTTGACCTCGGAAGCCACTGCTGTGGCCTCGTTTTTAACCACCGCTGATTCCGGGAGCTGTGCAACGGATTGCGTTATCACCGGTTCCATTTTGCGGAATCCGAGGACGTATTCGACCTGCGCTTTGATGTCGCGGGCCAGCTTCTCTTTGCCTTGCAGCGTGGCGAGTTCGGATGGGGTCTTGCTTTGCAGCAGCATGTTCACGCGGTGCATGATCTCGGGATTGCTCGCCTTGATCTTCTCTTCCAGTTCGGGTTTGCTGATCTTGAGCGAGATCGCGACCTGCAAATATCGGTCGCCCTCTTCGTGTATCAGGTTGGCGGTAAACGTGCCCAGCTCGACATATTTTGGCGGGACTTCAGGATGTGTTTCTTCCACCGCAGCTTCACTCTTGGGCGCATGGGCCGGTTTCAATAAAAAGAATGCTGCCGCGCCGCCCCCTATCAGCAAGACTGCCGCGAGGATGATGACCAGCATTTTCTTGTTTTTTTTGGGTGCTTCTGCGGCAGCGGGTTTTTCGGCTTTTGACATGGTTGGGTTCCTTAATTGACGCTGCGATTATGAGAAATAAAGATCAAGTTCAATGGATCGAATAGGGCGGGTGTTCCCCGTCAACTCGGCCTTTTTGATTTCAACTCAGGCGAAGGTGTCCACCATACCGTCGTGTCTTTGCACCGTCCTACGGGGCAGAACCGGCTGTGCGGGAATCTCTGCTTGAGCGGAAGATTGTGTTGTCCAGCGTCCGCCTTGCTGTGGCGATTGCTGGCCGGAGAATGCCCCCGGGTTGCCATCCCGCTGGGGTTGATCGCTGACCGTGGTATTACCCAGCGTAATGCCATTATCGGCCAATATCTCGCGAAGTTTAGGCATCGCGTTCTCGACCGCGTCGCGCACCGCGCTGTGCGGGGAAGTGAAGGCCGCCGTGGCTTGATTGTCCGACATCGTCAACACCACATTCAATGGTCCCAGGTCGGGCGGATTGAGATGCAGCTCCGCGATCTGGTTGTTCTGCCCCGTGCTCATCCAGCTGATCTTTTGCGAAAACTCGTTCGCCCAGCCACTGCTGCCCAAGGCCGAGTAGATCGATTGCTGGGCGGGCGTCGTGTTGCCCGGTGCGGCAGAGGGTGTGGCATTCGGTAAGTTCGCGGTATGGAGCATGGCGAAGTCTTGCGCCTGCGGCAGGGCAGGTTGGTTAGCGGCAGTCGCGGACAGGTTTGGTATGTTGGCAGTCTGGACCAGCGGTGTCGCGCTACCAGTCTTGCCGGTGGTGCTGACAGGAATATCTTTTGCGATGCCGGGCTCGTTGGGCTGGGCGAGCAGGCTCGGTGTGACAGGTTTGCTGGCTGCACCTTTAAGGACCTCGGCACTGTTGGGACTGGTCGGTGCGGCCGGTGTGCGAATCTCCTGCACAGCTTGCGGCAATGCGATGAGCGTTCCAGAAAGGTCCGCCGGAATGTTCTGCGTGGCCGGATGCTTATCGCCCTGAATCTTGCCAGGAGTGGTGGATTTTCCGGGTCGAATATCCTTCGTGACCGGCGTACCGGCTTCCTGCAATGGGGTTGGCAACGCGATGACATTTCCGGGAAGATCGATTGGCAAGTGCTGCTCGAGCGTTCCCTTATCGTTCTGAACCTTGCTCGTGGCGGCGGTTGTATCGGACGGGATATTCTTGGTGGACAAGGGAGTGCCCTTTTGCAAGGGTTGCAGCAATGCGATCATATTTCCGGTCAGATCGGCAGGGCTGTTCTGCAAGGCCGTGGTTTTGTTGTCCGTCCCCTTGCCCGGGACGGTGGTGTGGTTCACCGGTGCATCTTTTTCGGGTGCGGGTGTCGCGGCAGGGGCTGCACCGGGAGCGGGGGCATTGTCCACCACCTGACGCGCCAATACCGCACCGAACGACGTGCCATCCGGCGCGTTCGCGGTGCTATTGCCCGTAAGGTTCTGTGCGGCAAGCGGCGATGCGCTTAAGTTGTTTGCTGTCGTGATGTTGGTCATGTTGGTCTCCCCCGATTCAATCATTTTGATCTTCGGCCAGCAGCATACGCCTGGCGGTAAATCGTCCGGTGTGTTCGTCCAGTATGCGTTGTTCTGATTTCGCTTCGACGCGCTTTTGCACTTCCAGGTGACGTTCCTGGAGCGTGGTGAACGATTTCAATTTGCGTTGCGTGGAATCGAATTCGCCACGACCGGCCTGCACCGCAATCTTGCTCTGCGCCAGTACTTTGCTTTGTTGGGCGATGGCTTCATCCAGTTTGTTGATGAACTCCTGAAAGTTGCGCAGTGTGGCCGGATCCATGCCGCTTTGGGCGGACGTCTGCAAGCGTGTTTGATAGTCGCTGCGAAATCGCTGCAACATGTCGAGTTTTTCTTGCGCATCGTGTTGCTGTTTGTTGCGTTGGCCGAGTTCGCGCGTGGCCGATTCGCTTTGATGCTGGGCCAGATTCATCAGGGGTTGCAAAGTGAAGGGTTTGGTCATGATCTCGTCGGTCAGGATGTGGGGGTGAACAAGGCGAACAGTTGCGCGATGCTGTCCGGGCAGTTTTCCTGTTGGAACATGCCCTGTTTCAAGAATTGCTCCATTTTCGGGTACAGCACAATCGCCTGATCCAGCAAGGGATCGCTGCCGTTGACATATGCGCCGACGCTGATCAGATCGCGGTTGCGCTGGTAGTGCGAATACATCTGCTTGAAGCGTTGTACCCGGGTCAGGTGTTCCGCTGTGACCAGATGCGGCATGACGCGACTGATCGAGGCTTCGATGTCGATGGCGGGGTAGTGGCCTTGTTCGACCAAACGTCGCGACAGCACGATGTGACCATCCAGAATCGCCCGCGCACTGTCGGCGATCGGGTCTTGCTGGTCGTCACCCTCGGTGAGCACGGTGTAGAAGGCCGTGATCGAGCCGCTCCCCTCCAGACCATTGCCGGCGCGCTCGACCAATTGGGGGAGTTTGGCGAATACCGAAGGCGGGTAACCTTTGGTGGCGGGAGGTTCACCCACTGCCAGCGCGATCTCGCGTTGTGCCATCGCATAACGGGTCAAGGAGTCCATGATGAGAAGAACATTCTTGCCCTGATCGCGAAAATATTCGGCGATGGTGGTGGCGTAAGCCGCGCCCTGCAAACGCATCAAGGGTGAGGTGTCCGCCGGCGTGGCGACCACGACCGAGCGCGCCAAGCCTTCCGGTCCCAGGATGTCATTGATGAATTCTTTGACCTCGCGGCCGCGTTCGCCGATCAGACCCACGACGGTCACATCCGCGCTGGTGTAGCGCGCCATCATGCCGAGCAGCACGCTCTTGCCCACACCGCTGCCGGCGAACAGTCCCATGCGCTGGCCGCGCCCGACCGACAGCAGGCTGTTGATGGCGCGGACACCCACGTCCAGTGTCTGATCGATGGTCGCGCGTTCCAGCGGGTTGAAGGGACGGCTTTGCAAGGAAGCGGTCTCCGATTCCAGCAGCGGGCCGAGCTGGTCCAGCGGTTTTCCGGCCCCGTCCAGCACACGACCCAGCAACATATTGCCCACCGGCAAATGTTTGCCCAGATCGGCGATGCGGCGTTTGGGTTTGCGTTTCTCGCCCAGCGTCAGCAGGTGGGTGTGCTCGATCGGCATCACCCGAGCCCCGGGCACCAGCCCATACACGTTGTTCTCCGGCATCAGGAAAAGTTTTTCTCCGGAAAATCCGACCACTTCGGCTTCGACGACGCTGTTGGGCAAATAGATCGCGCAGGTGCTGCCCACCGGCATCTGCAAGCCCACCGCCTCCATGATCAAACCGGTCACTTTGGTCAGATGGCCGCTCGGCTGCATGGGTTTGCATTCCGCGACATATTCACGCCCCACGGAAAGGAAGCGATTCCAGCGGTCAGGATGGGTGCCTAGGCTAGCCATGAATGATCCTGCCCCAGCGATTGCAGCACGCGCTTCCAGCGTTCTTCGGTAGTCGCATCGACGATGCTATGCGAGGTTTTGACCAGACATCCGCCGCGTTGGAGTTGCGTGTCGGTAAAGATTTTCCAGCCCGCGTGTGCCAGTTCGTCACTCATGTGTTTGCGCACCAGCTCCGCATCTTCAGGGTGCAGAACCAGATGGGCATTCTGGTTGAATTGCGGCAGGGTGGCGACCGCTTCCCGCACGATCTCAAGCACGACCTCCGGTTTGACTTGCAGGGTCTCGCGTACCATTTTATTGGCCACGGCCAGCGACAGATCGAGCAGGGATTGGGCGACCTGCTGGTCGATCTGACTCAACCCCTCCTGCAGGTTTTGCAGAAGCTGATGGATGTGCGCGACCTCCGATTGTGCTTGTCCGATACCGGCTGCATAACCCGCATCGTGCCCGACGCGATACCCGGCGGCCTGTCCGCTGTTGCAGGCATCGTCATAGGCTTTTTTCTGCACGCGTTGTTGCTCTGCCGCAGCGGTCAGGGCGGTTATGCCCACACCCGGCCTGGAGCCGGGCTGGTCGAACGAAGACAGTTCCCAGCGTTGGTAGGCGGTCATCTGTTCTTTGGGAATGAGCGCGCCGTCGCCGGATGCGGGTCGCGCGTTGTTGGCGGGGTGATCAGACATAAGCATCCTCGCCCTTTCCACCTAAAACGATCTGGCCTTCGTCCGACAGGCGACGCACGACTTTGAGTATTTCTTTTTGATTGGCTTCCACTTCGCTGAGTTTGACCGGGCCTTTGGACTCGAGGTCTTCGCGCATCATTTCGGCCGCGCGTTGCGACATGTTCTTGAAGATCTTTTCACGCAGCTCTTCGCTCGCGCCTTTGAGTGAAACGATCAGGGATTCGGATTGGACCTCGCGCAGAATGAGCTGTATGCCGCGATCATCGATTTCCAGCACGTTCTCGAACACGAACATTTTGTCCTCGATTTTTTGTGCGAGATCGGGATCGTAGCTGCGCACGTTCTCTATCATCTCCGACTCCAGCGTCCCGCCCATAAAATTGAGGATCTCGGCCGCCGCGCCCACGCCGCCCTGCAGATTCTTCTTGCCGGTACTGGTGCCCGACATCAGCCGGCCCAGCACGTCATTAAGTTCGCGCAAGGCCAGAGGTTGCACGCCATCCAGCGTCGAGATGCGCAGCAACACGTCATTGCGGGTGCGCTCCGTGAGCATTTTGAGAATATTGGCCGCCTGATCGGGTTCCAGATGAACCAGGATGGTCGCGATGATCTGCGGATGTTCATTGCCCACCATTTCCGCAACGGCTCCCGGATCCATCCATTTCAGGCTTTCAATACCGCTGGTGTCGCTGTTGTGCATGATGCGATCCAGCAGGCTGGCGGCCTTGTCATCGCCCAGTGCCTTGGTGAGCATGCTGCGTATATAGTCGTTGGAGTCCATGCCGATGCTGGTCTTGCCCGATGCCAGCAGCAAAAAGTCATCGAACACCTGGGCGATGCGTTCACGGGTGAGGTTCTTCAGTGTCACCATCGCCGAACTGATCTTCTGAACTTCCTTGGGTTCGAGATATTTCAGCACTTCGGCGGCTTCACCTTCGCCCAGCGTCATCAGAAAGATCGCGCTTTTTTCGATGCCGTCACTCATTTCCGTTCACCCATTCCTTGATCACGCTGGCAACGATCTTGGGATCCTGCTGGGCGATTTGTCGTGCCGCCTGCAAGCCGTGTTCATACGATTGCGCGGCGGCGGGGGCGGCATGCGCCGCGTATTGCTCAGCTGTTCCGCCGGCCGTTTGTGTGCCGGTTTCTTCTGCTGCTGTGGCCGTGTCCATCGGTTGGGCGGGACGCGCGAGCAATGGTTTCAAAGCCGGCTTGATGATGCCGAACACGACGAACAGCATCACCACCGCGATCAGCAGATATTTCGCCAGATTCTTCGCCAGCTCGATGGTGTCAGGCTGTTTCCACAACGGCACTTCGGGTGTGATCTCCTTCTCGTCGTTGAACGCCACGTTTTGCACGTTCAGGGTATCGCCGCGACTTTGGTCGAATCCCACGGCATCGCTGACCAGATTGTTGATCTGTGTCTTCTCGTCGGCGGTCAACGGCTTGAAGCTGACCACGCCTTTTGCATCCGTCACCTTGCGGTTGTTCACCACCACGGCGATTGAGATGCGCTTGATCGTACCCACCGGCAAGGTGGTGTGGCGTATGGTGCGATCAACTTCATAGTTCACCGTGGATTCCTTGTGCATGCTGGTGGGGGTACTGCTGATAGCCGGTGCCGGACTGCCTGCTGCTGCGGTGATCGGCGCGGTCGCGGGTACGGGAGGCTGGTTGCTCAACGCGCCGGGCACACCGCTGGCGGACGTGGCACTGCCATTCGTGGATTCGACGCTTTGCTGGCTGCGCAGCGTGCTGTCTTTTGGGTTGGTGTTGGGCTTGTAGCTCTCAGCCGTTTGTTCGGTCTGCGAAAAATCAATGTCGGCAGTCACCTGTGCGCGCACATTCGTCGCGCCGACCATCGGGGTCAGTATGGCTTCCACGCGCTGGACATAATTTTGCTCGATCTGCCGGATGTATTTGAGCTGGCTCGCATCCAGTCCCTCATTGCCGATGCCATCGTGGTTGGCACTCAGCAGCGTCCCGCTTTGATCGACCACGGTGACGTTCTTGGCGGACATGTCCGGCACGCTGCTGGAAATGAGATGGACGATCGCGCTGACTTGTGCCGAATCCAGAAAGCGTCCCGGATGCAGGGTCAACACTACCGAGGCACTCGGTTTTTGTTGTTCCTTGACGAACACCGTGGGTTTGGGGATGGCCAGATGCACGCGCGCGCCCTGTACGGCGGCGATGCTTTGTACCGAGCGTGCCAGCTCGCCTTCCAGCGCGCGCTGGTAGTTCACCTGCTCGGCAAACTGGCTGATGCCGAATTTCTGGTTCTCCATCAATTCGAAGCCCACCGTGCCGCCCTTGGGCAGTCCCTGCGTGGCGAGTTTGAGACGTGTCTCGTACACCAGATTCGAGGGAACCAGCACGGCTCCGCCGCCCTCGGCAAACTTGTAGGGGACGTTCAGTTGTTGCAGCGATTCGATGATGGAGCCGCCATCACGGTCGGAGATGTTGCTGTACAGCACCCGATAATCCGGTGCCTGCCCCCACATCCAGAGGCTGGTCAACAATGCGATAAGGGCTGCCACTCCCACCGCAATGCTGATCATTTGCCTGGGGTTGAGTTGATTCAGACCGGTTGCTGAAATGCGTGCTTGTTCTGCCATGATGTTCGCGCTGGATTCACCTGTTCAAGCCATTGAGGCACTGTGCGCATTATCAGAGCCGGCGGGGGAATCGAAATGTGGAATAAGGGCATATTTACGATGCTTTTCCGGAACAGCACGTTTTGCATTAGGGGGTATCGTGCGATGACTAGAAAAGGAGATCCACATGAGCATATCTGCGGTAGATAACCTGTTGGCACAGATGCGGGTCGCCGCCGCGCAAGCGGGTTTGCGCGAACCGGCACAAACCAGTCAGACACCCTCGGTAAGCTTTTCCAATGTGCTGAAGTCCTCGCTGGACGGGGTGGCGCAATCACAGGCCGCGTCCAAATCCATGCAGGCGGCATTTGTGATGGGAGACGACAAAGTCAGTTTGAGCGACACCATGATCGCCATGCAAAAGGCCGACATCAATTTCCAGGCGACGGTACAGGTGCGGAACAAATTTGTGCAGGCTTACAACGACATCATGAACATGCAGGTGTGAAGTTGATTTTCCGGGGTGTCCCAAGCCCACGCGAGCCGGTTACCTGACGCGCTGCAAATGCATTACGTAGCGGTGCAGCAGGCCGGCGGAAGGATGATCCATATCCTGTAACTCACAACCCGCACGCTTGAAGTTCTTTCCTGTTGCATCGGTCAGTACGGCCAGATTCCTCACCACAATGGTTCCGCTGATCGTGCCGAATTCGGGCAGGACGATACGGCAGTTGGCGTAGCGTTGCCCGGGCAGCAGTTCGGTGTCGCTCTCCTCACAAGTCAGTGCGATGCCGCCGCCGCTGATGTCCATGATGGTGATTTCGCGGGGTTGATCGATGGTTTGATCCGAGCCCGGAATCACGCATTTCAACGGGTTGAGGGCAGGGGTCATCAGCCGGAAATACTCGCGCCGTTGCAAGCGGAACAATGTGTGCGGTAGCGGCAGGAAAAAAGCGGGATAACCCTGATAGTCCACCGGCGCGGGTTGGGCCGCAGAAAACTGGATCTTGACGTTATCGTGCGAGCCGACGACGATCAGATCGTCGTCTGCCTCGATCTGCTGATTGGTCACGCTGTTTTTGCTTTGTTCCAGCCATAGCCCGTGACTATCGACATGCAACAGCGTGGTCAGTATGAATTCCTTGGCTGCACCGAAATAAAGCGCGACACGCGATCCTTTGACGGCGACGTTGCGCAACACAAACTCGATTTCCTTCGCGGCGGTGATGCGGTATTTCTCATCCGAATCACTGGAGAACTTCTTGACCTTCAAGGTGACATCTTTTTTCATATCGCTGTATCGTCGTCTGGTATCGGTGGAATTGCCGGTTGAGCAGTGCGGCGCATGATAACAAAACTAGGGCTTTGCAAAAGCCGGAATTGAAGGCGTATCCGCGTGTTCCAATCGGTATAGCCAAGCCAGCAGTTCGGCCACCGCAAGATACAGTTGCGGGGGGATTTGCTGATCCAGCTCGACTTGCATCAACAGGCCGACCAGTTCTTCCGATTCATGCACATGAATGCCATGTTGCCTGGCGCGCTCGATGATGGCTTGCGCGATCAGGCCGCGTCCTTTGGCCACCACTTTGGGTGCGCCGGAGGAATCGCCGTAGGTCATGGCCACGGCATATTGCCGGGAAGTGAGCGGGGGATGTTTCATGACTTTTCCACGGCAGCGGCGGTGAGCGGGATATTGACATTCGCCAGTGCCGACCTGAGCTGCGCCAGCGAGCGATTGAACAGCGTGGCAGTCGCCGTGTCCGCCACGTGCAACGTCAGTTTCAGACCGCTACCGGAAAATACCAGTTGCGCGTGCACATCGCCCAGCCTGGGTAATGCCAGTTCCATTTCGGTACGCCATTGACGCTCGTCTTGCGGCGCGTTGTGATGTTCCGGTTGTCCATGTATCTCCCACTGCATCTGCTGTCCCGGCCAGACCTGACCCGCCCAGGTCAGTTGATGGGTTTCCAGCGTATGTAACTGTTGCTGCACCAGCGGCACTAATTCTTTGGCGACCGTTGCCGTACCGAGACCGCTGAAAATGGGCGTGTCTGGCGATGCACCGCCAGAAAATGTTTTGTTCGCCGGATTGTTTTGAGGGGTGGATTGCTGCGCGACATCCGTCCGTTGGGGCAGCGGC
>JABEVG010000051.1 GCA_013044075.1 Gallionella sp.
CGTCAATTGTTCGTCTGTATTATTAAAGATCGGTCGCTTTCACCAGTTGCCCAGCAGCGAAGAGGTGCGCATTCTACAGATTCATTCCGGAGCGTCAACTACTATTTGGAATATTTTATTAATGCGTTAATTCAAACAACGGATCAAGCCGTTCCACCGACCGTCAATCCATCGATTTTGACCGTAGGTTGCCCCACTCCAACAGGAACACTTTGGCCTTCTTTTCCACAAGTCCCCACTCCCGGGTCGAGAGCGGTGTCATTGCCTATCATGGAGATGCGCGTCAACACATCCGGACCATTGCCTATCAGCGTCGCACCTTTCACCGGTGTAGTGATCCTGCCGTTCTCGATGAGATACGCCTCGGTCGTGGAGAACACAAACTTGCCGCTGGTGATATCGACCTGCCCGCCGCCAAAATTCGCCGCAAACAAACCATGCTTGACAGAAGCAATGATTTCGTCGCGAGTCTTGTCACCATTCAACATCATAGTATTGGTCATGCGCGGCATAGGAATGTGCGCATAAGATTCGCGGCGCGCATTGCCAGTCAATGCCACACCCATCAGGCGCGCATTCAAGCTGTCTTGCAGATAGCCTTTGAGGATGCCGTTCTCGATCAGCGTGGTGCATTGTGTGGCATTACCTTCGTCATCCATTTGCAAGGAACCGCGACGGTTAGTTATCGTGCCGTCATCGACAACCGTCACACCTTGTGCGGCAACACGTTCTCCGACACGCCCGGAAAACGCCGAACTTCCCTTACGATTGAAGTCACCCTCCAGGCCATGACCGATTGCCTCATGCAGCAAGATACCGGGCCAGCCATTGCCTAATACCACAGTCATATTGCCCGCCGGGGCAGGAGCGGCATCAAAGTTGACCGCCGCCTGATGCACCGCATCGGCCGCATAACGACGCAAGACTTCATCGTCAAAATAGTCGTAGTCAAACCGTCCACCTCCCCCCGCCGAACCTTGCTCACGGCGACCGCCACTTTCGATGATTACTTGCACGGAGAGTCGTACCAACGGGCGTATGTCCGCATTCATCAGACCGTCGTTGCGCGCCACCATGACCACTTCGTATTCTCCGGCAAGACTCGCCATCACTTGGACCACTCGCGTATCCAATGCGCGCGCATAACTTTCGAGACGTTCCAAGAGAGTCACTTTGTCGGCATCTTTGAGGCTGGCAATCGGATCATGCGGCAAATAAATATCGCGCCGGGTACCCTGCTTGAGAATAGGCACTGACTGCGTCCCACCTTGCCTCGCAATCGCACGCGTGGCAGTTGCAGCACTTTCTAGGGCATTCAAACTAATGTCATCTGAATACGCGAAAGCCGTTTTTTCACCACTGACTGCGCGCACCCCCACACCCTGATCGATACTGAAACTGCCAGACTTGACGATACCTTCTTCTAGAGACCAGCTTTCCGCTCGACTATATTGAAAGTACAGATCGGCATAGTCGAGCCGATGCGCCATCATGCTGGCAAAAACCTGCTCGATGCGACCCGCATCCAGAGCATAGGGAGTCAACAGCGTTTGCTGCGCGGTCGAAAATAAAGTGTTTAATGGCGTGGCGGATTTCAAGGTATCGTTCATTAACATTGGTACAGGGTGCGGTGCGACAAGGCGGGCAGACTGGCACGCAAGCTGGCCTGATAAGCGGGATTCACCTCTGCCACCACCACGCCCGAGCCGCGCGGCAGTCTGTCCAGCACACGTCCCCACGGATCGACCACCATGCTATTGCCGTGTGTCTCGCGACCATTGACATGGTATCCACCTTGAGCGGATGCAATCACATACGCCAAGTTTTCCACCGCGCGAGCCCGCACCAACAACTCCCAATGCATCTTGCCCGTGGTTTCTGTGAAGGCGGAGGGCAACACGATGATGTCGACATTTTTCATTGCGCGAAACAGTTCGGGAAAACGCAGATCGTAGCAAATGGCCAGCCCTATGCGCCCGAACGGACTATCTACCACGACCACCTGCCTGCCCGGCTCGATGGTTTTGGCCTCATGATAGTTTTCGTTACCCAGCTCCAGGTTAAACAAATGTATCTTGTCGTAACGTGCCACCTGCTTGCCATGCTCATCAAACACCAGGCAGCTATTCAGCACCTTGTCAGGCGAACCCGACACCAACGGGATAGAACCGCCAACCAGCCAAATCTTGAAGTGGCGCGCCGTCTCGCCCAGAAAATCCTGTATTTGCCCCTGTCCCGGCTGCTCGCGCACCTTGACCTTATCCTGATCGTTCATACCCATAATGGCAAAAAATTCAGGCAAAACGACCAGGCGCGCGCCCTGCTCGACAGCCTTGGCAATCAGCCTGCGCGCCTCGCCCAAATTGCCGGAGACATTCGGACCAGATGCCATTTGTATGGCTGCCACCTTGAATGCATTGACCTGTGCGGCGATACGTTGCTGTGTGGAATTTCCTTCTGACATGATGTGCCTTCTATGGTGCGATTGGTTGAATGTTCTTGCCGGGTACCGGCACTTTACCGGGTTGGTCTGTCTTGATTTGGATGGGCACGGCTTTTTCGCCCACCTTTACCACGCTAGGGTCTGCCCAAGTACCGGTGACATTGTATTCAAACGACACCAACTTATCGAGCGGGTTGCCCAGTAATTTATCGGCCACGAACGCGGATATCCCGACCACCGGATTGATCGCAAACGCGCCAATCAACGACACCCCGCCCCCTATATTGGGCAGAATCTCCACACGCAAGTCCTGTCGCTCATGTATCAGATCCACTTCGCCGCGCATCAATATCTTGGCGGCAGAACCGTCAATACGAAAATCCTGCGTCGTCATGATGCCGTCATGGATGGTGGCATTGCCGTTGATATGCTCGAACTGGAAGCCGTTGCTGAATACATCGGTAAAGTCCAAAGCGATATGCTGCGGTAGTGCTTGCAGACTTAACACGCTTAACAGCTTACCCGCACCCGGATCGATTTTCAGGAATTGCCCCTTGCCCGTATCCAGTTTGAGCGCACCTTCAAAGGTCGCCAAACTAAACGACTCAGGCGCACCGACCCAGGCCAAATTTGCCGCTAATTTTCCCTTGCCGTCCTTGACGGTGTTCGGGTAACCGGAACGGTCCAGTATTTTTCCCGCATCACTGATTTCAAGCACCAGATTGACTTTGGTTTGCGGCTTACCCGCCCCGCCCATCCATATCCCGTCGCCACTCAAACTGCCATCGGGATTGGTCAGGAGTACACGTCGCAAACGCCAGCTGTCTCCGTCCGGATGCCCGATCAATTCCAGTCGCCCGATCTGCTTGCCTGTCACTTGCAGATGATCGATCGAGACCTCCAGCGCGGGCAACTTGCCCGGCTGCAACCCGTTGGACACGGCCGCAGCAGCCGGCACAGAGGCCTCAATCCGCTGGATTCTTAACGGCTCGACTGCGGCATCAGGAAGCCAGTTCAGATTATCCAAACGCGCCACCAGCTTTCCGCCATTTTGATAGCCATGCGGCTGCCACACCACTTCTCCGTTGAGTTTCTGGCTGCCCAATTGCACCGTCATCCCGTCAGCACGCTTACTGGCCACAACGTGCAAATCGGTGATGGTATGCCCGTAACCGGTCAGTTTCGCAACGCGCAGATCTGCACCATCGATGGGCATGGGAACCGCCTTGGCATCAGCCTGCTCCGTGCCGCCCAGCAAATCACCCCAACCCTGAACCGACAACTCGGGCAAGCTCCCGGACAGCCAAATACCGTCCTTCTCCGGCCATGTCCCTGGCCCGCCAAAATTGATCGACGCACGCTGGACACTCGCCACACCATGCCGGTTCTGCTGAATGACTCTGGCACTCAATAACGCCCCCAGCTCAATCGCGATGCTGTCCTGCATCACACCAACATGCTCTTTCACGCTCCTCACCACGCCGGACTTCAACTCGACAGACAAAGGCAATTCATCATCCCGAATCTTGCCAAACGGTGCGGGTAGCATTGAACTCAAGCCTTTCAGATCCGAATTTATTTTCATCTGCAGGGTTTTATTACTGGCCGTGATTTGCGCGTTCCATGCCGCGCCGCCGTGCAGATAATTAAACAGAGGATGCGGGTTCGTGCGCCTTAATGCCTTCAGACTGGCCACGCCACTCAAACTGGCCACCGCCCCGCCGGACGGGGTCGTTTTCACCTCGATCTGCGTGGACCCGCCGAGTATCTCAGCAGTTAACAGACGGGTTTGCAAACCCGATTGTGTGAAGTGCAATTCACCATTCACTTTGCGCAGAACAGGCACGCGCCCACCCAGATCGACTTCGTTATTGTTGATGAGATATACGCCTTGCACCTCGGCAAAATCCTCACCCAACCGAGGGATGCGTATGGCCAGATCAAGCCCCCCATTACCCTGCGCGCGTATCGCATCGGTAAAACCCTGCGTGTAGCCTCGCACCGGGCTATGCTGTATGTATTGCAGAAAATCCGCTGTCGGCGCGACCGCTTGCAGCTTGGTTTCCAGAACAGGTTGTGACAGCGTGATGTCCGGCACTTGCACACTGACGTTATGTAAAGGCACACCCGACGTGCTGGCCTCGGTACACAGCAACTCCAACTTTTTCCCTCGCATCAAGAATTTTCCGGCGGCATTTTCGACGGCAGGCCAATCCTTGGCAAACTGCACCGCACCACCGCGCACCGTTGCGCTGATCTCAAATTGACCCGACTTATCGTTATCGAATGGGAAGTCATTCAGGTTGCCCAGAATGCGCAGATGAAAATCGTTGCTGCTTCCCGCCAGCAGACCGTCATGCAACCAATCATTCACCTTTTGATTCACAGCGATCAAAGGCGTGTATCGCGCGGCCTGATGTATCTCGGCGCGCGACAGATCGACGCTCAGGTCCAACACTCCCGGCGTGCCCTGCAAAGTGCGGTAACTCCCGTGAGCCACGCCCTCCACATCGACATTCGACACCGCCAAATTGTCAACATTGACAACGAGTTCTTTGTTCTGATGCTGCCAACTCGCCGCAGCCGTCAACGTGTGAAAGGCCAGGGGTTCGAGCATGATGCCCGGCGCATCAACACGCAGCTGATGCGAATTGACGCGCACCTTACCGCTGCTTTGGTCGCCCTCGATCTCGCCAGTCAAGCCAGAGAAACCGGGCAGCTTGCCCACCTGGCGCAACGCCATGTTTTGAAATTGTCCCTTGAGGAGAAAACCGCTGAAATGTTGCGGGGTACCCTGCCACTGGGCTTGCAGGTTGCCTACCTTCCCTCGCGGTGCGAACGCGTCCAGTTGCGCGCGCAAATCAGCCGGAATAGGCACGAAGTTGGCGAGACTCACCAGCGTCTCCAGTTGCAGCACATTGGCGCGTATCTCACCCGATGCCGGTTGTTTGGCTTGCGCATTCAAAATGCGCAGATACAAATCGGTGGTGGGCAAGGCCATGCCGCTGTCCAACTGCATGGTCAGATTTTTCGTCTCCACCTCGAAGCCGGCAGCCAATGCGTGCCAACTGGCACGGCCACGCAGGCTGCGCAAGGTCATCTCCGGCACATCGTCAGCCAGCCGGGTCGCTACATCGCGCACCGCCAGGTCGACTTGCAAACGCGAGACTTTACCCGCACTGACATCCAGCCAACCACGCAGCGCGCCGCGCCCCCGGCTGAATTCATCCGGCAAATCCAGCCAGGGTCGCCAAGCCGTGATGTTGGCATATTGCAACTGGGTGAATAGTTGTCCGCGCCAACCCTGCGTATCGTCAAAGCTCACGCCATGGAAATCACCGCGCACATCAAGGGGGCTGGCTAGTTCAGCCGGCACGACGGCATGCAGCGCGAAGCGGTGGCGGTTTAACAAATTCTCGATGCGCACATCGACATTCTCCAGCACCAAAGGCGGCGCACCACGCTGTTCATCCAGCCACACGATCAGCGCGTTCCTGGCCACCATCCGCGACTGGCGCAACAGCCAATCGGCGAGGTTGCTGTTATCGCCGCCGCCCTGCTGCGCCACGGCCACACCGCCGACAAACAGATTGCCTTGCACATCGCGCCGGACAAGCAACTCCGGCCTGTCGATCTCCAGATTGGCAAAACGCAGTTCCGCCGCGAACACCGACAGCCATGACACGCTGACGCGCACGCTGGGCAATACCAGGGCGGGGTTCTTCTGCTCGTCCAGCATGCTCAGGTTGACCAGGTTCAAGCGGGGGTTTAGACCTTGCCAGTCCGCCTGGATCTTGTCGATGGTCACGGAACGACCGATGACGCGGGTCAATGCAGTGGTGATTTTCTCGTGATATTGCTCGATGTCGGGCAACAACCAATAGCGCAGCGCAACGATGCCCAATGCCACCAACATCAGCCCAGTCATCGCACAAACGATGGCGATACGGGTCAGCCAGTTAAAACTGTGCCAAAGCAAACGGATGGGACGTGAATTCCACATGAACAGGGGGTCAACAAACTTCTCAGCCTGATAGACAGAGAATTTATAATGAAAAGGTCGCGCATTCTAACTTGAAGCCTATCACCATGAATACCCGCACCGCACCTGGAGACTTTCACGGCATGCTGGAAAAAACCCGGCAATGCAGTCGTTACGCCAGACGCGTGCTGCAAGCCGATTCAAATTTACTCGCCTGGCTGAAACACCACTATGCCACCCCGTGTGATCGCGCCGAGATACTCACTTCGCTCGCGCACTCGGGCATGGACCTCTCCGACGAGACACAATTGACCCGGGCCGTGCGTGTGCTGCGCAAACAGGTCATGGTCAAACTCATTCTGCGCGACCTGAACGGCCTGGCAGATTTGAATGAAGTCATGCAGGCCATGACCGCGCTGGCGGAGATTTGTGTGCAGCACGCGCAGCGTTGTCTGATGCAAACCCTGCAAACGCAATTTGGCATACCTGTCGGCGAGCATAGCCAGACACCCCAGCAACTGCTGGTCATCGGCATGGGGAAGCTGGGGGGCGGCGAACTCAACGTATCGTCCGACATCGATTTGATCTTTATCTATGCCGAGGATGGCGAGACGCGCAAAGCTCACGCTCATGACGACATCCGCACTCTGAGCAATTATGAGTTCTTCTCTCGCCTGGGTAGGCGTTTGATCGGCATCATTAACGAGCCGACCGCTGACGGCTACGTATTCCGTGTCGATATGCGCCTGCGTCCTTACGGTGACAGCGGTCCGCTGGTAATGAGCTTCGCCGCGCTGGAAGAATATTTGATCAGCCAAGGGCGCGAATGGGAGCGCTATGCCTGGATCAAAGCGCGTGTGATCGCACCGGTAGCGGCAGTTTCGGAAGCTGAGTTGATACGCCTGACGCAACCTTTTGTTTTTCGCAGATACCTGGACTTTGGCGCGATCGATTCGATGCGTAAACTGCACGCGCAAATTCGTCAGGAAGTGCTGCGGCGCGACCGGAAGAACAACATCAAGCTGGGGCCCGGCGGCATACGCGAAATCGAATTCACCGCCCAGGTCTTCCAGTTGATACGCGGCGGGCGCGATGCCGGACTGCGCGTATGCCCGACCTTGTCGGTCCTGCACCAGTTGGCACAGGACTCACACCTGCCTGAGGCAGACATTGCGGAACTGGAAAAAGCCTACGTTTTCCTGCGCAATCTGGAACATCGTTTGCAGTATCTCGACGATCAGCAAACCCAGGATATCCCGGAACAGGCAGACGACCGCGCCCTGCTCGCGCTCGGTATGGGTTATGCCGATTACGAGGCGATGCTGGCGCAATTGAATCACCACAGAGCGCGCGTTCATCAGCAGTTCGAAAACATCTTCCGCGCGCAGGAATCGCAACCCGGCGACGTGGCAATATGGCGTGAAGGAATCCATGCAAAGGACTTGGAGCTACAGCTAAACAATTTGGATTACCAGCGTGGCAACGAAAGTGCCGAGCTGCTCATGCAACTGCGCAACGGCAATCGCTATCAGCAATTACCGGAGCTGAGCCGGCAACGGGTAGATCAGCTGATCCCGAAATTCATCCAGCACTGCGCGCAACAACCCGACCCCGACACCACCCTCTCCAGGATGCTCACGCTGCTGGACGGCATCGTCCGCCGCTCCGCCTATCTGGCTTTTCTCGCAGAGTATCCCGTCGCCCTGCAACGGTTGTGCAAACTGGTATCCGCGAGTAGCTGGGCGGGGCAATATATGACCTCCCACCCAGCGTTGTTCGATGAGTTGCTCGATGCCCGGGAGATCTATCGCACCCCCGACTGGCAACGCATTGATGCCGACACATGCGCGCGTTTGGCTGATAGCAAAGATGACGTGGAACGCCAGATGGACAGCTTGCGCCACATCCAGCAAGAGCAGATATTTCACCTGCTCGCCATGGATCTGCAAGACCTACTGCCGCTGGAGACGCTCAGCGATCACTTGAGCGACCTGGCCGATCTGATGCTGCACCATGTGCTCGCCCTGTGCTGGGAGAACGCGCGCAAAAAACATCGTGAGGTCGCCAGCTTCGCCATCATCGCGTATGGCAAATTGGGCGGCAGAGAACTGGGTTACGAATCCGATCTCGATCTGATCTTTATTTACGATGACGAACACCCGGATGCACCGGAAAATTACGCGCGCCTCGCGCAGCGCATCAATACCGTGCTCGGCAGCTATACCTCGGCGGGCAGATTGTACGAAACGGATTTGCGACTGCGTCCCGATGGCGCGAGCGGTTTACTCGTCACCAGCGTTGCGGCCTTCGCCCAATACCAGCGCGAACAGGCATGGGTATGGGAGCATCAGGCACTCACCCGCGCGCGCTTCAGCGCGGGTAATAAAGCGGTGGGATCGGCGTTCGAGACTATACGCAAAGAATTGTTGTGTCTGGCAAGGGAGCCCGTGACATTGCGCGATGAGATTTTAACGATGCGGGCAAAAATGCGGGACGGGCATCCCAATCCTGGCGAACTGTTCGACATCAAGCACGACCCGGGCGGAATGGTCGACATCGAATTCATCGTCCAGTATCTGGTTCTGGCCCATGCCCATCAATACCCGCAACTGACCGGGAATATCGGCAATCTGGCACTCTTGAAGATGGCAGGGAAATTAGACTTGATACCGGTGGAACTGGCTGCGCAGGTCGGCGACTTGTACCGGACGTTGCGCAAGACCCAACATGCCATGCGACTCAACCACCCGCCGCCCTGTCGCGTCGATCCTGCGACAATCGACACGGCTGCGTGTCTAAGACTGTGGGAGCGGGTATTCGCGAAAACCTAGCGTGGCCGTTTTATAACGACGGCGCGGGCGCGACGAACAGCGGGACTTCCTCCTCTCTCCTACTGATGGCACTGCGCGCAGACAGTCGCGAGGTCAGGCGGTACATCGCCATCTCGCCTTTTCCCTTGATATTCACCATCGCGCGCGGCTCGAACGCAAAGCCATCCTGCAAGCGGTTGTACGTTACTTTATCCACCTGTATCACCCCGAAGGTCGCCTCGTCGGTCAAGCGGCTGGCGATATTGACCGTGTCACCCCACAGGTCGTAGATAAAGCGTTTCGTGCCAATCACCCCCGCCACCACGGGACCGGTGGCGATGCCGGTATGCACGCTCAGATGATATTTCGTAAAATCGGGATGATTGGCCACATAGTCGCGCATCTCGATGGCCATGTCGGCGATGTCAGCGGTGTAGGAAAGACGGTCGCGGTCAAAGCCACCCACCACCATATACGCATCACCCATGGTCTTGATCTTCTCAACCCCGTATTTTTCACTCAGCATATCGAAGCCCGAAAATATCCGGTTCAACAACCCCACCATCTCGGTCGGTGCGAGCATTTCAGTGAGCTGGGTAAAGTTCACCAGATCCACGAACATCACGGTGACATCCGCATAACCATCGGCGATGAGACCCTGGTCGTTTTTCAAACGCTGCGCGATCGCGCTGGGCAGGACATTCAACAATACCCGCTCGGATTTCTTTTGCTCTTCTTCCAGCAACTGATGTTGCTGGTCGAGCTGGTTCTTGATCCGCTCCATCTCGACCACGAAGTAGCGCACCAAAAAATAAATGATGGATGACATCGCCACGAAGTTAAGCGCGAAGAACACGCCTATGGTCTTCATCGACATCGCGCCCTCGTTGCCCGCCCCGAGAAAATAATCGAACACGCCCGAAACGATGGTCATCACGATATAGGCGAAAAACCAAGGCACGGATTCGCGCCAATTGGACACCACCAACGCGCCAATCGGGGCGAGCAAAGCCCAGAGCATCACGCCGCTGGAAGTCACCGAACTGCCTATGCTCCATTGCATGATGAACGGCGCGAACAGGAACAAACTGAGCTGCACGAAACGAAACACCTCGAAGTTCTTGGTTTTCAGGTAGAAGAGCAACGAGCTGATCGAAATCAACTGGTAGCCCAATGGCACATTGGAAGAGAAATTCAAACCCATCAGCCAATAGATCGCCAGCCACAACACCACCGCCAGATTCATGAAGGCACAGGCGAATATCAACAGGCTTTTGCGCAGCTTATCTTCCGGGGTATCGATCATTTCTTTGGTGATGGAAGGCAGATTTTTCATAAGATTGGGTAACGATTCTTAGGCTAACGCATCCCGCCGGTTGTGTGCAGTGGTTTCATCATACCGAAATTGCCGCGCAAATAAAGCAGGCAAAATACCTAGGTAATTTTGTCGTGCGGCTTCATTAAGTTTGAGGAAACGGCTAAAATCGCGCTCCTGAAAATTTTCCCGAGGATTCACTATGTCAATGTCCGACCGCGACGGCTTTATCTGGCACGACGGCAAACTCGTGCCTTGGCGCGAAGCCACCACCCATGTTTTGACGCACACCTTGCATTACGGCATGGGCGTGTTTGAAGGGGTGCGCGCCTACAAAGCTGCCAACGGCACAGCGATCTTCCGCTTGCGGGAACACACCGACAGGCTGTTCAACTCGGCACACATCTTCCAGATGAAGATGCCGTTCGACAAAGAGACGGTCATGGAAGCGCACCGCGAAGTGGTGCGCGCCAACACACTCGAATCCTGCTACATCCGCCCGATCTGCTTTTACGGTTCGGAAGCGATGGGCATCGCCGCCAAGACGCTCTCCACCCATGTTGCCATCGCGGCATGGCCATGGGGTGCGTATCTGGGTGACGAAGGCATGCAAAAAGGCATACGCATCAAGACTTCCAGCTTCACCCGCCACCACGTCAACGTGAACATGTGCCGCGCGAAATCGGTGACGACTTACGCCAACTCCATCCTTGCACATCAGGAAGTCGCCAACGACGGTTACGATGAAGCATTGCTGCTCGATGTCGATGGTTGCGTTGCCGAAGGTGCGGGCGAGAACATCTTCATCGTCAAAAAAGGCAAACTCTACACGCCTGATCTGACCTCGTGTCTGGAAGGTATCACCCGCGACTCGGTCATCACTCTGGCGAAAGAGATGGGCATCGAAGTGATCGAAAAACGCATCACCCGCGACGAGATCTATTGCGCCGACGAGGCCTTCTTCACCGGCACCGCCGCCGAAGTCACGCCGATCCGCGAACTCGATCAACGGGTCATCGGCCACGGTTCGCGCGGCCCTGTCACCGCAACATTGCAACAAGCGTTCTTTGATTGCGTGGCCGGAAAACACCCGCAACATCAGGACTGGCTGGACTACGTTTAAGAACGTATTGTGGGAGCGTGCTTTCTCGCTCCCACGTGTTGACTATTTAGGAGACCATCGTGAGCGAACAACACATCACCCAGCGTTACATTGAAGTCACCGCAAGCGATTTGCCGCTGGCTTGTCCCACGCCCGGCATGAGCCTCTGGAACGCTCACCCCAAAGTGGTGATACCGCTGAATCATGGTGGCGAGGCACGCTGCCCGTATTGCGGCACGCTCTATAAGTTCAAGGGCGAATTGCCTAAAGGTCATCACTAGCACCCGTCGACCACCGTTTACCTCGCGGTCGATTTTCACACGCCAGTCATGTACAAAATTCTAGTGGTCGCGCCCAGCTGGGTCGGGGATGCCATGCTGATGCAACCGATGCTGGCAAGGCTCAAACAGCGACACAGCGACTGCCAAATCGACGTGCTCGCGCCGCCTTGGACGGCTGGCCTGTTGCACTCCCTTCCCGAAATCGACAACGTTATCACCAACCCGTTTCCGCATGGCGCGCTGCAACTCAGACTGCGTTATCAACTGGGTCGCCGGTTGCGCGCCGCCCAATACGACCAGGCCATCGTGCTACCCAATTCCCTGAAGTCGGCACTGGTCACTTTTTTCGCGCGCATTCCTTTGCGTACCGGCTTCATCGGCGAATCACGTTACGGTTTATTGAACGATGCGCGCAAACTGGACAAAACGGTATTACCGTTGATGGTGGAACGTTTCGCCTATCTCGCGGAACAAAAAAATGGCGCGATCCCGCGTCCTTTGCGCGACCCAAAATTGCATATTTCAGAAACGCAGCGCGCGGCCACGCTGAACAAACTTGCACTGCAGCTGACCCGGCCCGTCGCGGTGTTTTGTCCCGGTGCGGAATACGGCCCGGCGAAACGCTGGCCGGAATCCTATTACGCCCAGCTCGCTGCACGCTTCATCAAACAGGGTTACGCGGTGTGGTTGATCGGCTCGGGCAAAGACCAGTTGGTCGCGGAACAAATCAACCAACTGTGCGACGGTGCATGCGTAAATCTGTGCGGCAGGACCGATCTGGCTGACGCGCTTGCACTGCTGTCCTGTGCGACGGTAGTAGTGAGCAATGATTCCGGTCTGATGCATCTGGCGGCCGCGCAGGACAAACCCATGCTGGCCTTGTTCGGCTCCAGCAGCCCGCAATTCACCCCGCCGCTCTCCACGCAGGCGCGCGTGATCAGGATCGAGATCGCGTGCAGCCCGTGCTTTAAGCGCGTGTGTCCGCTCGGACACTTCAACTGCATGATGCAGCTCACGCCGGACCTGGTCTGGAATCAATTCGAACAACTCGCCATCCCATCGGAACGACAATGAACACGCTACCCAAAGAAATATTCAAGGCTTACGACATACGCGGCATCGTGGGCACATCCCTTACCGCCGGGATCGTCGCCTCGATCGGTCACGCTATCGGCTCGGAAGCGCTCGCGCGCGGACAGCACACGATTGCGATCGGACGCGATGGTCGCTTGTCCGGCCCGGAACTCATCGCGGCACTCGCGCGCGGCATCCGGCAGAGTGGCTGCAACGTCATCGATGTCGGCTGCGTGCCCACGCCCATGGTGTATTTCGCCGCCTATCACCTGCATACACAATGCGCGGTGATGCTCACCGGCAGCCACAATCCGCCCGACTACAACGGACTGAAGATGGTGCTGGCGGGGGAAACCCTGTCCGGCGAGACCATCCAAAAACTGCGAGTGCGTATCGAGCAAAATGATTTGGCACACGGTTCGGGAAGTTACACCCGACAAGACATCAGTGCTTCATACATCGCGCGCATCGTCTCCGACATCAAGCTGGCGCGCACTATGCGCGTGACGGTGGACTGCGGAAACGGCGTGGCGGGAGCTTACGTCGCCGAGCTGTATCGACAACTCGGCTGCGAAGTACGCGAACTATTTTGTGAAGTGGACGGACATTTCCCCAACCACCATCCCGATCCCTCGCAGCCGGAAAACCTGCAAGACCTGATCGCCGCGCTGCAAGACGGCGACAGCGAGATCGGCTTGGCATTCGACGGCGATGGCGACCGACTGGGCGTGGTCACCAAGGACGGCAAGATCATCTATCCGGACCGCCAGTTGATGCTGTTCGCGGCGGATGTGTTGAGCCGAAATCCCGGCGCGGAGATCATCTTCGACATCAAATCCACGCGCAATTTATTCGCCTGGATACGCGAACATGGCGGTCAGCCGACGCTATGGAAGACCGGACACTCCCTGGTGAAAGCCAAGATGCAAGCAAGCGGTGCGTTGCTCGCGGGAGAGATGAGCGGCCACGTGTTCTTCAAGGAACGCTGGTATGGCTTTGACGACGGCCTGTACACCGGCGCGCGTCTGCTGGAGATATTAAGCAAGGTCACCAATCCCAGTGCCACGCTCAATGCCCTGCCGGATGCGCACTGCACGCCCGAACTGCATGTGCATACCCGCGAGGGCGAGAACCACCGGCTGATCGCGCAGCTGCAAGAAACCGCGAAATTTGCCAACCCCGAGGAGATCATCACGCTGGACGGTGTGCGCGTCGAATATGCGGACGGCTTCGGTCTGGCGCGTGCCAGCAACACCACGCCGGTGATCGTGTTGCGTTTTGAAGCAGATACGGCGGCGGGATTGCAGCGCATCAAAAACGACTTTCGCAGGGTGCTGCATGAAGCCGACCCCGCGTTAGATCTGCCAATCTGAAAATTCGGCAGGCTGCACGGGTGTGCGCCATATCGCGTAGCCATTCTTGCCGGCATGCTTGGCCGCATACATCGCCTCGTCGGCATAAGTCATCAGTTTCTCCGCCAGAACCGCATCACCTGGATAGCGACTGATACCGATACTGGCGGTGATGCTGGCACGGCATACGTCCAACTCATACGGGCGAGCGATGTGTTCGATGATTTTGCGCGCGACATTCTTCAAGCCGTGGTCGGCGGACACATCACGCAGCAACACGATGAACTCGTCGCCACCCAGACGCGCAACCGTATCACCTTCGCGCACACAGGCACGCAAACGCTCGGCTACCATTTTCAGCAATTGATCGCCTGCGGCGTGCCCGTGTGTGTCATTGATCTCCTTGAAGCCATCCAGATCAACGAACAACAGGGAAAATTCGGTCTGATCGCGTTTTGCCTGGTTGATAGCCTGTTGCATCCGGTCATGGAACAAGGTGCGATTGGGCAAGCCGGTCAGCACATCGTGATAGGCCAGATACTCGATCTTGCGTTCCAGTTCTTTCTTCTCGGATATATCCTGTTGCAGACACAAAAAATTGCCTATCTGCCCCTGCGCGTCATACAAGGGCGTGATACTTTGCAACACGCTGTACAGCGAGCCGTCCTTGCGGCGGCTGATCAAGTCACCCGTCCATATCTTTCCCTGCAAGATGGACTGCCACATCTCCTCCCATAACTCATTTTCATATTGACCCGAGCTAAACATGTGCGGCTTGCTCTCCATGATTTCCTGGGGCGAATAACCGCTCATATCACTCAATGCACGGTTGAACCAGATGATCGTGCCGTCCTGTCTGGTGATAAAGATCGCCTGGGTCGCTTTGCTCATTGCGGCACTCAGCAGCCGGAATTGCTGGTGTTCCTGTGCGCCCAGCAGCGTGATCGAAAGCCGGTTGGCGAATATGGCATAGCGTTTTACGTTCGTCGCATCGAACCCGTCGCGGCGCGCCGAATACATCACCAATACACCGATGACTTCATCCCACGCCACCATCGGCAAAGCCAAAGTGCTTTGTATACCATGCTGCTCCGCCGCCCTGCGCCACGGGGAAAATGCGAGATCATCCGCCAGCAACACGACGGGCTCTTTTTTCTTGATGGCCACACCGGCCGGCCCTCCGGCGAGCGGACTGTCATCCCAACGTACGGAGATCTGTTCCAGATAATCGACACATCCCGCCGCCGCCACCACGCTCACCGAACCATCGCTCTGTTTTCCGCCTATCCACACCAGCTGCAAATCAAACAGCTCCGCGACATGCCTGCAGATCCTTTCGACCAGCGGCACGACGTCCCAGCCTTTGAGCATCAGACTGTCTATCTCTTGCAGCAGCGCATCGGTCTGCGCCTGCTTGCGCAATTCGGCACGCTGCTGGACAGACAGGAGTTCGCGCTTGACCGACGACAGAACACGCTGCGGATTCTGGCTGGAGATGAAATCGTTGGCTCCCGCCTTCATGGCAGCAACGACCGCCCCTTCATCGCCGGCACTGGAATACACCAGCACCGGAATATCCCAGGATTTTTCCACCAGCAGCGCGTGGATTCTTTCGATCAACCGTGGATGATGGGTCAGGGTATCGACCAGTACGACATTGAAATGGCAATCCAATGTGGAAGCCAGTAGCTGCGGGTCATCCAGTCGTTCGGTTAGCAACTCAAACCCGCCTTTGCGCAACACGCTGGACAACCTCTCCACCGCTTGAGCAGGTATCGCGACATATAGGACACATAGCTTGCTGGTGGAGATCGTCACGACGTTGCAAAATCCATTTGATGATGCTTGGAGGTCAACCAATAGGCCAGATGGGCGGTGAAGAGCTCGGTGAATTGATGCTCGTCGATGGGCTTGGCCACAAAACTATTTGCGCCGGCCTGATAACTCATCAGAACCTCCGCCTGGGTGAACTCAGTCGAATACACCAGCACAGGAATCTCACGCGTGGCCGGATTCAAACGCAACTTGCGGAGCACCGCCAGACCGTTGAGTTTTGGCAGTTTAAGATCTAGCACAACGAGGAGCGGCAACAGTGCGGGGGATGTGATCATCAGCCAGTCCAACGCGGCATCTGCATCCTCCACCACGTGCAGATTGAATCGGCACGCCGTCGCGGCCTGTCGCGCCAATTCAACGTCAGCAGGCGCGCTTTCCACAAACAAAACCGTGTGATGCGTTTGGACTGGTTGCACCAGTGCTCTCCCTCGGCGACGGCATCTCGTGATGCCATCAACAACTCCACTCGATACGGCACGTCTTCCCGTGATCCTGCGCGCCTTGTGCCGAACACTACCCGCACATCATGCGCTTGGCAAGCCGCGCTACGACCTTGCCGAGACCCAAGCTGGAACAGAAGCCAGTGCTGCTGCCAGATGCTCCGGTTGCGTGCCGCCTGCCATCGCCATGTCCGGCTTGCCGCCGCCCTTGCCGCCGACTTGTTGCGCCACCATGTTCACCAGTTCGCCTGCCTTGATCTTCGCAATGAGACCCGCGCTCACCCCCGCGACCAGACTGACCTTGCTGTCTTGCACGGAAGCCAGCACGATGGCCGAATTGGCCAGCTTGTCCTTCATGTTGTTGAGCGTTTCGCGCAGGGCCAGCGCGTCCACACCATCCAGCTGCGCCGCCAGCACCTTCACGCCATTGATCTCGACAGCTTGCTTGAGCAGGTCGTCGCCCTGAGATGCGGCGAGTTTGGATTTCAATCCTGCCAATTCCTTTTCCAAACTCTTGACGCTATCCAGCACTTGCAGCACGCGCGCTGCGACATTTTGCGGTTGCGATTTCACCGCTGAAGCGATTGTTTGCAACTGCGTTTGTTGCGCATTGATGAGTGCCAACGCGCCTTCGCCGGTTACCGCTTCGACGCGCCGCACGCCTGCCGCCACACCGCCTTCGGAAACGATTTTGAACAGGCCAATGTCGCCGGTGCGCTTGACGTGCGTACCGCCGCACAATTCTTTGGAGCTACCGATGCTCAACACACGTACTTCGTCACCATACTTCTCGCCGAATAACATCATCGCGCCGCTCATCTGCGCATCGGCTATCGCCATCACTTGCGCATCGGTCGCCGTGTTCGCGAGGATCTCCGCATTCACAATGGCTTCCACTCTGGCGATGTCCGCATCCGAAATGGCGGCGTTATGCACGAAATCGAAACGCGTCTTGTCTGCATCGACCTGCGAACCTTTTTGCTGCACATGCTCGCCCAGCACCTCGCGCAACGCCTTGTGCATCAGGTGCGTCACCGAATGGTTGCGTTCCGTCGCGGCGCGCGCTCGGCCATCCACACGCGCATTCACGTTGTCGCCGACGCGCAGCTTGCCGGTCTTGACCACGCCGTGATGACCGAACACCGCAGCCTGCAACTTTTGCGTGTCTTCCACCGCAAAAATGGCTTGCGCACTGCGCAGCTCGCCGCTGTCGCCGACCTGGCCGCCGGACTCGGCATAGAACGGCGTATTGTCCAACACCACCACACCGGTCTCGCCTTCGGATAACGCCTGCACCGCCACGCCTTCTTTGTAGAGTGCCAGGACGTTGCCCTGATTCTGCAAAGATTCGTAGCCGTGAAAACGCGTAGCCGGACCATCGTATTCCAGATTGGTGGTCATCTTGAACTTGCCCGCCGCGCGCGCCATCTGCCTCTGGTTGGCCATCGCCGCATCGAAACCCGCGATATCCACGCTCACGCAATGTTCGCGGCACACGTCCTGAGTCAGATCGAGTGGGAAACCGAAGGTGTCGTGCAACTTGAAAGCTAACTCACCGTTCAAAACAGCGCGTGCTCCCTCACCCTGCCCTCTCCCGAAGGGAGAGGGTTTCTCTTCCCTCGCCCCTTGGGAGAGGGACTGAGGGTGAGGGAAGTCATTCAATGCGGCGAGTTCACTTTCGAGGATAGACATACCATGTTCAATCGTCGTGAAGAACCGTTCTTCTTCCTGCTTTAACACCTCCATCACACGGCTTTGCGCGGTGGCCAATTCGGGATAGGCAACGCCCATCTCGCTGACCAGATCGGGCACCATCTTGTGGAAGAACGCACCGCGTGCGCCCAGCTTGTAGCCGTGACGAATCGCGCGGCGGATGATGCGGCGCAGCACATAGCCGCGCCCTTCGTTTCCCGGAATCACACCGTCGGCGATCAAAAAAGAACAGGCGCGTATATGATCCGCCAGCACTTTCAGCGAAGGTGAATTCAAATCGTCGCAATGCGTCTCGCGCGCCGCCGCCTTGATCAGTGTTTGGAACAGATCGATCTCGTAGTTGGCATGCACATGTTGCAGCACCGCCGAGATACGCTCGAGGCCCATGCCGGTATCGACCGACGGTTTGGGCAACGGATGCATCACACCCGCTTCGTCTCGGTTGAATTGCATAAACACGTTGTTCCAAATTTCGATAAAACGGTCGCCGTCTTCTTCAGGTGTGCCGGGCAGTCCGCCGGGGATGTGCGCGCCATGATCGTAGAAAATCTCCGTGCAGGGACCGCACGGACCGGTGTCGCCCATCATCCAGAAATTATCCGAGGCATAGCGCGCACCTTTGTTGTCGCCGATGCGTATCACGCGCTCTGGCGCGAGGCCCATCTCTTTGGTCCAGATGTCATACGCCTCGTCGTCTTCGGCATACACGGTTACGTAGAGCTTGTCTTCAGGCAGCTTAAAAACTTCTGTCAACAATTCCCAGGCGTATGCAATCGCATCGCGTTTGAAATAGTCGCCGAAGCTGAAGTTGCCCAGCATCTCGAAAAAGGTGTGGTGGCGCGCGGTGTAGCCGACGTTTTCCAAATCGTTATGTTTGCCGCCGGCGCGCACGCATTTTTGCGAAGTCGTGGCACGCGTGTAAGGCCGTTTATCGAAACCGAGGAACACATCTTTGAACTGGTTCATGCCCGCGTTGGTGAACAACAGCGTCGGGTCGTCATGCGGAACCAACGAGCTGGAAGCGACGATGGTGTGCCCTTTGGAGGCGAAAAAATCTAGGAATTGCTGACGGATCTCACTGCTTTTCATTGCACACCCTAAGTATCGAATACACGGCTTAAATAAGGCGGGCATCATACCACGGCAGGGTTGCGCGGCTATACCGCAGGCGGCATTCCGCATAGGAGTGTGCTGGTTCGCTCCTATGCAGATAGACCGGACGACAAACTCGTTTTATGCAACAACACGATCTGCATATCCATCACATTCGTGCCGGTTGTCCCAATCTTGAAATGACTGCGCGCACCTGTCGCGGCATCGAACCGCTCAAAGAATGTATAGGAATCGTTATCGTCCAAATACTTGGCGGGATCGATGCCCAGACTGCATGCCCATGCTGCCGTCCTGCCATCGACCATCGCTCCTGCCGCATCGGTCGGTCCATCCGTTCCATCCGTGCCGGCGGACAATAGCGTCACCCCCTGCCAGCCCTCGATCTCCAACGCAAACGCCAAGGCGAACTCCTGATTCCTGCCTCCCTTGCCCGTACCACGCACCGTCACTGTGGTCTCGCCACCGCACAACAAACATCGCGTTTCGTCTGCTTGCATCGCAGCCAATTCCTCGCGCGCAACTCGCGCCAAAAATCGCGCGGCCTCACGCGCTTCGCCTTGCAAATCTTGTTTGATTATTTTTGTACTGTAGCCCAGCGAGTTTGATTTTTCTTGAGCTGCAAGCATCGCCCCGTGCAGACGTGCGACGATGGCATTATGTGTTTTAAGCAAACAAGGATCGTTGCGCTTCACCGTTTCCGCAACCTGTCCGGCGATCCCGCGTTGCAAATACGCCGCGACACGCGCGGAAATCCTTTCTTGCAACGCATATTTTTCGATCACCGCCCACGCCTGTGCAAAAGTCGAATCATCCGCAGTCGTCGGTCCGGATGCGATCACGTCCAGCGCGTCACCGATGACATCGGAAATGACCAATGCCACAACATGCGCAGGATAGGCCGCCCGCGCCAACTGCCCGCCCTTCACCGTCGAGAGATGTTTGCGCACCGCGTTCAATTCACCTATAGCTGCGCCCGCATTCAGCAGCAACCGCGTAGCTTCCTGTTTGTCTTGCAACGTGATGCCGGGAACCGGTGCGACCAACAATGCCGATGCCCCGCCGGAGAGGAGGCAGACACACAATGTCCTTTCATCGGCTGCGCGCACCCTGTCCAAAATGCGCGCCGTCGCCGCCACGCCCGCCACACCCGGAACAGGATGCGTAGATTCCACTTGCTCGATGATGGACAAGGCTGCGGTATGCCCGTCTTTGACGACGATCAAGCCAGAATTGATCTTTGCAAGCAACAGGGATTCGACGGCCAGTGCCATACGCGCCGTGGCTTTTCCCGCACCAACCACGATAATCTTATCGAATGAGGTGAGGTTGTACTTCGTGCCGGCGACATGCAGAAAATCGCCATCGATTTGCACGGCATTGAGTACCGCATGATAGGGATCAACCGCCGCGAGCGCAGCGTTGAAAATCTCAATCTGGGGACGTGTCATTCGTTTGCAGCACTTTGAATATCACCTCGAAGCCAAATCCGCGCGATTGCAGAAAGCGCATCTGCCTGGCTTTTTCTTTGGCATCCTTGGGCAGCGCACCAAACTTTCTTTGCCACACATCGCGCGCGGCTTCCAATTCACTTTCTTGGAGTGCGGGCAACACCGCGTCTATCAGCTCGTCGCCGATGCCGCGTTGATGAAGTTCGTGAGTGATGCGTTGTGTGCCGAAACGGCTACGTTTGGCGTGGACGAATTGGCTGGCGGCGCGCGCATCGGAAAGCCAACCTCGTGCGGTAAGATCGTCGAGCAATGCATCCAGATCGACGGGGTGCGCCTGTTCAAAATCCGCCTCGATCTGCGCATGTGGCAACAATTTGCCGCGCAACTCGGCGCGGCTATATTCGCGGCGGGCCAGATATTGCAAGGCTCGCGTACGCAGGCTCAGCTCAGGCTTTTTCCTCACCCGGGTTGTCCATCAGACGTTATTCGGGAACTTTAGCTGCTTTGGCACTCGCCTTGGGCTTGGCTTTTTCTCCACCGCCTTCCAGCAGAGCGACACCCAACGCCGCGCGCACTTTGTTTTCGATCTCGAACGCGACTTCGGGATGTTCGCGCAGGTATTCGCGGGCATTGTCTTTGCCCTGGCCGATCTTTTCGCCCTTGTAGGCGTACCAGGCACCCGCCTTCTCCACCAGCTTGTGTTGCACACCGAGGTCGATGATCTCACCCTCACGCGAGATGCCTTCGCCGTACAGGATATCGAACAGTGCCTCGCGGAACGGCGGCGCAACTTTATTTTTCACCACTTTGACACGGGTCTCGTTGCCGATGACCTCGTCGCCTTTTTTGATCGAGCCGATACGGCGTATGTCCATACGCACCGAGGCGTAGAACTTGAGCGCGTTGCCGCCTGTGGTGGTTTCTGGATTGCCGAACATCACGCCAATCTTCATGCGGATCTGGTTGATGAAGATCACCATCGTATTGGAGCGATTGATGTTGCCGGTCAGTTTGCGCAGGGCTTGCGACATCAGACGGGCATGCAAGCCCATTTGCGCGTCGCCCATCTCGCCTTCGATCTCGGCCTTGGGAGTCAAGGCGGCGACCGAGTCAATCACCACGATATCCACCGAAGCGGAACGCACCAGCATATCCACGATTTCCAAGGCTTGTTCGCCGTTGTCCGGCTGCGAGATGAGCAGGTCCTCGACTTTCACACCGAGCTTCTGCGCGTACAGCGGATCGAGTGCGTGTTCCGCGTCGATAAAGGCCGCCGTACCGCCCAGCTTTTGCATTTCGGCGATCACTTGCAGCGTCAGCGTGGTCTTGCCGGAAGATTCCGGACCGTAAATTTCAATGACACGGCCGCGCGGCAAACCACCGACTCCAAGTGCGATATCCAGGCCCAGCGAGCCAGTGGAAACCACTTGTATATCTTTGGTCACATCGTTTTCGCCCAGGCGCATGATCGAGCCCTTGCCGAATTGCTTTTCGATTTGCGCCAGTGCCGCCGCGAGTGCTTTGCTTTTGTTCTCATCCATTTTTATTGCTCCTCAGAAAGTAGTCGGATTGTTGCACACGATTTGAAACTTGTACAGAACGTTCGTTCTTTTTAGTTATCAGGCAAGCTCCGAGCGGCGCGCCAGCAGCTCCAGCACGCCTTGCAGCGCGATCGTCACAGCCTGTGCACGCACGTCGCCGCGATCACCTGACAGATGATGGCGGCGGGAGAAACACATGCCGTGCGCCGCGCCCCAGGCGAACCACACCGTGCCGACCGGCTTATCGGTCGTACCGCCTTCCGGGCCGGCAATACCGCTTACCGCCACCGCCAGCTGCGCCGCGCTATGCGCCAATGCGCCGTCCACCATCTCGCGCACCGTCGCCTCGGACACCGCGCCGTATTGCAACAGCGTGGCGGCAGACACGCCCAGCATCTGTTGCTTGGAGAGATTGGAATAGGTCACGAAGCCACGCTCGAACCAGGCAGAACTGCCCGGAACTTCGGTAATCGCCCGCGCCACGCCACCGCCCGTGCATGACTCGGCGGTGACAATCAACAGACCGTGTGCTTTAAGTGCGACGCCCACTTGTGCAGACAGCATCGGAATCATTGAAGGCCTCCGAACAACGTGGCGAGTACCGTAGTTATGCGCGTGTCTTCACAAGCCGCGCGCCAAATCGTTTTGTATATCCACCACCGCTTCCAGTCCCACCGCGATGCGGATCAAACCATCCGTGATCCCTGCCGCCTCCCGTGCTTCGGGTGAGATGCGCGCGTGAGTAGTGCTGGCCGGGTGCGTGATGGTGGTCTTGGTGTCGCCCAGATTGGCGGTGATAGACAACAGCCTGGTGTGGTCGATCACACGCCACGCCGCCTCTTTTCCGCCCTTGACTTCGAATGACACGATACCGCCACCGGTCTTTTGCTGACGCATCGCCAGCGCGTGTTGCGGATGCGATGGCAAGCCGGGATAGAAGACCCGCGCCACGTTGGGCTGCTTTTCCAACCAGGTCGCCAATGCCAGCGCGTTCGCGCTATGCGCATCCATGCGCAGCTTCAGCGTTTCCATGCCCTTCAAAAATATCCACGCATTGAACGCGCTCATGGTCGGTCCGGCGGTGCGCAAAAATCCATACACGCCTTCCAGCAATTTTTTATCGCCCAACACCGCGCCGCCCAGCACGCGACCTTGGCCGTCGATGTATTTGGTGGCGGAGTGTATGACGATGTCCGCGCCCAATTCCAAAGGATGCTGCAAGATCGGCGTACAGAAACAGTTGTCCACCGCCAGCAACGCGCCGCAAGCCTTGGCGACCTTGGCGATAGCCGCGATGTCGGAGATCTCGGTGAGCGGATTGGATGGTGTTTCCAGGAAGAATAATCTGGTATTGGGGCGCACCGCCGCCTGCCATGCCTCGACATCGGTGGCGGAAACATAGGTCGTCTCCACGCCGAATTTTTTGATGATGTTGTTGAACAGATTCACGGTCGCGCCGAACAGACTTTGCGACGCGACGACATGGTCGCCCGCCTTCAATAAACCCATCACGCACGCCAGGATCGCCGCCATACCGGAGGCCGTGGCGACGCATTGTTCCGCGCCTTCCAAAGCTGCCAGACGCTCCTCGAACATGGTCACCGTGGGATTGGTGAAGCGCGCGTAAATGTTGCCGGGCTGTTCGCCGATGAAGCGCGCGGCGGCCTGTGCCGCATTCTCGAACACGAAGCTGGAAGTCAGGAACATCGCCTCGCTGTGTTCGCCGAACTGGCTGCGTACCGTGCCCGCATGCACCGCCAAGGTTTCCGGTTGATAGTTTTCTGCTGACATGTTTATTTCCTTTCCAAGTTTTTGCGCATGTTGTGCGCGACATCTTTTCCGTACTCGCTTTGCGATAATCCTGCGATCACATTGCGCTGATCCTGCTCGCTGCGATTCTGGCTCAGTTTGAATTTACCTTCGATTCGCGTCAGCGTGACCTCAAACCCCACGATGGCACTGAGCATCTGTTCGCGCATCGTCTGCGTCAATTCAAATTTCCACGGTTGCGGCAACGATCTTTCGTGTTCATCGGTGAGCTGTTGCAATGTTTTTGCCAACTCGCTTTCAGACAAAATCCGCGCCTTGCCATAGGCATGCACCGCCGTAAAATTCCAGGTCGGCACCACCATCGCATTCGGCTCGTACCAGGCGGGCGATACGTAAGCATGCGGCCCCTGGAACACCACCAACACCTCGCCACCTGGGAAATCTTGCCACTGCGGATTGTGGCGCGCCATGTGACCGAGCAATGCGCCATGCGCGCCTATGCTGCTGTCCAACAGCAGCGGCAGATGATTGGCGAACGGCACACCATCGTGCTGCGTGACCAACATGGCAAAGCTGTGGGTACGCATAAATGCCTGCAGCGTCTGCGTGTCCGTCTCGGCAAAATGTTTCGGAATATACATCTGACACCCGTGAAATAAAAACCCGGATAGCTTGCGCTAAACCGGGTCTCCCGCGCTTTAGCTGAATTTTTTAGGCGCCCGCAAGCTGATCCTCAAATCGGCGCGGGTGGAAACTAGCATCACGCAACACCCACCGTCAACATAACTATCGGGTTCGGGCGCGCTTTGGGTTGGCTACATCGAACTGGCACTCATCGCCAGATTCAGCTCCATCTGGTCATCGTCCGCGACTTTATCGGTCTTCTCGCCGTTGCGCCGCGATTCGACTTGATCGAGATAGGCTGCGGTGATGTCACCGGTGATGTACTGCCCGTCGAAACAGGAGGCATCGAAGTCGGTGATGGCCGGATTGGCTTTGCGTACCGCCGCTTTGAGGTCTTCCAGGTCTTGATAGATCAAGCCGTCCGCGCCGATCTCGAAACATATCTCCGCATCGCTGCGTCCGGTGGCGATCAGTTCTGTGCGGCTGGGCATGTCGATACCGTACACATTGGGGAAGCGCACCGGCGGGGCGGCGGAAGCGAAATACACTTTGCGCGCACCGGCATCGCGCGCCATCTGCACGATTTCCCGGCTGGTCGTGCCGCGCACGATGGAGTCGTCCACCAGCAACACATTTTTGCCCTTGAACTCCACGCCGATGGCATTGAGTTTTTGGCGCACCGATTTCTTGCGCATCGCCTGTCCCGGCATGATGAAGGTGCGGCCGATATAGCGGTTCTTCACAAAGCCTTCTCGGAACGGGATATTGAGGCGATTCGCCAGCTGCAACGCACTGGGACGACTGGAATCGGGAATCGGAATGACCACGTCGATCTGCACATCCGCCCATTCGCGCTGCAATTTGTCCGCCAAAAATTCGCCCATGTACAGACGCGTCTCGTACACCGACACCCCATCGATCACCGAATCGGGGCGCGCAAAATAGACATACTCGAAGATGCAGGAATTGAGCTTGGCTTTGGTGCTGCATAGCTGGCTGTGCATCTTGCCGTCGAAATCGATGAACACCGCCTCGCCGGGCGCGATGTCGCGCAGGAATTTAAACCCCAGCGTGTCGAGCGCAACCGATTCCGATGCGACCAGATATTCCGGTCCCTTCTCGGTATCGTTCACGCCCACCACGAGGGGACGTATGCCGTAGATGTCGCGAAATGCCACCAGACCGTAACCGGCAATCATCGCCACCACGGCATATGCGCCGCGACACCGCTGATGCACGCCGGACACCGCCGCGAAGATGGTCGCCGCATCCAGCCGCAAGCCTTTGCATTTCGATTGCAATTCGTGCGCAAAAACATTCAGCAGCACTTCCGAATCGGAGCTGGTATTGACGTGGCGCAAATCATCTACAAACAACTGTTTCTGCAACTCTTCGGTGTTGGTCAGATTGCCGTTGTGGCCGAGCACGATGCCGAACGGGGAATTGACATAGAAGGGCTGCGCCTCGTTGTGATCCACCGCCGAACCGGCAGTCGGATAACGCACATGGGCGATGCCGGCATTGCCTGTCAAGGCACGCATGTTGCGGGTGCGGAACACATCGCGCACCATGCCGTTGCCCTTGTGCAGATGGAACGTGCGCCCGTCCAGTGTCGCGATACCGGCGGCATCCTGGCCGCGATGCTGCAACACTTGCAAGCCGTCGTACAACAACTGATTAGCCGGCGTTTGCGAAACTACCCCGAGAATGCCACACATAATTTATGCCCCAATAGTAACGCTAATAAATCAACTCTTCGCACGGTAGCGGATGCGCTGCGCGATGTTGTCCGGCAACCATACTTTGCCCAGCAAGGCGACCTTTTCCACGCTGCCGCTGAACTTCGCATCACGCCAGAACTTTTGCTCGGGGATACGCGTCATGCCCGCCACCCACACCAGCACGAGCACCACCAGCACGCCGCGCAACACGCCGAACAGTGCTCCCAGCAAGCCATCGATGAAGCCCAACCCCACCGCCTTGATCAGTCTGGACAGCGACCAGACCAGCATCGCCCATACCAGCAAGACAGCGATGAAGACCAGCACATAAGCCAACGCGACCCGTGTCGCCTCGGTCGTCACCGGCAGCATGGCGGCCAGCTTGGGCGCGCAATATTGGCTCAACACGAACGCGACCACCCAGCCCAACAGCGAGAACACCTCGTAAACCACACCACGCCATACACCGATCAACACCGAGACCGACACGATGCCGATCAAGGCAAAATCAAATGCCGTCATTGAACGCTCGTCACCACCGGATGCAGGCCGTGTTTCTCCAGCAGATGGCGCACCTTCTCCGCTTTGTCACGCTCCTCGTAGGGGCCGACGCGCACGCGTATCTTGTCGCCCGCCTTTTCGGTATAGGCTTTGAAGCCCCATTTTTTCAGCTTCGCCGACTCTTGTCTGGCGGTATCGGCATTGCTGTACGCGCCGACTTGCGCGACGAATCCTGCGGAGCTGGAAGCCTTGTCAGATTTGGCTTGATGGGTTTCGGTTTTGATTGGCTCCGCCGCTTTCGCCGGGGGAGGAACGGGGGCTGATTCAGCGGCGGACTGAACGGGAACGGCCCGGGTGATCGGCAATGAAGGTGTCGCGGCTGACACGGTTTGCGGCACCGCGCTGACCGCAGATGATGCCACTACATTTGCCGCACTGGCGGACGTATCAACGACCTCCTCGGTTTCTTTGCCCGGCACGAATTCTCCTACCTTGTCGGGCGCGGGGATGCGCAATTCGATATCTTCTCCGGTCGATTTTGGCTCGCTGTCCAGCACCATAGGCAGTATCACCACCACCGCGAGCGTCAACGCCGCCGCACCGATCAGGCGGCGACGCAATTTGCGCCGGAGATTCAATTCTTCGTCTGTGAGCTGTTTTGCCATTGCCTGATTCCGCCTGAAAATGCCACCGTGAGCAGAACCGGGAGATGTCCGTTAAGAAACGCGGATTCCTTTTTCCTGCATCACGGTGGCGACCGTGTAGAACGATCCAAAGGCGGCGATTCTATCATTTTCGCCTGCCGCTTTATAGGCAAAACGCAAGGCATCGCCGACGGAAGAAAAGCACAGGATCTCACCGCGCACCTGAGTGTCTCGCAACACCTGCGCCAGCTCCTCGCCACTTGCCCCGCGTATCGCGTCTATGCCCGCGACCAGCCAGGTATCGATGTGCGGATTCATCAGCTCGACCACGCCGCGCATGTCTTTATCCTTGAGCATGGCGAACACCGCGAACGTTTTCGCGGGCGGCAGATTGGCGAAGTTTTGCGCCAGCGAGCGCGCCGCGTGCGGGTTGTGCGCCACATCGAGTATCAGTTGCGGCTTGCCGGGCACGAACTGGAAGCGACCCGCGAGTTGCACCTCGGTCAAGCCACGCCGCACCGCCGCCATACTCACCGGCAGTCGGTGCTGCATGACATCCAATACCGCCAGCACCGCGCTCGCGTTGTGCAACTGGAACGCACCGCGCAACGCCGGATGCGGCAAGGCGTTGCGCGCACCGGCTTTGCTGCGATAGTCCCACTGCCCCTGATGCGGCGTGCAACCGAAGTCGCTGCCTATACACCACAGTTCCGCGCCGATGGCTTGCGCATGGTCGCGCAAAGTTTGCGGCACGTTTGCATCGGCGCATATCGCCACGCGATTCGGACGGAAGATGCCCGCCTTCTCGAAGGCGATCTTTTCGCGTGTGTCGCCCAGATAATCGACGTGATCGATGTCCACGCTGGTCACCACCGCGCAATCGTTATCGAACACGTTCACCGCATCCAGCCTGCCGCCCAAACCCACTTCGAGGATGGCAACATCGACCTGATGTGCGATGAAGCACTGCATCGCCGCCAAGGTGCCAAACTCGAAATAGGTCAAGGGAATTTCAACACCGCCGCCCTCACCCCAGCCCTCTCCCGAAGCGAGAGGTGGCAACTGCTCCTTCCCCCTCTGGGGGAAGGTTGGGATGAGGGAGGTCACTTGGCTGTCGGTCCACAAAGGTTTGCGCACCCGCTCAATCTGCTCAAACGACGCACATAATTCCGCGTCGCTCACCGGCTGTTTCGCCACCCGCACCCGCTCGTTGTAATGCAACAGATGCGGCGAGGTATAGCAGCCAACGCGATAACCCGCTGCGTACAAGATGGATTCCAGCATCGCGCACACCGAACCTTTGCCATTCGTGCCACCGACCACAATAACGGGACAATCAGGATTGAGATTCAGACGTTGTTTGACTTGCGCGACACGCTCCAGGCCAAGTGCGATGTTCTTTGGGTGCAGGGATTCTAAATGGGTGAGCCAGTCGGCTAAAGTTGCGGACATAGATTAAGTGGATTCCAAAGGATTCGTCATTCCAGCGCAGGCGGGAATCCAGTTAATCAATAAGCTCCGTGCAGCGGAACAACCGGATTTTGCCCGCTACGCGGAACGTATATTTTTACTGGATTCCCGCCTGCGCGGAAATGACAGCGTGGTTATTTTTTCGCAATAATCAGCAGACCTAGAAACACCATACCCGCACCAATAATCGTGCGTAGCGTGATCGCTTCTTTGAGTATCAACCAGGCCAAAAAAATCGCGACCAACACACTGCCTTTATCGATGAGCGCGACGGTCGCCACGTCGCCGAGTTTCAGGGCTTTGTAGTAGAACACCCAGGACAGCGCGGTCGCCACGCCGGACGCGCCCAGCCAGATATAATTTTCTTTGCGCAGCCCGCCGAATTCAGATGGCGTGACCGCCCACAACGCGAACATCAACACGAACACCGCGACGAATATCGTGCGCACCGTCAGCCCCAATTCGCTGGAAATCCCCACCATACCTTGCTTGGCGATGACCGCCGTAAAGCCCGCAAAGAACATGGACAGAAAAGCATAGATAACCCAGCGTTCCATAGGTTTCCCTATTAACTTTCTTCCGCGGAGCTATGAAATGCCTCGTATATCTCTTTGATAGTTTTTCCATTGAAAGTCCAATACGGTGAGGGCTGTATCGGGCGGTCATCAGGCAATCCTAATAACTTTCTGGTTGCCATCGTCAATGAGCAGATTGTGCCATTCAAGTTAACTTTCTTTTCTTCAATAACTGTTACCTGAAGCTTCCCATCTTTGGAAACAAGAACTGAACCCTCAGGGATACCAAGCTCGTAAAAATTCATTTTGGGGCGAACCTGTATCTCCTTTAGATTCTGGGAAGACTGCTTATCAACTACCTCAATGTCGGCTTCAAGTTGCTTTTCGAATTGACTCGTAATGTCATCAACTTTTAGTAATTTCAAAACGGCAATAACGCGTTCAGGCTCGATTCTAAAAAACTCTCTGTTCGGATTAATTCTTGTATTGCCGAAAGCGAAATGCAATGCCTTTTCCACTTCGGATGCATCTTTTACTTGGCATGCAAACGCACAATCAAACGGTACAGGAACCCCCGTTCCATAAAGTTGTTTCATGCGACCTTCAACCTCAAGCTGGGTTGTTTTTCCAATTTTCACCAACCCTGACATCGCCGGATTGGTAAGGACATAAACAATTTGCGAGCTAGTATCGGTCATTGATTTTCGCACCAAAAGTTAAGCCGCCTCAACTTCCGTCACCGCTGGCTGTTTGGTCAGCAAGGTGATCAGCGTCGCGAGTTGTGCGCGCATTTCGCGGCGATCGATGATCATGTCCACCGCGCCGTGTTCGAGCAGGAACTCGGCACGCTGAAAGCCGTCCGGCAAGGTTTCGCGCACCGTCTGCTCGATCACGCGCGCGCCCGCAAAGCCGATCAGCGCGCCGGGTTCGGCGATGACCACGTCACCCATGAAGGCAAAGCTGGCGGACACACCGCCCATGGTCGGGTCGGTCAATACCGAGATGAAGGGCAGCTTTTCTTCGGAGAGCTGCGTGAGTGCCGCGCAGGTTTTCGCCATTTGCATCAGCGACAACAAGCCTTCCTGCATACGCGCACCGCCGCTGGCGGCGAAGCAGATGAACGGGCATTTTTGTTCGATCGCGTCGCGCACGCCGCGCACAAAACGCTCGCCGACAACAGATCCCATCGACCCACCCATGAAACTGAACTCGAACACCGCGACTACCACCGGAACGGCATGGATACTGCCTTGCATGACGATGAGTGCGTCGTCTTCGTCGGTGCTTTTCTTGGACGCGAGGAGGCGATCTGAATATTTTTTCTGGTCTTTGAATTTGAGCGTGTCTATCGGCAATACTTCCGCGCCGATCTCGAAGCGGCCTTCGCCGTCCAGCAACCAATCCAGGCGGGTGCGCGCAGTCACACGATGATGATGGTTGCACTTGGTGCAGACGCTGTGGTTCTTTTCCAGATCGGAGTGATACAGCACCGCCTGACAGGACGGGCATTTGGTCCACAGACCTTCGGGCACGTTCTTCTTCAGATCGCCCTCGCGGCGTTTGATCTTGGGCGGTAGTAGTTTTTGAAACCAGCTCATGGTGCTCTCCTCATGTTTCTTTATATTGCCTGCCTTAATTCTTTGACTAAGCGGCTCACATTTTCCAGCACGTTCTGCGCGGTGGAGTCTTCTATCTCTTGCACGATACGACTGCCCACCACCACTCCATCGCACAATTTGGCGACTGCCTTGGCGGTCACCGCATCGCGGATGCCGAAGCCCACGCCGATAGGCAGTGCAATATGTTTGCGTAGTTGCGGCATCTTGTCCTCGATGGCAGATAGATCGATGCTGCCCGATCCGGTCACGCCTTTGAGCGAGACATAGTACACATAACCGCGCGCCAGCTTGGCGACTTGCTGGATGCGCGTTTCGTTGGTGGTCGGCGCAAGCAAAAAGATTGGTGCGATGTGATGGCGTTGCAGATATTCAAAAGCATCGTGGCTTTCTTCCGGCGGAAAATCCACGGTCAGCACACCATCCACGCCAACCTCGGCACAGCGTTGCGCGAACGCCGCCCACCCCATCGCTTCGATCGGATTGCCGTAGCCCATCAGCACCACGGGCGTGGTCGCATCCTGCTTGCGGAACTCCGCCACCATAGACAGCACCGAGCGCAGCGACACACCGAGTTTGAGCGCGCGCTCGGAGGCGCGTTGTATGGTCGGGCCATCCGCCATCGGGTCGGAAAACGGCACACCCAGCTCAAGCACATCCGCACCCGCTTCCACCAGAGCATGCAACAGCGGAACGGTCAATTCGGGCGACGGATCACCAGCGGTGATAAAAGGAATGAGCGCTTTGCGATTGTGCTGTTTGAGCTTGGCAAAGGTTTTATCAATACGACTCATGGGTGCACACCTTTGAAACTCACTTTTGCGGGATGAAATGCAAGGAGCCGCGCAGCGAATGACGAGACATACCAAGATTGGTAGGCGAGAAATGAGCGAGCACGCGACACCGCAGTTCGCCCACAAAATGAGTTTATGCGACTCATAGCGTGATTCCTTTGATGCGCGCCACCGTGTTCATGTCTTTGTCGCCGCGACCGGAAAGATTCACCAACAGCACTTTATCCTTGCCCATGCACGGTGCGATCTTAATGGCGTGTGCCAGCGCGTGGCTGGATTCCAGCGCGGGGATAATGCCTTCAAAGCGGCACAGTGCATCGAATGCTGCAATGGCTTCGTCGTCGTCGATCGCGACGTATTGCGCGCGACCAATATCTTTCAACAGACAATGCTCAGGACCCACGCCGGGATAATCCAGCCCGGCGGAAACCGAATGCGTCTCGATGATCTGGCCGTTCTCGTCTTGCATCAGATAGACCTTGTTGCCGTGCAGTACGCCGACCTTCGCGTTCGCGGTGAGCGGCGCGGCATGTTGACCGCTGGCGATGCCGTGTCCGCCCGCTTCCACGCCGATGATCTGCACGTCGGGCACCTCGATATAGGGATGAAAAAGCCCGATGGCATTCGAGCCGCCGCCTACACAGGCGATCACCGCATCCGGCTGGCGACCGATCATCTCCGGCATCTGCACACGGGCTTCATTGCCGATGACACATTGGAAATCGCGCACCATCATCGGATAAGGATGAGGCCCTGCCGCTGTGCCAAAAATGTAGAACGTGGATTCGACGTTGGTCACCCAATCGCGTATCGCCTCGTTACACGCATCCTTGAGTGTCTTCGAACCGCTCTCTACCGGCACAACGGTCGCACCCAGCAATTTCATGCGGAACACGTTGGGTGCCTGACGTTGGATGTCTTCCGCACCCATGTACACGATGCACTCCATGCCGAAACGCGCCGCCACCGTCGCGGTCGCCACGCCGTGCATGCCCGCGCCGGTCTCGGCGATGACACGCTTCTTGCCCATGCGTTTTGCCAGCAGTGCCTGACCCATCGCGCTGTTAATCTTGTGCGCCCCGGTGTGGTTCAAATCTTCGCGTTTCAAATAGATCTGCGCGCCGCCCAGGTGTTCGGACAACCGTTTGGCATGATAGATGGGACTGGGACGGCCGACGTAATGCTTCAGCTCATAGGCCAACTCAGCTTTGAATTCGGCATCGTTTTGATAGCGTAAATACTGCGCTGCCAATTCTTCCACGGCGGGAATCAGCGTCTCCGCCATGTACGTGCCGCCGAACTGGCCGAAATGACCTGTCAGGTCGGGATAGTTATAACTCACTGTGCTTGACCTCTTTGATAAACGCGGCGATCTTCGCCGCGTCCTTTATGCCCTTCAGGGTATTGATTCCTTCGCCGGCCTCTACACCGCTGGACACATCCACGGCATAAGGGCGAACCTGCTTGATCGCGGCGGCGACATTGTCGGCATCCAGCCCGCCCGACAAGATCACCGGCATTGTCAGCTCTTGCGGAATCAACGCCCAATCGAACGAAGCCCCCGTGCCACCCTGTATCCCCTCCACATAGGCATCGAGCAACAAGCCGCGCGCAACATGAAAATCGGTCGCGCATTGTAGCAAATCCACCCCGGCTTTGACGCGTATCGCCTTGAGATAGGGTTTGTTGAACTGCCCGCAATAAGCCGGTGTTTCATCACCGTGGAATTGCAGCACATCGAGTGGCACCCGCGCCAACACCCCGCGCACGAACGAAGGCTCGGCATTCACGAACAAGCCCACGGTAGTCACAAACGGTGGCAGCACATTCGCCAACTCGACTGCTTGCGCGATATTCACGCAACGCGGACTATGTTCATAGAATACCAGTCCAATCGCATCCGCCCCGCTGCGCGCGGCCGCCAGCGCATCCTGTACACGGGTGATGCCGCAGATCTTGATGCGCGTCACAGCGCAGGATTCAGGATTTTGGATTTGGAATTCAGTGCCCCCAATCGCACTTGCGTCGTCGTCAGGTTGAAATCCTTTCGCTTTACTCCCCATGTTGCGCTCCTGAATTTCGCATCACGACTCCCGTATCCTGCTGTTGAGGCAATCCCCATTTCGCGTCGTATTGTATGCGGCGCAAGTATAAGCCATCGGGCGCGAAGGTCGGCGCGGCCAGTCGGCGATTTCGGCTGACCAACACGTCGGCTGTCCACGCCGGGGGATATCTGCCTTTACCCACATAGACCAGGCAACCGACGAGATTGCGCACCATGTGATGTAAAAACGCGTCGGCACCCACATCAAAAATGAGCATGTCACCCTCGCGACGTATGTCCAGTTGACGCAACGTTTTGACCGGCGATTTCGCCTGACATTCTGCGGCGCGGAACGCGCTGAAATCGTGTGTACCAAGCAAGTGACCGGCGGCCGTTTGCATGGCTGCCAGATCCAGCGGCAAGTGATACCAGCCGACCTTGCCCGCATTGATCGCAGGACGCATCCAGCGATTGATCAGCAAATATTGGTAGCTGCGTCCTTGCGCCGAGAAGCGCGCATGAAACTCTTCCGCCACCGGATGCGCCCAACGCACCACCACACTGCGGGGTAACAAGGCATTCACGCCGCGCACCCACGCCTGCAACGGACGATCTGCTTGCGTGTCGAAATGCACCACTTGCTCGATACCATGTACCCCCGCATCGGTACGACCTGCCGCGATCACACTGATGCTCTCGTCCGCGATGCCGCTCAGTGCCGCTTGCAGCGTGTCTTGCACGGTGGCAAGCCCCCCGGCCTGGCTCTGCCAGCCGCAATAAGAACTTCCGTCATATTCGATGCCCAAGGCGATTCTCATCTCAACACCAATCCCAATGCACACAACCCCAATAGCACAGCCATCAACACATCGCGACCCGCCATGCGATGCAGCGGCAACGCAATGGGATGCACGCCTTCCGTGTGCGGCTCGAACAAACCCTGTAACGCATCTTGCCAACGCGAGTGACCGCGCAACATCGCGACTTCGGCGTAGTGCAAAGTCAACGCCAACCGTATCGCGCACCGCTCGCGCGACAGCCCCAACAGTCCGAGTGGCGCGAACAGGCTATACAGACCCGAGATCAACTCCAGTCTGTGCAAACGGTCCAGCAAGATTGCCAGACTCGACAATGCCGCCAACAGCCTGAGCAATTGCGTCGCGCCGTCCACCAAACCCTCGCGCACCGGACTCCATGCACCCAGCATTTCCAGCAGCGGCTGACCGGGCGTGCTGTACGCATAGATTGCCAGCAGCGACAACATGATCCAGCGTGTACGGCGCAACAGCTGCAGCATCTTCTTCCCGGCCAGCAGCCAGCCCATCAGCAACATGACTCCCGCCACGCCGACCAGCAGCGACAGCTCCAGTCTCTGCATGAAAGCGACCAGCACACACCAGATGAGGATTTGCAGCGCGGGATGAAAGCGCATCGTTGCTCCAAAAAAAACGGCAGCCCATTCGAGCTGCCGCTGCGTCAGGCTATGAGCCCTAACCGAGTTGTTTCAATATCTCTTGTGCGGCCGCACGTTGCTCGGCATCGCCTTCGTGCAGCACTTCATCAAGAATCTCCTTCGCGCCGCCGTCATCACCCATTTCCTGGTATGCCCTGGCCAGATCGAGCTTGGTAGCCACTTCATGCCACTGCGCACTTTCTGCAGCCGGTTTGACCACCGGTTTATCGTCGTCCAGGTTCAGACTGATGTCAGACAAATTGAATTCCGCCGGCTTCGCTGCCCCATCCGCGTTGGACGCACCGGGCTCTATCGGGAAATCCAGTGTGAACATACCATCGTCATCGTGCTTGGTCACGGCAACGACCTCTTCCGTGGCCGCCGGCATGGACGGATGTGTTGAAGTCACATCAAAGACCAAATCATCCAGGCCGGAAGACGCTTCCTTCTTGTCCGTGCCGCCGGTATTGGCAGGGTTGGCGGTCACATCAAAATCCATACCGGTCGGCGCGGCAATCGACGGATTGGTGGCCGTCACGTCAAAATCCATCACCGAGTTTTTTGCAGTCGCGATCTCATCGGCTGAAAAGATCATGGTTTTTTCCACCATCGTGGCCGGATCGGAGACGTCAAAATCCGTACTGCGCGTCAAGGTCTTCCCCGTCAGATCGGGTGTGGCCGACAAGGCCAATGTCTGCATGGTGGCACTGTCCGAATCTTCAACGCTTGCCACACCGCCGTACAGTGTGTTTTGCGGATCGACCTTGCGTCCCATACTCGCGACCTGTTGCCAGGTCTTGTCATCGACGACATCCTTCATAGGCTCGGCGGTCGCAGCAAATGATCCGGTATCTTTGCGCGCGGCATAGATCTCAAGCAACTTCATTTTGATCGGAGTTTTGTTAGACGATGTTGCCAACGCCTCTTTCAAAATTTCTTCGGCCTGCGCATCACGTCCAAAACTCAAAAACAAATCCGCTTCACTGATCGGATCATCGTCGCTTGAAGACGGAGCAACCGTCTGTGTACTGCCGGCCTGAATAGTGAAATCGCCAGTATCCGGAGATGGCATCACGGGTGTGGCGATATGTCCGGTCACTGAACCAATATCCTCAACCGGGGTTTTCCCCGCACCATTCTGCTTATTTTTACGGCGACTCACCGCGAAGGCCAATCCGCCCAAGCCCAACAGAACCGCCGCACCGCCACCCAGATACACAGGGTCGGCCAGCACTTGATCCATCATCGAAGCTTCAGCCACCACCGGCTTGGGCAGCGGTTTGGGGGCGTGTTTCGGCACTGGCAGTGCGGCACTGGCCGCACTCACCGCCGACACAGCGGATACTGCCGTCACTTGGGAAACCGCTGCGACTTGCGAAGCAACCGCCATCTTGGTCGCGCTCGCTGCTTGCGCCAATGCAGCCGCTTGCGTCTTCAGCTCGGCAAGATGCTTCATGTCTTGCAGATTTTTTTCCAGCAACGCCGCCCGGGTACGCTCTTCTTCCGCAGCCTTCGCTTTGGCAATAGCCTCCTCTTGTACGGCGTTCTTTTTATCCTGGCTGGTGGCCTTACCTGTCGCAGCAACCTTGTCCGTCAATGCATCGCCTTTGGACAGCTTCAACACTTCTTTGGCGGATTCTTTTGCGACCGGGGTTTTATCCGCGACCGTGCTGCTGATCTTGCCAGCACTCACCTGCTGGGCGGCTTGCTGCTGTGTACCCAGTGGTGCGGCACTCGCCAACTTCTGACGGTAGGCATTCCAATCGCTCACTTGGATATGTATCTCTTTTTTCGCATCCGACTGGTTCAATGCCGCCAACTCCGTGGCATTCGGCAAACGCAAAATCTTGCCCGTTTGGATACGGTTCATATTTCTGCCGTCGAATTGACTGACATTCGCGCGATACAAAGCGACCAGCATGCGCTCTAAACTCACGCCATCTGCTTTGTTCGCTGCAGCGATCTTGTTCAAGGTGTCACCGTGCTGCACGGTAACGTCGCCGCTGACCATCGCTTTTTCAGCCGTCACCTGTTTGGTAGCACCTTGCGCAGATTTTTTCTGGGTGGATTTTTGTTGTGCGGGTTGTTCCACCGCCTTTTCTATCGGCGTGCTGACCACCGCCGCACTTTCCGCAGGCGGCACTGCTACCGGCTCAACGGCGGGTTGAACAGGTGCGCTCTCCGCTATCGGTTTGGCTACCGGCACCACCACCGGCGCAACCGCTTGCACGGGCTGCGCGACGGGTTGCTCGGCTTGATAGCCGACAGGGTCGAGCAAGAAAGTGAACTCGCGCACCAGCTTGCCGGATGACCAGCTCAATTCCACCAGAAGACTCACAAAGGGGTCATTGATGGACTGCGCGCTCGTTGCATGAATATAAGATTCACCGTCGGCACGATTTTCGATGGCGAACTTAAACTTGTTGCCGAAAGGATAATCGAGACCCGCTGCTTTATAGGCTTCCGGTGTAGCCAGTCGCGCCACCAAACTGGTTTTCTCGGCCTGGCTGACCGAGACCAACTCTATATCCGCCTTGAGCGGCTGGCCCAAAGCAGAAATCACATTGATCCCGCCGATACCCGCCGCAGACACGTGTGCGGACCAAGTCATCACAGCGATCCCGAGCAGCTTTAATATAACCAGCGACTTAGCCGTCGTATTTTGGCGGATTAGTCGAATGGTTAGTGGCTTCAACAGTGATTTTTTCACGCTATCACCTTCAAGTTATTTGTTGGACAATTAAATTAACATCAAAGAGTTATCTGTACAAGCTAATAATCTTGTTTACCACAAGATCTAATTCAGGTACTTCGCGATCAAAATTTCAGCGATCTGCACACTGTTCAATGCCGCGCCTTTGCGCACGTTATCGCTCACCACCCACATATCCAAGCCCATCGGATGAGACAGATCCTCGCGGATACGCCCAACGAAAGTCGCATCCTGACCGGCCGCTTCGATCGCGGTCGGCCACCCACCCGCCACCCGCTCGTCCACCACTTTTACGCCCGGTGCTTTTTCCAACAGCGCGCGCGCATCGGCAGCGGTAATCTTTTTGCGTGTCTCGATATGCACGGCTTCGGAATGTCCGTAGAACACCGGCACACGCGCGGCGGTTGGATTCACCAGGATGGAATCGTCCTCCAATATCTTCTTGGTCTCCCACACCATCTTCATTTCTTCTTTGGTGTAACCGTTGTCCATGAACACGTCGATCTGCGGCAAGACGTTGAACGCGATTTGCTTGGGATACACATCTACCACCGGCGGTTGTGAATTGAACAGCGCGCGGGTCTGCGCGGACAACTCGTCGATGGCCTCCTTGCCTGTGCCAGACACGGCCTGATAGGTCGCCACGTTGATACGCGCGATGCCTACCGCATCCTTGATGGGTTTCAACGCCACCAACATCTGGATGGTCGAGCAGTTCGGGTTGGCGATAATGCCGCGATTCTTGTATTGCGCGATGGCGTGCGGATTCACTTCCGGCACGACCAGCGGAATATCGCGGTCATAACGAAAGTGCGCGGTATTGTCGATCACCACACAACCCGCCGCAGCGGCGATGGGCGCGTATTTTTCCGACACGCTGCCGCCCGCCGAGAACAGCCCGATCTGGGTTTTTGAAAAATCGAAACCGTCCACATCCAGCACGGTGATCTCTTTGCCGTGAAAGGTCACTGTGGAACCGGCGGAACGGCTGGAAGCCAGCGGATACAGATTGCGCACGGGAAAGTTGCGCTGTTCGAGTATCGCCAACATCGCCTCGCCCACCGCTCCGGTGGCACCCAAGATACATACATCGTAAGTTTTGTTCATGATTCTTCTTTCTAAAATTATCAACCGGTAGCGTGTGGCGAGTAGCAAAACCCGCTTGGCTACAAGCTACCCGCTACAAACTCTTCACCACCGCATCACCCATCGCGGCACAGCCCACTTTTTGCGTGCCCGCTTCATAGATATCACCCGTGCGTAGACCTTGTTGCAGCGTCTTGCGCACCGCAGCCTCGATACGCTGCGCCACATCCACCCTTGCGAAAGTGTAACGCATCATCATCGCCACCGACAAAATCGTCGCCAGCGGATTGGCGATGTCTTTGCCCGCGATGTCGGGTGCGGAACCGTGACAAGGCTCGTACAGTCCTTTGTTGTTGGCGTCTAATGATGCCGATGGCAGCATGCCGATAGAGCCGGTCAACATGGACGCTTCATCGGACAGAATATCGCCGAAGATATTGCCGGTGAGGATCACGTCGAACTGTTTCGGCGCGCGCACCAACTGCATCGCCGCGTTATCCACATACATGTGCGACAACTCGACTTGCGGATACTCCTGCCCCACTGCGGTGACGATCTCGCGCCAGAACATGCTGGTGTCCAGCACGTTGGCTTTGTCCACCGAACATAACTTTTTGCCGCGTTTCATCGCGCTTTGGAAGCCCACATGCGCCACGCGACGGATCTCCGATTCGCTGTAATGCATGGTGTCAAAGCCCTGGCGTTCACCGCTTTCCAGAGTGCGTATACCGCGCGGTTGGCCGAAATAAATATCGCCGGTCAGCTCGCGCAGAATCATGATGTCCAGACCCGACACCAATTCCGGCTTCAGGCTGGACGCATTCACCAACTCGGGATAGACCATCGCCGGACGCAGATTAGCGAACAAGCCCAATCCTTTGCGGATGCGCAACAGGCCCTGTTCAGGACGCATGGGACGCGGCAGATTATCGTACTGGTAACCGCCGACCGCACCCAACAAAACAGCGTCGGATTCTTTGGTTAATTGTTCAGTTGCGGCAGGAAACGGATCGCCCGCCGCGTCGTAACCCGCACCGCCGAGGTGTGCGTATTCCATCTCTATCTTCAAACCGTCGCCGCGCAACGCGCTCATCACTTTCACCGCTTGCGCGACAATCTCTGGGCCAATGCCATCACCCGGCAAAACTGCGATCTTCATAGCAAAATCCTAAAAAACATAAAGTACGGAAAGTAGTAAAAAGGATGGGTAGTGAGTGGCCAGCGGAACACCCTCCTGACGCCCCACTCCCCGCTTCTTAAATTTACAACCAGGGCTGCGCGGCGCGACGTGTGCTCTCGAACGACCGGATGTCATCGACATGCTGCAAGGTCAGTCCGATATCGTCCAGTCCATGCAACAGGCAATGCTTGCGGAAGGCTTCCACTTCAAACGGATAGCTCGTTCCATCCGGTGTGCCGATGGTTTGCCGATCCAGATCGATCACCAACTTATAACCCGCTTGCGCGACCACAGCCTTGAACAAGGCATCGACCTGCTCCGCCGGCAAACGTATCGGCAACAGACCGTTCTTGAAACAGTTGTTAAAGAAGATGTCAGCGAAGCTGGTCGCGATGATGACGCGGAAGCCGTAGTCTTCCAATGCCCAAGGCGCATGCTCCCGCGACGAACCGCAACCAAAATTCTCGCGTGCCAGCAAAATCTGCGCGCCCTGATAACGCGCCTGGTTCAATACAAATTCCGGATTGATCACGCGTTTGCTGTTATCCATACCCGGCTCACCGTGGTCGAGATAACGCCATTCGTCGAACGCGTTCGGACCGAAACCGGAACGCTTGATGGACTTC